>JAFTVM010000103.1 GCA_017465745.1 Oscillospiraceae bacterium
CAGATCATAGTGGGCGTAGCTGGGGATGGCGTAGGGATCGGACAGGTACAGGGGGTTCAGGATCAGAATGTAGGCCAGGGCGATGTAGGTAGTCAGACCGGCCAGCAGTTCTGTCTTGACGCTGGAGCCTCTCTCGGTGTAACCGAAGAAGCGGTCCAGAGCATTCTGGGGCTTGGACATAAGAATTTCTCCTTTTTAATTTATTTGCAATCGCGCTGTCACCGGGATACGAAAAGGTTTCCAAAAGTTATCCCGATATGCGCGGTTTTGCTGTGGGACGGGGAATTACTCCTCGTGGATGCCCATGTTCTTGGGCAGGACCAGATCCAGCACGATGGCGACGACGAAGATAACGGCAACGACGTTGGCAGAGAACACATCGCGGACCATCTGGGGGAAGATGTTCCAGATGCCAACCTCGGAAGCGGCAGTGGTGCCGACGCCGATGGCCAGGGACAGGGAGGCAATGGTGTTGTTTCTGTGGTTGAAGCCGGCGCGGGACAGCATCTCGAAGCCAGCGACGCAGATGTTGCCGAACATCATGACGGTGCAGCCGCCCAGGACGCAGTCAGGCAGGGATGCGAAGAAGTTGGCAATGGGGGGCAGCAGGCCGCACAGGACCATGATGACAGCGCCGGTCATGATGGTGAAGCGGTTGACAACCTTGGTCATGGCGATCAGGCCAACGTTCTGAGAGAAGGAAGTGACGGGAGGCGTGGAGAACAGGGAGGAGATGAAGGAGCCGAAGCCGTCGATGGCCAGGGAGCCGGAGATCTCCTTCTCGGTGATGTCGCGGTTCAGACCGCCGTTGCACAGGGCGGTGGTATCGCCGATGGTCTCAGCTGCGGAAACCAGGTAGATCAGCACGACGGAGATGATGGCGTTGATGTTGAACTCGGGAGCAACGGGCATCAGGTGGGGCAGGGAGAAGAAGCCGTCAGCCATGATGGCAGACAGATCGACCTTGCCGAAGAAGAAGGAAATGACATAGCCGACGATCATGCCGACCAGAACGGAGATCTGCTTCAGGTAGCCCTTTGCCAGAGCGTTCCATGCCAGGCAGGTAGCCAGGGTGATGGTGGCGATCAGCAGGTTCTGCCAGGAGCCGAAGTCATCGTTGTAGCCGCCGCCGAAGGAACGGATACCGACGGTGAACAGGGACAGGCCGATGCCGGTGACGACGCAGCCGGCGACGATGGGGGTGATGACCTTACGCCAGTATTTGGCCAGCAGGCCAAGGATACCTTCCACAATACCGCCCACCATGACGGCGCCGACTACGGTACCATAGCCATAGGTTGCTGCCACGGAGGACAGAACAGCAACGAAGGTGAAGCTGACGCCCATAACGACGGGCAGGCCGGAACCGATCTTCCAGATGGGGTACAGCTGGATGAAAGTGGCGATACCGGCGGCGATCATGGCATTCTGCAGCAGAACAGCCAGAGTGGCACCATCCAGGCCGGCAGCTGCGGCAATGATGGTAATGGGGGACAGGTTGGCAACAAACATTGCCAGAATGTGCTGCAGACCGAAGGGAATCGCCTTGCCCAGGGGGACTCTGCCCTCAAGGGTAAAGACATTCTCCACGGAAGCAGCCTGCTTGGGAGCAGTGTTCTTCATGTTGAATCTCCTTTATAATATAGTATTTGTAACCGCGCTTTTCCGGGTGCATGAAAGGGACTCTGAAAGCTGCCCCCAGTACACGCAATTATACGGGTACATTATAATGGAATGTTCACATTTTTTCAATAATCTGCCTTTGAAACATATGTAGAAAACGGTTGTCATTTTTTGTTCATTCTGCAAGTAACTTTTTTCTTGACGGGAGCATTTTTAGCATCATCGTTGGATGTTTTGGAGGAAACGACCAAAAATATGAAGTATTTTCCGTCCATGGGCGTTGTTTTTTTCCAGGGAACTCCCTTGACAATCTTATATCAATCAATTATAATTCTTGATAGGAATACCCTTATTTATCCTAATTCGCAATATCAAACAAATCTGTCCATATTGTACAATCCCGCCAGGAAGGAGATTACTCACATGAACAAGTACACCGGCAAAAGCGCCATCCGCGTGGATGCCTATGACAAGGCTACCGGCCGCGCCAAGTACGTGGACGACCTGCGTCCCCTGGACGCTCTGGTCATGAAGATCTACCATTCCAAGATCACCCACGGCTTTGTCAAGTCCATCGACACCTCCGCCGCTGAGGCTGTCCCCGGCGTCGTCAAGGTTCTGACCTGCTTCGACGTCCCCGACATCCAGTTCCCCACCTCCGGCCACCCCTGGTCCACCGACCCCCATCATCAGGACGTCGCTGACCGGAAGCTCCTGAACCAGCACGTCCGTTACTACGGCGACGATGTTGCCATCGTCATCGCAGAGAACGAGGTCGCAGCCGCCCAGGGCGTCAAGCTGATCAAGGCCGAATACGAGGAGCTGCCCTTCGTTCTGGATCCCCAGAAGACCCTGGAGCCCGATGCTCCCCAGATCCACGAAGAGTGCCCCGGCAACCTGCTGGCCAAGTCTGAGACCCACATCGGTAACTACGAAGAGGCCATCAAGGAGCCCGGTCTGATCAAGATCGAAGGCTGGTACAATACCCCCACCGTTCAGCACTGCCACATCGAGAACCACGGCGTTTACGCCTACACCGAGAACGGCCGCATCGTGGTCGTTTCCTCCACCCAGATCCCCCACATCGTCCGCCGTATCACCGGCCAGGCTCTGGGCTGCCCCTGGGGCAAGGTCCGCGTCATCAAGCCCTACATCGGCGGCGGCTTCGGCAACAAGCAGGACGCGCTGTATGAGCCCCTGGTCGCTTGGGCTACTACCCAGGTGGGCGGTCGTCTGGTCCATTACGAGTGCGCCCGTGAAGAGACCTTCGTCTCCAACCGCGTCCGTCACTCCATCCGCACCCACCTGATCTCCTGGGTCCGCGAGGACGGCACCCTGGTCGCCCGTAAGGGTGAGCAGTGGTCCAACGGCGGCGCCTACGCTTCCCACGGCCACTCCATCGTCGCCAAGGGCGCAGGCTCCATCCCCCAGCTCTACCCCGTTCCCAACTACGAGGGCGTTGCCTACTCCGTCTACACCAACCGTCCCACCGCAGGCGCCATGCGCGGCTACGGCATGCCTCAGACTACCTTCGCAGTGGAGTCCCACACCGACGACATCTGCAAGAAGCTGGGTCTGGATCCCATTGACTACCGCCGCAAGACGCTGATGCCCAAGGGCTATGTTGACAGCTTCTCCAAGAACGAGATGTTCGAGGATACCTTCAACCAGTGCCTGGACAAGGGTATCGAGATCATGGACTACTACACCAAGTACAACGAGTACAAGAACCAGACCGGCCCCATCCGCAAGGGTATCGGCGTGTCTGCCTTCTGGTACAACACCGCTGTCTGGCCCATCTCCCTGGAGTCCTGCTCCGTCCGCATGATCGTCAACCAGGATGGCTCCGTCCAGTTCCAGACCGGCGAGACCGAAATCGGCCAGGGCTGTGACACCGCCTACTCCCAGATGGTGGCCGACGCTGTCGGTATCCCCCTGAAGGACGTCCATGTGGTCTCCTGCCAGGACACCGACGTGACGCCCTACGGCACCGGCGCTTATGCTTCCCGTCAGACCTACATCGGCGCTCTGGGCATCTCCAAGTGCGCCACCGAGCTGCGCAAGAAGATCCTGCAGATCGCCCATGACCAGACCCGTATGCCCATCGAGACCCTGGACCTGGTGGACGGCAACATCATCCGCACCACCGACGGCCGTGTCCTGAAGACCCTGGGCGACCTGGCCTGCGAGAGCCTGTACTCCCTGGAGGACAGCCACCACATCACCGCAGAGACCACCTGCCAGATCAAGTCCAACGCCTACTCCTTCGGCGTCTGCTTTGCCGAAGTCGAGGTCGACATCCCCATGTGCAAGGCCAAGCTGACCCGCATCCTGAACGTTCACGACTGCGGCCGCCTGATCAACCCCGCCCTGGCTGAAGCCCAGGTCCACGGCGGTATGTCCATGGGCATCGGCTACGCACTGAGCGAGCAGCTGATCTTCGACGAGAAGACCGGCAAGCCTCTGAACAACAACCTGCTGGACTACAAGCTGTCCACCTTCATGGATCATCCCACCCTGGAAGTTGCCTTCGTCGAAAACTTCGAGCCCACCAACCCCTTCGGCACCAAGGCTCTGGGCGAGCCCCCCGCCTGCCCCGTTGCTTCCGCTGTGCGTAACGCTATCCGCAACGCCACCGATGTTTCCATCAATGTCTGCCCCATCAACCCCCATGTCCTGTACAAGGAGTTCACTGAGGCCGGACTGATCGAAGAGTAAGGAGAATATTCGCTATGTATGATATTAATGTTCTGTACCAGGCCAAGACGGTGGACGAAGCCATCGCCCTGCACCTGGAGCATCCCGAAGCTGACATCGTTGCCGGCGGCACCGACGTTCTGGTTCAGATGCACGAAGGCAAGCGCGCCGGCCGCTCCCTGCTGAGCATCCACGGCCTGGACGAGATCCGGGGCGTCAAGATGGAAGAGGACGGCACTCTGCGCATCGGTTCCCTGACCACCTTCTCCCACATTACCAACGATCCTCTGATCCAGAAGTACATCAACGTTCTGGGCGAGGCTGTTGATACCATCGGCGGTCCCCAGATCCGAAACGCCGGCACCATCGGCGGCAACACCTGCAACGGTGCCACCTCCGCCGACTCCACCGCCACCCTGCACGCATGGGACGCCATCGTGGAACTGAAGGGTCCCAACGGCTACCGCCGTCTGCCCATCAGCGACTTCTACATCTGGGCCGGCCAGGTGGACCTGCAGCCCGGTGAGATCCAGACCGGCATCCTGATCCCCAAGGAGAGCTACGAGAACTGCTACGGCCACTACATCAAGTACGCCATGCGTGAGGCCCTGGATATCGCTACCCTGGGCACCTCCGTCAACGTCCGCCTGTCCGCCGACAAGAAGACCGTCGAGCGCGTCCGTATCGCCTACGGCGTCGCTGGTCCCACCCCCCTGCGTGCCAAGAGCGCTGAGGCTGTGGGCAACGGCCAGCCCCTGTCCATGGAGCTGATCGAGAAAGTTGCAGCCGCTGTCGTGACTGACCTGAAGTGCCGTGACTCCTGGCGTGCTTCCAAGGCATTCCGTACTCACATGGCTGTGGAGTGCTGCAAGCGTGCCTTCATCGAATCCGTTAAGCTTGCTGGAGGTGAACTGTAATGGAAAAGCATCAGATTCAGTATCAGACCGTCCACTTCAAGCTGAACGGTAAGGATGTCGAGAAGACTGTGGACGTCCGCGCTTCCCTGACCGACATGCTGCGCAACGACTTCAAGATGCACTCCGTCAAGAAGGGCTGCGAAGTCGGCGAATGCGGCGCCTGCAACGTCCTGATCGACGACGAGGCTGTCAACTCCTGCCTGTGCCTGGCTGTCTGGGCTGAGGGCAAGCACATCCGCACCCTGGAAGGCCTGCTGGGCCCCAACGGTGAGCTGCACGCCATCCAGGAAGCTTTCATCGAGGAAGCCGCCATCCAGTGTGGTTTCTGCACTCCCGGCTTCATCATGACCGCTGTCGAAATCATCGAGTCCGGCAAGGAGTACACCGACGCCGAACTGCGCAAGCTGCTGTCCGGCCACCTGTGCCGCTGCACCGGCTACGAGAATATCCTGCGTGCCGTCAAGAAGGCCATCAAGCGCGTTATGTACCAGAACCTGGGCAAGGAAGTCCCCGCTGAGCAGTAACCCCTGAATTACCGTCCGGGTCTCGTTTGAGACCCGGACTTTTTTCTTGAAAACGTTTGCATTGTTCATCCTGCCCTGTTTGAAAACTTGATTTTATACACATTCACCATTGAATTAGATACAAAAATATGGTATCCTAATACTGTACAAATATGTCGGAAACACAGCGAAACTTCCGGCAGCTACACCCCCGCAACCTTGTAATTAACGGCCCGCCGAATCGGCCCGCCGCGAGTATCCAAGTCAAAATTGGATGCTCTTTTTCATGCAATCGTTCCAAACTTGAAAGGAGCCACAGAAACTATGAAAGTGACCATTCTCCACGGCAACATCGTCTCCGCTCCCGAACTGGGCAAGCTGGACATCACCGAAAACGGCTACCTGGTAGCTGAAGACGGCATCATCGTGGGCGTCTACGAGACCCTGCCCGAAAAGTACGCCGGCTGCGAAGTCGAAGACTACGGCGACAAACTGGTCTTCCAGACCTTCTCCGACATGCATCTGCATGCTCCCCAGTACGCCATGCTGGGCATGGGTATGGATATGCCCCTGATCGACTGGCTGAACACCTACACCTTCCCCACCGAGGCTCACTTCGCTGACACCGAGATGGCACGGAAGATCTACAAGCAGCTGGCTCATGAGCTGATTGCCAACGGCACCACCCGTGTTGTCATGTTCTCCTCCCTGCACCGCGAATCCACTCTGATCCTGATGGAAGAGCTGGAGAAGGCCGGTGTCACCGGTTACGTCGGTAAGGTCAACATGGACCGCAACGGCGGCGAGAACTACCAGGAGACCACCGAGGAATCCATGGAAGAGACCATCAAGTGGCTGGAGCAGTGCAACTTCGAGCACATCAAGCCCATCATCACCCCCAGATTCACCCCCACCTGCACCAACGAGCTGATGGCTTTCCTGGGCAAGCTGGCTAAGGAGAAGAACCTCCCCATCCAGTCCCACCTGTCCGAAAACACCGGCGAGCTGGCCTGGGTCGCTGAGCTGCATCCCGAGTGCAAGCAGTACTGGGAGACCTACGACATCTACGATCTGTGGAACGACAAGACCGTCATGGCTCACTGCGTCTGGTCCGATGAGCGCGAGCGCAAGGCTATCAAGGACGCCGGCGTGTGGATCGCTCACTGCGGCGACTCCAACCTGAACCTGATCTCCGGCTACATGCCCGTTCGCGAGATGCTGAACGAGGGTCTGCGCGTTACCCTGGGCTCCGACATCGCTGGCGGCGACCGTCTGTCCATGTTCGCTGTCACCGCTTCCACCATCCGCGGCTCCAAGGCCCGCCGGATCATGGATAACTGGCAGTCCGAGTTCCTGTCCGTTCCCGAGGGCTACTACCTGGGCACCTCCGCTGCCGCTGAGTTCTTCGGCGAGAAGCCCGGCTTCGCAGCAGGCAACCCCCTGCACGCCATCGTCCTGACCGACGACAAGCTGCCCGCAGTCCGCGAACTGACCGTTCAGGAGCGTTTCGAACGCTGCATCTACCGCCGTCAGCCCGACGCCGTTCAGGTCGTCTGGTCCGCCGGCCGCAAGGTCTACACCGCTGAGTAATTTCGTTACTTAAACTGAACTCCCGGATGCCGCGGCATCCGGGAGTTTTTTACCCCGTAATGTGAGATGCCCGGATGCTTTGGCATCCGGGCATTGAATTCACTTCTTTTCCTTCACCAGGAAAATGGCGATCAGGGAGCTGACCAGCAGCAGGTAGGGATAGAACAGGTATGCCATGATATCAAAGGCAGACAGCTGCACGCCCATTTCCGCGCAGGCGGAAATGGCCACCAGCATCTGGGCACCATAAGGGATCACGCCCTGGAAGATACAGGAGAAGGTATCCAGCAGGCAGGCGGAGCGCTGGGGGCTGATACCATAGTCATGGCACATCTCCCTGGCGATGGGGTTGGCCATAACAATGGCCACGGTGTTGTTGGCGGTGGCGATGTCCATGGTGCCAACCAGCAGGCCGATGCCCAGCTGGCCGCCCCGGGTGCCCCGGAACAGCTTCCGGATCAGATACAGCAGGGCGTCGAAGCCGCCGTAGACACGGATCAGGGCGCACAGGGCAGCAACCAGGATGGCCACCATGGAGGTCTCAAACATGCCGCTGGCGCCGCTGCCCATGGAGGCCAGCAGATCGGTAAATGTGGTCTGGCCGGCGGCAAGCATGATCACCGCGCCGGAGGCGATACCCCCCAGCAGCACCACAAAGACATTGATGCCGGCGATGCCGCCGATGAGTACCAAAACATAGGGCAGGATCTGCAGCAGGTTGTAGGGCTCGTCGATGGGGGCGGTCTGCTGGTTCATGGTGATGGCGATGACGATGGCAATGGTAACCAGAGCAGCAGGCAGGGCAATGAAGAAATTGCCCTTGAACTTATCCTGCATGGCACAGCCCTGGCCGTTGCAGGCAGCGATGGTGGTATCGGAGATGAAGCTCAGGTTGTCGCCGAACATGGCGCCTCCCATCACAGTGCCCACGCACAGGGCCACACCGAAATTGGAGACATTGGCCACTTCCACCGCGATGGGGGTCAGCAGGGTGATGGTACCCACGGAGGTGCCCATGGCGGTGGAGACGAAGCAGGCCACCACGAACAGGACAGCCACGGCAAACCGGGGCGGGATGACGCTGAGCATGAAATACGCCACGCTCTGGGCGGAACTGCGGCCCACGACGCCCACAAATGCGCCGGCGCACAGGAAGATCAGCAGCATGGTGATGATATTTTTATCACCCACGCCCTCACCCATGGCAGTAAGCTTGTCGTCAAATTTCAGCGCCGGATTCTGCAGGCAGGCCACCAGGATCGCCGCCAGGAAAGCAATAACGATGGGGATGTTGTAGAAGCCCATGGGGATCTTCAGTCCGTACTCGAACCAAAGGCCCAGACCCAGATACAGCGCCAGAAAGACGCCGATGGGCAGCAGGGCAATGGGATTTCCTTTTTTCATTCATATTCCTCCGAATCTCTCTATTATCGCAAGATATGGAACATTTTATCATCATTATACACCGAAGTCAAGAAAGGCCCGGATACAGATGTATCCGGGCAGTATTTATTTCCTCACCCGGTCATCGCCCCGGACTGCGCCCCGCAGGCCCGGCTCGGTGCCCTTGTACATCCGGACATAATTCATCCGGTGTTTATAGAGGATCACCGCTGTGGCAACGCACAGGATCAGCGCGATCAGCCAGCCGCCGGTGATGCCCAGATATACGGGCGACGCCAGGATCGTCAGGGTGGTCCCGGCCACGATGTAGTCGGTGACGATGGTGACCACCGCCACCAGCACCAGAATCACCAGCGCAAATTTCCAGTTCAGTGCCAGGATCATGCCAAGATAGGAAGCGAAGCCCTTGCCGCCCTTAAATTTCAGATAGAACGGGAAGATATGCCCCAGCACCGATGCCACACCCGCCAATGCGCCCACATAAACGGCATCCGGGAACAGCAGCCGGGCCAGAACCACCGCCAGGACGGATTTTCCGATATCGTGCACCGCCGTCAGCACCCCGGCGCCCCAGCCCAGCTGCATGGTAACATTGGACGCCCCCAGATTGCCGCTGCCGCCCTTGCGGACGTCCACCCGGTTGATTTTGGAAAGATAGAGGGCCATATTGGAGCAGCCCAGCAGGTACCCAAGGAACACAGAAATGATGTAATGCATACAATTACCTCCCTTTTTGTTCATCATATCACAAAAAAGAGAAAGACACAAGAAAAAGGAGGCGCTTTCGCGCCTCCTTCGGAAGTTATGCTTAGTTGGTGTAGTTGTCGAAGTAGCCCTGGACCAGAATGATGGGGGTGCCCTTGTCGCCGGAGCCGGAGGTCAGGTCGCACAGGGAGCCGATCAGGTCGGTCAGGCGGCGGGGGGTGGTGCCCTGGGAAGCCATATTGCCCACCAGGCTGGAGCCGTCCTTGGCGCGGATGGCCTTCTCGATGGCGGCCTTCAGCTCAGCGCCGGAGAGGTTGGCGTAGTCGTTGTCAGCCAGATACTTCAGCTTCAGCTCGTTGGGAGTGCCCTCCAGGCCGGGGGTGTAGGCGGGAGAAACCACAGGGTCAGCCAGCTCCCAGATCTTGCCCACGGGATCCTTGAAGGCACCGTCGCCGTAGACCATGACTTCGATGCACTTGCCGGTCTTCTCCAGGAACAGCTTCTGGATGTTTTCCACCAGATCCTGGCAGTCCCGGGGGAACAGCTTGACGGTGTTCTCGGTGGACTTGTTGGAGCCCAGCAGGCCGTACTTTTCGTTGCAGCCGTTGCCGTCGATGGACTCGGTCAGGATATCATCCAGGCCGCAGACGGTCTCAGCACCGGCGGCGTACAGCAGGCGCTTGGTGCGGGCGCGGGTATGAATGTCGCAGTTGAGGACCTTCTTGGCATAGGGCAGGATGGCACGGGGATCGTTGGCGAAGATGATCTCCACCTCAGCGCCCATTTCCTTGACCAGGTCACCGTAGTACTGAACGTAGTCAACACCGGTGAAGGGATGGACATTGGCGCCGAACAGCTCGCGGTACTTCTCCAGGCTCAGGACGTCGGAGTAGGGGTTGACCTTGGCAGCGTCCAGCTGATCAAAGGACACCAGCTCGTTGCCCACCTCGTCGGAGGGGTAGGAGAGCATCAGGACGACCTTCTTGGCACCCTTGGCGATGCCGCGCAGGCAGATGGCGAAACGGTTGCGGGACAGGATGGGGAAGATGACGCCGATGGTCTCTCCACCCAGCTTATTGCGGACGTCGGTGGCGATGGCGTCAACGGAGGCATAGTTGCCCTGGGCACGGGCCACGATAGACTCGGTCAGGGCGACAACGTCGCGGTCACGCAGAGCAAAGCCCTCGCTCTCGGCGGCTTCGATGACGCTGTCAACAGTGATCTTGACCAGATCGTCGCCCTCGCGGATGATGGGGCAGCGGATGCCTCTGGACACAGTGCCGACTTTTCTTTCCATAATGAACCTCATTTCCCCGGTTGGGAATGTCCCGCCCGGTTGGATTTGTTTGTTAATAACATCATTATTATACCGCAGTGATTTTCAATTTCAATCATTATTTTATGGAAATTGACTGTGGGAAAAACTTTTGTAGAATTCCACAAAAATACGTTTTTCCCAGCGGGCATCCATGGATAGCGTGATTTTCTGGAAAAGGGGGTTATTCCTTGGGGCCGTTGGCGTAATACCGGGTGAGAAATTCCATGAACTCCTTGACGATGCCCCGGTCCGCCTGGTCCCGGCGGCAGGTGACATACAGGTCACGGGTGTCTGCCCGGTGGGGCAGCTCGAAGGCCAGGATCCGCTTCTCCCGCAGGAAATTGTTGGCCGCCCGCTTGGAGATGATGGATACGCCCAGGCCCCCCGCCACCAGATTCTTGATGGCCTCGGGATCGTTGACACGGGCGGTGACCTGAAGCTGCTCGTCGGCGATCCCCGCCTGTTCCAGAAAGAAATCGGCGCTCTTTTTGGTGCCGCTGCCCTTCTCCCGCAGGATCACCGGGGACTGCCGCAGGATCTCCACCGCAGAAGCACCGGCGGCCTGGAGGTTCAGGTATTCCTCCGTCACCGGGGTGATCAGCACCATCCGGTCCTTGCAGAAGGGCATACAGACGACACTCTCCTTTTCACTGGGCATACCGATCAGACCCACATCGTAGATACCGTCTCCCAGCCCGTCCACCACGCCCTTGGAATCGGACTGGTGGATGACGAAGAAGGCGTTGGGGTTGAGCTTGCCGAACCGGGGCAGGACCTCCGGCAGGATATAGGCCGAGGGAATGGTAGAGGCGCCCAGGTGGATGATCTGCCGGCCCGCGGAGGAGCATTCGTTGACCATGCGGTCCCGGAGTTCCAGGATGTTGACGGAGTAGTCGTAGAGCTTCATGCCCTCGGTGGTGACTTCGATATTCTTGGTGGTGCGCATGATGAGCCGGGTGCCCAGCTCCTCCTCCAGCGCCCGGATGTGGGTGGAGATGGTGGGCTGGGAGATATACAGGCTCTCGGCGGCCTTGGTGAAGCTGTTGAGCCGCACCACAGCGGCAAAAGATTCCAGCTGCTTAAATTCCATGGCAGATTTCCTCCAGTGCGTTCAGGGCAGCGTCCACGTCAGCTTCGGTGTTGAACCAGCCGAAGGAGAAGCGGATCGTACCCGTGGGATAGGTATTCAGTGTCTGATGGGCGGAGGGAGCGCAGTGAAGACCCACGCGCGTCATAATCCCGTAGGTGGCGTCCAGCTCAAAGGCCGCCTGGGAAAGTTCCCTGTTCAGGGTCTGGATGCTGACCACGCCGGTGCGGTTTGCCGTATCCCGGCGGCCGACGATACGAATGTGCCCCTCCCCTTCCAGTCTTTCAAGACCGGAAAGGAACCGGGCTGTCAGTTCCAGCTCGTGATTTCTGATATTTTCAATGCCCGTTTCCTTCAGCCAGCTCAGGCCAGCGTGGAGACCCATGATGCCGGGCAGGTTCATGGTGCCCGGCTCAAAGCGGTCGGGCATGAAGGCGGGGATCTGCTCTGTGTGGCTGATGGAACCGGTACCCCCGGACAGCAGCGGGTCAGTCAGGGGGATCATCTCCTCCTTTAAGATAAAGCCGCCGATGCCCTGTGGGCCCAGCAGGCCCTTGTGGCCGGTGAAGGCAAGGGCATCGATGTGCATTTTTTCCATGTCGATGTCAAAAACGCCGGCGGTCTGGGCGCAGTCGACGATCAATTTCAGCCCGTGGGCATGGCAGAAGCCCCCCACTTCTTCAATGGGCAGCACGGTGCCGCAGACATTGCTGGCATGCATCATGGCAACGGCCTTCGTGTTGGGGCGCAGCAGGCTTTCCATGGTGTCCAGGCGCAGATTTCCCTGATCGTCACAGGGGATCCGGTCAAAGGATACACCGGCTGCCTCCAGCTGGCGGATGGGGCGCATCATGGCATTGTGCTCCATGGCGGACACCAGAACATGGTCGCCGGGACGCAGGAAGCCCTTGAGGATCACGTTCAGACTCTCGGTGACATTCTTGGTGAACACCACATTCTTGCAGTCGCCGCCGTGAAACAGATCCGTCAGCATCTGCCGGGTCTCAAAAACCAGCTCCTCCACATCGTAGGCACTGTCGTAGCAGCCCCGGTTGATGTTGGCGCCCTGGGTGGTCATATATTGGTAGACAGCCCCGGCCACCACTTCCGGCTTGGGGAACGTGGTGCTGGCATTGTCCAGGTAGATCTTATCCATGAAGCATCCTCAATTCGTCGTCATTGTTCTGATTGTAACGCAGCTGCAGATTCCCTGCCGTTGTCCCGGCAACCAGGGAATCTCCGCATCCAATCAATCCATTATCTTTTTTACATGATACCATACACTTATATAAAAATCAAATAAAATCGACAATTTCATCAAAGAAATCTATTTGTCCCCCGTGTCTGACTGTGCTATACTGACAAGGTAGAATTTTAACTACGGAGGTAGAAAAACTATGAAGAAAAACGAAAAGATGGGTATCGCCCTTGCGGGTCTGGCCATCGGCGTCATCGCCGTGCTGCTGGTCCTCTTCGGCAACCCCGCCAACATGGGCTACTGCATCGCCTGCTTCCTGCGTGACACCGCCGGCGGTCTGAAGCTCCACTCCGCTGCCGTCGTGCAGTATGTCCGTCCTGAGATCATCGGTCTGGTTCTGGGTAGCTTCATCATGGCACTGCTCAAGAAGGAATGGGCCCCCAAGGGCGGCTCCGCCCCCTTCACCCGCTTCATCCTGGGCTTCTTCGTCATGATCGGCTGCCTGGCATTCCTGGGCTGCCCCTTCCGCATGACCCTGCGCCTGGCCGGCGGTGACCTGAACGCCGTGGTCGGTCTGCTGGGCTTCGTCGCCGGTATCCTGTGCGGCGTGTTCTTCCTGAACAAGGGCTACTCCCTGAAGCGTACCTACAAGCAGCCCAAGCTGGAGGGTGCTGTGGCTCCCGCCATCCAGGTGGTCCTGCTGGTGGTCCTGGTTGCTCTTCCCACCCTGCTGGTCTTCTCCGAGTCCGGCCCCGGCTCCAAGCACGCTCCCATCATCATCTCCCTGGCTGCCGGTCTGATCGTCGGCGCCCTGGCACAGCGTACCCGTATGTGCATGGTCGGCGGTATCCGTGACGTAGTCCTGTTCAAAGAGACCAAGCTGTTGAGCGGCTTCGTGGCCCTGTTCGTCGCTGCTCTGGCTGCAAATCTGATCCTGAACGCCGTCAAGGGCGGTGGTTACTTCAATCCGGGCTTCGAATCCCAGCCCGTCGCCCACACTGCCCACATCTGGAACTTCCTGGGCATGCTGCTGGTGGGCTACGGCTGCACCCTGTTGGGCGGCTGCCCCCTGCGTCAGCTGATCCTGGCCGGCGAGGGCAACACCGACTCCGCCATCACCGTCACCGGTCTGGTTGTCGGTGCCGCTTTCTGCCACAACTTCGGTCTGGCCGGCGCTGCTGACTCCGTCGTCGACGGCGTCTATAAGGTCGGCGGCCCCGGCATCAACGGCCAGGTCATGGTCGTAGTCGGCATCATCGTGGTCACCATCATCGCCTGTGTCAACACCTTCGGCAAGAAGGATTAAGAAAGGAGCACATACTATGCTGGACGCAAGAGGTCTTTCCTGTCCCGAACCCGTCGTCATGATCCGCAAGGCCATGATGACCAAGGACGCTGAGTACACCATCGTGGTGGACAATCCCACCGCCAAGGAGAACGTTACCCGTTACGCTGAGCATCAGGGCTACACCGTCACCGTCACTGAGGCAAACGACGAGTACACCCTGACCATCACCAAGTAATGACGACGTTTATCGCCACCTTCTTCTCCCATTTTGGTGCCATCCGTTTCAAGAAGCTCTGCCAAAAGGCAGGCTGGGCCGCCCAGGTCATGCCGGTCCCCCGGGATCTGAGCAGCAGCTGCGGCACCTGTGTCCGCTATGAGGGCACGGATATTTGCCCCGACGCAAGAATGCCCGAGGAAGTGGAGCAGATCGTGGAAGTATCTGACAACGGCTATATCTGCCGCCATCGGGCAGCAGACAGCTGATCCAATCTACCCGGGGCCGGGGTTTTCCCGGCCCCTCATTTTTATACGGTCTATAAGGAGAATATTTATGGAAACCGAAGTAAAGATGACAAAACTGGCCCAGTGTGCCGGCTGCGGCGCCAAGGTGGGCGCGGGCACCCTGGCCAAGATGCTGGAGGGCTTCAAGACCCACACCGATCCCCGGCTGATCGTGGGCTATGATAAATCCGACGACGCCAGCGTCTACTACCTGGACGAAAACACCGCTCTAGTGCAGACCACCGACTTCTTCCCCCCCATCGTCGACGACCCTTACCTCTACGGTCAGATCGCCGCCACCAACGCCATCTCTGATATCTACGCCATGGGCGGCGAGCCCAAGCTGGCGCTGAACATCATGTGCGTCTCCGACAAGATGGGCAAGAAGGCCATCCAGGAAGTTCTGCGCGGCGGCTATGACAAGGCCTACGAAGCTGGCCTGATCATCACCGGCGGCCACACCATCAACGGTGCCGAGCCCATTTACGGTCTGGCCGTTTCCGGCTTCGTGCATCCGGACAAGGTGCTGACCAACTCCGGCGCCAAGCCCGGCGACGTGCTGATCCTGACCAAGCCCCTGGGTGTCGGCATCCTGACCACCTCCGCCAAGGCGGACATGGTGGAGAAGGAAGTGATGGACCGCATCTACGCTCAGATGGCCACCCTGAACAAGGCCGCCCGGGACATCATGGTCAAATACGAGGTCCACTCCTGCACCGACGTCACCGGCTTCTCCCTGATGGGTCACGGCTACGAGATGGCCCAGGGCAGCGAAGCCACCCTGCACATCAAGTGCGCCGACGTCCCCTACCATCCCGAGGCTTACGAGCTGGCGGAGATGGGCTTCATCCCCGCCGGCGCCTACCGCAACCGGGACTTCTGCGAGAAGGGCGTCAAGAATGTGGCCGGCGTGCCCCGCGCCCTGGAGGATATCTTCTTCGATCCCCAGACCAGCGGCGGCCTGCTCTTCGCCATCCCCGCCGGGCAGGCAGACGCATGCATGGCTGAACTGAAGAAAGCCGTCCCCGCCGCCCGCGTCATCGGCTACGTCACCGAGCAGCTGGATGCAGGCATCTATCTCGAATAAGCGCAAAAAATCCGACCGCAATGCGGTCGGATTTTTCTTTTAATCTACCCGGTTCTGCGTTTCGCCCCGCTGCCAGGCGGCGATGTTGCCGGCCACGATGGCCATGCAGCGGTTTCTCGTCTCGATGGCGCCCCAGGCGGTGTGGGGCGTCAGCAGCACATTGTCCCGGTCCATGATGCGGGTGTAAGGATGATCCTCCCCGAAGGGTTCGGCACTGAACACGTCCACGCCCAGACCACCCAGGCGTTCTTCCTCGATGGCGCGGGTCAGGGCTTCCTCGTCGGCCACCATGCCCCGGGCTACATTTATAAATAAGGTATGCTTCTTCATTTTGGCAATCTGCTTTTCCCCGATCATGCCCCGGGTCTCATCGTTCAGGGGCACATGGACGGAGATGATGTCGGACTTCTGGCAGAGCGTGTCCACATCCACGGTTTCGTAACGCACATCAGCTTTCCGGCGGCACATGAGCACCTTGCAGCCGAAAGCCTCTGCCAGGCCCGCCACCCGCTGCCCGATGTTGCCGCCGCCGATAACGCCCCAGGTCTTCCCGGCGATCTCGTGCCAGACAGGGGTCAGGCAGTTGGCCACGCCGCCCCGGCTGTAGGCCCCGGAATGGACATGGCGGCGGTATTCGTGGAGGTGTCCCATCAGGGAGAGCGCCATGGCCAGCGTCAGCTGGGACACGCTCTCGGTGGAGTAGCCCGGCACATTGCAAACGCCGATGCCCCGCTCCCGGCAGTATGCCACATCGATGCAGTCGAAGCCCGTGGCACAGACGCAGATGAGCTTCAGCTTTTTCGCCCCCGCCAGGTTCTCCCGGTTCAGCTTCAGCTTGTTGGAGATCGTGATATCCGCATCCGCAACGCGGTCTGCCAGTTCGTCAGCGGTGGTGCCGTCATAGACGGTCACCTCCCCCAGCGCGTGCAGGGGGCTTAAGTCAAGGTCGCCGCCCAACGTGGCGGCATCCAGTACAATGATCTTCATAATTATTCCTCATAGCGCAGGTAGAGGCCGGGGGACCCGTCCCCTACAATCAATCATTACAGCACCTGTCCGCCAAAGTGGTCGGTATACACGCCGTTCTCCAGGGCGGGCTTGCCCATGACGAAGACCATATCCATGCCCGCAGCAAACTGTGCAGGATCCGTCCAGGTTCCGGTCTGGTGGATGTTCTTTAGATCAAACAGGCACAGGTCGGCATCCGCGCCCACCTCGATTTTACCCTTGCTGCGCAGACCGAACCGCCAGGCGGGCAGGCCGGTGATCTTATGGACCGCTTCCTCAATGGTCAGCAGGCCCCGCTCCCGGACGTAGTGCTCCAGCAGCCGGGGGATATTGCCATAGACCCGGGGGTGCATCAGGCCGTCCTCGGGATAGGTGGCGTCGGAAATGACGGAGGAATAGGGTTCCTTCAAAATGGCGTCGATGTCGTTGTCGTGGGTGATCCGGTCGATCATAGCGGGGGTGCAGTGCTCGGAAGCCAGCAGGTCAAAAAGGGCATCGTAGACGTCCTTGCCCTGGGCCTGGGCGATCTGCACGATGCTCATGCCCTCGAAGGCCTTGTTCTCCGGCAGACGCAGGGAGGTGGCCTGGATATTCTCAAAGCCCACCAGCAGGGAGATGTTCTCGAAATCGCTGCCGGTCTTCATGCGCTGTTTCATAATTTCCCGCTTCTCGGGATCCAGCAGGGCAGCCGTCAGGGCGTCCATACCGCCGGCCTGGAACTCGGGGGGCAGTACGTGGATCAGCTGGGTGGAGCCGGCGGGATAGGGATAGACGTCGCAGGTGATGTCCACACCCTCGGCCCGGGCAGCGCGGAGCATCTCCAGCATCTTCGGCACGCTCTTTTCCCAGTTGCGGGTGCCGATGGCTTTCAGGTGACTGATCTGCATGGGGGTATTCAGAGCCTTGGCCACAGAAATCATCTCCGCCAGGGCCTCCACCACCTCGTCGCCCTCCTGGCGCATGTGGACGGTGATAACGGTACCGGAATTTTTCAGGGGTTCCAGCGAACGGATCAGGCCTTCCGTGTCATAGAAGCACTCCGGCGCGTAGCCCAGACCCAGGGACACACCCAGAGCGCCCTGGGAAAGGCCCTCCTCCAGCAGCGCCCAGATGAATTGATATTCGTCGTCTGTCAGCCTGCCGTCCTTGAAACCGGCGGCGCAGCCCCGCAGGGTTCCCATGCCCACCTGCATACCGTTGTGGATGCGCTGAGGCACCCGGGACAGCTGCTCCTTGTACTCCGTCAGTGTGGAGAAATCGCAGCCTTCCGGCATATCGCCCACCACGGGAGCCAGATAATCCAGGATCTCCTGGCGGTGGGGGCCGCGGACAGGGATCATGGACAGGCCGCAGTTGCCGTTGATGACGGTGGTCAGGCCCTGGGCCAGCTCCGCCTTGCCGTAGCCGGCCCGGAAAGCCGCCGCCTCGCCGTGGCGGTGGACATCGATGAAGCCCGGAGTCAGGTAACGCCCGGCAGCATCCACAGTATGTACCGCTTCACAGTCCGCCAGACTGCCCACAGCGGCGATCCTTCCATTTTCCACAGCCACGTCGGCGGTAAAGGCCATTTTGCCGCTGCCGTCCACCACCCGGGCATTCCGGATCAGATAATCATACATCATGCATTCCTCCTTTTGTTTTTCTTTATTTTACCACCCAAAAGCGTGGTTTTCAACGCATTGGAACAAATCCGGCGAAAAATTCCATTATGTTCCGTGTACACGGTTTCAGGCTATATTTTTATACCATTCCTGTTCAAAAAATCACACTTTCTCCGAAAAATTGGACATTGTGCCCAATTGGACACAGTCATTATCGGCAGTTCGCTATAAAGTTTTCCTTGAATTTTGACGGCTTTGATGGTATACTTTTGATGAGCATGACTACCATTAGGACCACTGCGCCCAAATCCCGGATTTTTTCGCCATGTTTCGCGCAGGGCAAAAAAGCAGCCCCGGTTCCCCGGGACTGCCTGTGGCTTTACTTGTCCTTGTCGCCCTTGCTCTCGTCGATGTAGCTGTAGAGGGTGTACTTGGAAATGCCGTAGAAATTGCACACCCGCTGACCGGCCTTGGTGATCAGGAAGGCGCCGCTCTCGTTGAGGAAGCGGATGGCCTTGACCTTGTCCTCCTTGGTCATCAGCGCCACGGGCTTGCCTACCAGCTGGGCACTCTGCTTGATCAGTTCATCCAGCAGGTCGTTGACATTGTGGGTGATGGTCTGGGGCTCTGCCGCGGCTTCATCGGTGGCGGTGAAGGCGTGGATGGTATCCTCCATCAGCTTCATCATGGTGATGTCGTAGTTGATGGCGAAGATGCCTGTCACCTGGTCATTTTCATCACGGATGAAAATGGTGGTGGACTTGAGGATCTTGCCGTCCTCGGTGCGGGTCAGATAGGCCAGCCGGTCCTGCAGCCTGGCGGGATCCGCCTTCAGCGCCTCCCACACCACGTGGGAAGGACCGTCGCCCAGACGGCGGCCGGTGACATGGCCGTTCTCGATGACCACCACGGAATGCTCCGGATCTTCGACACGCAGGTCATGGACGACCACCTCGCAGTTGGAACCGAACTGACGGGCAATGCCCCGGGCCAGCTGCTTGCACAGCTGAATTTCATAGGATTTCATGGATGCAAACCCCTTTCAAATTTTCTCTTTCACCCATTATAACAGCTAATCCGGAAATTTCAACGATTCCTAAGAAATATTTGTCGGAACAAAAAATTATTTATTAGTTTTTGTCATTCCTGACAATCCCCCACCGATGGAGGGGATTGCCACACCAGCGGTGCGCCGCGCAGCGAATGAAAATCTCAATGACTGCCGATGGCAGTCATACCACAAATTCAATGCGGACCGGTTCGCAATGACACCGTTATCTTGTCAAAGCGCAGGCTGAAACGCAGTGCTTCCCGCACGGGCCGGCTTTATATAAAACCCTTCATATACTTAAAGGAGGAAAAAACATATGCTGATCGTAGGAAATGGTAAACTCATCACCCGCGACCCCGCGAACCCCTACCTGGTTGACGGCGCTGTCGTCATCGAGGGCGAGCTCATCAAGGAAGTTGGCACCCTGGCTGACATGAAGGCCAAGTACCCCAACGCCGAGTTCGTGGACGCACAGGGCGGCGTTATTATGCCCGGCCTGATCAACGCCCACACCCACATCTACTCCGGTCTGGCCCGCGGCCTGTCCATCGCCGGTAAGAACTCCCGCAACTTCATCGAAGTTCTGGAAGATACCTGGTGGAACATTGACCGCCACCTGACCATGGACGGCACCAAGGCATGTGCTTACCCCACTGTCCTGGACTCCATCCGCAACGGTGTCACCACCATCGTTGACCACCACGCATCCTTCGGCGAGATCCCCGGCACCCTGTTCACCATCAAGGACGTCTGCCAGGAAATCGGCATCCGTGCCAACCTGTGCTACGAAGTCTCTGAGCGTGACGGCGAAGTCAAGACCGCTGAGTCCATCCAGGAGAACGCAGAATTCGCCCGCTGGGCAGCTGCTCAGAACGACGACATGATCTCCGCCATGTTCGGCGGTCATGCCCTGTTCACCATCTCCAACAAGACCTTCGAAAAGATGGTCGCAGAGAACAACGGCCTGACCGGCTTCCACATCCACGTGGCTGAGGGTCTGAACGACGTTTACGACTCCCTGAACCACCACATGTGCTACCCCATCGAGCGTCTGGAGCGCATCGGCGGCATCCTGGGCCCCAAGACCATGCTGGGCCACTGCATCCACCTGACCGACTCCGAGCTTGACACCATCGCCGCCACCGGCACCATGTGCGTCAATAACCCCGAGTCCAACATGGGCAACGCTGTCGGCTGCTCCCCCGTTCTGAAGATGTTCGAAAAGGGCATCCACGTCTGCATGGGTACCGACGCTTACACCCACGACATGCTGGAATCCCTGAAGGTCTTCCTGGTCATCCAGCGCCACAACGCAGGCAAGCCCAACGTGGCATGGGGCGAAGGCACCACCATGCTGTTCCAGAACAACGCCAAGATGATGGCCAAGTACTGCAAGAAGCCCCTGGGCATCATTGCTCCCGGTGCTGCAGCTGACATCTGCGTCATGGACTACAAGCCCTTCACTCCCTTCTCCGACGAGAACATCGACGGCCACATGATCTTCGGCATGATGGGCAGAAGCAACCGCACCACCATCATCAACGGCAAGGTCATCTACAAGGACCGTGAGTTCGTCAACATCGACGAGGACGCCATCAACGCATGGACTCTGGAGCAGTCCAAGAAGCTGTGGGGCGAACTGAACAACCGCGTCTACTAATTCTTTCGTTAATTAAATATCGGGCACATATTTAATTATATATTTAATGAGTGTGAAGTCATTCACACACCCCTAAATTCTAAAGCGTTTCTGCCGGACGGCGGCGAGCACTGCCGCCGCCCGGTATAGACACCAAAAAATTGGAGGAAAAAAACATGGCAGATATTATGCGTCCCATTCCCTTTGGTCAGCTGATGACCTGGATCCTGAAGGAGAACAAGGAAAAGGGTTCCATCTTCGGCGTTGCCAAGCAGGTCCACCACACCACCGGTAAGGCTCTGCCCATCTTCGACGAGATGATCGAGACCCCCTACGGCCCCGCCGCAGGCCCCAACTCCCAGCTGGCTCAGAACATCATCGCTTCCTACGCAGCAGGCTCCCGCTTCTTCGAGCTGAAGACCGTTCAGCAGATGGACGGCGAAGAGCTGAGCGCATGCGTCAACAAGCCCTGCATCACCGCAGGCGACGAGTGCTACAACTGCGAATGGTCCACCGAGCTGTACGTCCCCGAAGCATACGTCGAATATGTCAAGGCATGGTGGGCACTGAAGCTGATGGCCAAGGAACTGGGTATGGGCGATCCCAATGGCTTCGTCTTCAATATGTCCGTTGGCTACAACCTGGCTGACATCAAGAAGAACAAGACCAACTCCTACATCGATCAGATGATGGACGCTTCCACCACCGAGATCTGGAACTCTTGTAAGAACTGGACTCTGAATAACCTGGATCTGTTCGAGAATGTCGATGCTGACTACGTCAACAACATCTCCGCTCGCATCTCCAACTCCATCACCGAATCTACCCTGCATGGCTGCCCCCCCAGCGAGATCGAAGCTATCGCAACCTACCTGATCACCGAGAAGCACCTGAACACCTACATCAAGTGCAACCCCACCCTGCTGGGCTACGAGTACGCACGCAAGCGCCTGGACTCCCTGGGCTTCAGCTACATCGCCTTCACTGACAGCCACTTCGTGGAAGACCTGCAGTGGTGCGACGCTGTCCCCATGTTCGAGCGTCTGATGGCCCTGTGCGAGAAGGAAGGCGTCGAGTTCGGTCTGAAGCTGACCAACACCTTCCCCGTCGACGTCGAGGCCGGCGAGCTGCCCAGCAACGAGATGTACATGTCCGGTCGTTCCCTGTACCCCCTGTCCATCTCCCTGGCCCGCCGCATCACCGACCAGTTTGGTGGCAAGCTGCGTATCTCCTACTCCGGCGGTGCTGAAGCCCGTAACATCAAGGCCCTGTTCGATGCAGGCATCTGGCCCATCACCATGGCTACCACCATCCTGAAGCCCGGCGGATACGAGCGCATGACCCAGATCTACAACGAGCTGGGCGACTGCGGTGACCAGCGCTGGAACGGCCTGAACGTGGAAGCTGTCCGCGCTCTGGACGACGGTGTTGCCACCGACGATCTGTACCAGAAGCCCATCAAGCCCCTGCCCGTCCGCCACATCGGCAAGCAGGTTCCCCTGGTTGACTGCTTCAATGCTCCCTGCCGCAACGGCTGCCCCATTGAGCAGGACATTCCCGCTTACCTGACCGCTGTCGGCGAAGGCCGCATGGCTGATGCTCTGAACATCATCCTGGAGCGCAACGCTCTGCCCTTCATCACCGGTACCATTTGCCCCCACCACTGTGGCGACAAGTGCATGCGTAACTACTACGACGATCACGTCTACATCCGTGAGGCCAAGCTGACTGCCGCTACCGGCGCTTACGCTGATGTCCTGGCATCCCTGAAGCCCGCCGCTCCCGTGGCCGGCAAGAAGGTCGCTGTCATCGGCGGTGGCCCCGCTGGTCTGGCCGCTGCTTCCTTCCTGTCCCGTGCAGGCGTCGACGTCACCGTCTACGAGCGCACCGACAAGCTGGGCGGCATCGTCCGTCACGTGATCCCCGAGTTCCGTATCTCCACTCAGGCCATCGACAACGACGTGGCTCTGTGCAAGGCTTACGGCGCTAAGTTCGAGCTGAACACCGAGGTCACCTCCGTTGCTGACCTGCTGGCTGCCGGCTACACCGACGTCATCGTCGCTGTTGGTGCCTGGAAGTCCGGTGCTACCGGCGTTGAGTACGGCGAGACTCTGAACGTCATCAAGTTCCTGTACGCTGCAAAGAACGCTCCCGAGACCCTGAACCTGGGCAACGACGTCGTCGTCATCGGCGGCGGCAACACCGCTATGGACGCTGCCCGCGTCGCAAAGCGTCTGGGTGCCGAGAACGTCCGTCTGGTCTACCGCCGCACCAAGCGCTACATGCCCGCCGACGAGGAAGAGCTGGCTGAGGCTCTGGAGGACGGCGTCCAGTTCATGGAACTGCTGGCTCCCATCGGTGTCAAGGACGGCGTCCTGACCTGCGATGTCATGCAGCTGACCGCTCCCGACGCTTCCGGCCGCCGTGGTGTTGAAGCCACCGGTGAGAAGGTCGAGATCCCCGCTTCCATCGTCATCACCGCCATCGGTGAGAAGGTCGAGACCGGCCTGTACGAGGGCATCGGCGTTGAGCTGACCAAGAAGGGCACTCCCGTCGTCGACGAGAACATGGCTACCTCCGTCGCTCACGTCTACGCTGTCGGTGACGGCCGCCGTGGTCCCGCAACCATCGTTGAGGGCATCGCTGACGCCGCCAAGGCTACCACCGCTATCTGCGGCTACGACTTCGGCAAGTACACCGAGGCCAACATCGAGGACGACTACCAGAAGGTTCTGGACAAGAAGGGCTCCCTGTGCGCCGACTGCTCCAGCTGCGAGGATTCCCGCTGCCTGGGCTGCGCCACCGTCTGCGAGACCTGCGCTTCCGTCTGCCCCAACCGTGCAAACGTCGCTGTTGCCGTTCCCGGCATGCGTCAGCGTCAGATCGTCCATGTGGACGGCATGTGCAACGAGTGCGGCAACTGCCTGATCTTCTGCCCCTACGATTCCCGTCCCTACAAGGATAAGTGGACTCTGTTCTGGACCGAGTGGGACTTCGAGAACTCCACCAACGCCGGCTGGCTCGAGCTGGGCAACGGCATGGTCAAGGTCCGTCTGGGCGACTCCGTCGCTGAGTACAACGTGGCCGATCCCGCCTGCGGCCTGTACGAGCCCCTGCGTCAGATCATCCTGGCTGTCGAGAAGGACTATCCCTGGATGCTGACCAAGTAATTCCTGCATTCCGGAGGGGGAGTGAAAGCTCCCCCTCTATCGCACAGCTGCGAAAAATTATGCTTGAAAGAAGGATACCGCTATGAGTTATACTTTTACTGTTAACGGCGTCCAGCGTACTACCGATGAAAAGAAGTCCCTGCTGCGCTATCTGCGCGACGACCTGCGGCTGACCTCCGTCAAGGACGGCTGCAGCCAGGGCGCCTGCGGTGCATGTACCGTCATCATCGACGGCGAAACCTGCAAGTCCTGTGTTCCTACCACCGACCGCCTGGTGGGCAAGAACATCGTCACCGTGGAAGGCCTGTCCGACTGGGAAAAGGATGTCTTCACCTATGCCTACGGTGAGGCAGGCGCCGTTCAGTGCGGCTTCTGCATTCCCGGCATGGTCATGTGCACCAAGGCCCTGCTGGACAAGAACCTGGATCCCACCGAGGACGAGATCAAGTACGCTCTGCGCAACAACTACTGCCGCTGCACCGGCTATGTCAAGATCATTGCCGCTGTCAAGCTGGCAGCTCAGGTCATGAAGGCCGGCAAGATCCCCGGCGCTTCCACCACCGACTGGCATGTCGGTAACCGCGTCCACCGTCTGGACGTTGCTGAAAAGGTTCTGGGCTTCGGCCAGTACCCCGACGATATCTACCCCGAGAACTTCGCATACGCCGGCGCCCTGCGCAGCAAGTATGCCCGTGCCCGCGTTCTCTCCATCGACACCTCCAAGGCCAAGGCCCTGAAGGGCGTCGTCGCTGTTCTGACCGCCGATGATATCCCCGGTGAGAACATGATCGGTCACCTGAAGCACGACCAGTACACCCTGGTTCCCGTGGGCGAACTGACCCACTACCTGGGCGACGCCGTTGCTCTGATCGTGGCCGAGGATATGGCAACCGTCGAAAAGGCCCGTAAGCTGATCAAGGTCGAGTACGAGGTCCTGCCCGCTGTCCACAACATTGAGGAAGCCAAGGCTCCCGGCGCTCCCCTGGTTTTCGAGACTGACAAGTCCAACGTCCAGGCCCACGAGCACATCTCCCGCGGCAATGCCCAGGAGGCCATCGCCAAGGCTCCCCATGTCATCTCTCATCACTTTGAAACTCCCTGGACCGAGCATGCATTCCTGGAGCCCGAAGCCACCGCTGCCTTCATCGACAAGGACGGCGATATCTTCGTCTACTCCACCGACCAGTCCGCCCACCAGACCCTCCATGAGTGCCAGTTGCTGCTGGGCACCAAGAAGGTCAAGGTCCAGAATGCTCTGGTCGGCGGCGGCTTCGGCGGCAAGGAAGACATGACCGTCCAGCATCTGGCTGCTCTGGCTGTCTACCACACCAAGCGCCCCATCAAGATGAACCTGACCCGTGCAGAGTCCCTGCTGGTCCATCCCAAGCGTCACCACTTCGTCATGGACTTCACCATGGGCTGTGACAACGACGGCAAGATCCTGGGCGTCAAGGCTGTCTGCGAATCCGACACCGGCGCATACGCCTCCCTGGGCGGTCCCGTCCTGCAGCGTGCATGTACCCACGCCGCCGGTCCCTACGCCTATGAGAACTTCGAGATCGAAGGCACCGCTTACTACACCAACAATCCTCCCGCAGGCGCATTCCGTGGCTTCGGCGTCACCCAGACCTGCTTCGCCACCGAGACCCTGCTGAACATGATGGCCGAGAAGATCGGCATCACCCCCTGGCAGATCCGCTATGTCAACGCCATCCGTCCCTGGGGCGTCCTGCCCAACGGCCAGATCGTTGACGACTCCACCGGTCTGGTGGAGACTCTGGAGGCTGTCAAGCCCTACTATGACGCCGCTCTGGCCGCCGGCAAGCCCGTTGGCATCGGCTGCGCCATGAAGAACGCCGGCGTCGGCGTGGGCATCCCCGATACCGGCCGCGTCAAGCTGCTGGTTCAGGACGACAAGAAGGTCCATATCTACTCCGGCGCATCCTGCATCGGACAGGGTCTGGGCACCGTCCTGGTCCAGAACGTTGTCGAGTACACCGGCCTGAACCGTGACGACATCGTCTACGAGCGCTCCCAGACCTGGTACGCGCCCGACTCCGGTACCACCTCCGGTTCCCGTCAGACTCTGGTCACCGGTGAAGCCTGCATCCGTGCAAGCCGCCTGCTGAAGGAAGCTCTGGACACCGGCAAGACCCTGGCTGACCTGGTTAACCAGGAGTTCTACGGCGAGTACCTGGCAAAGACCGACCCCCTGGGTGCCAATGTGCCCAACCCCGTTTCCCACGTCGCTTACGGCTACGCTACCCAGCTGTGCATTCTGAACAAGAAGACCGGCAAGGTCGAGCAGATGGTGGCTGCCCACGACGTCGGCAAGGCCGTCAACCCCCTGTCCTGCGAAGGCCAGATCGAGGGCGGCGTGGTCATGTCCATGGGTTACGCCCTCCGGGAGGACTACCCCATCGACGGCAACTGCAAGCCCATCGAAAAGTACGGCTCCCTGGGTCTGTTCCGCGCCCATGAGATCCCCGAGATCGTGCCCATCGTGGTCAACAAGCCCGGTCTGAGCGTCGCCGGCGGTGCCATTGGTATCGGTGAGATCACCTCCATCCCCACCGCTCCCGCCATCACCGAGGCTTACTACCAGCTCGACGGCGAGCGCCGCTACAGCCTGCCCATCCACGGCACGCCCTACAATAAATAAGGAGGGGGAAAAGATTATGGCTATCAAGAAGAAGTTCCCCTACAAGACCGCTGTCGTCGCCTGTAACGGCGGCTGCCGCGCCAGCAAGACCCCCGACACCAAGTGTGTCTACGGCTGTATCGGCTGTGAGCAGTGTGTCATCGCCTGTAAGTTCGGCGCCATCTCCATCAACGACCTGGGCGTCGCTGAGGTCGACGAGAGCAAGTGCATCGCCTGCGGCAAGTGCGCTACCTACTGCCCCCAGAACCTGATCCGCATTCACGAGTGCGCCAACTACATCGTTGTCAAGTGCTCCAACCACGACAAGGGCAAGGATGCCCGCGCCGTGTGCGAAGTCAGCTGCATCGGCTGCGGCGTCTGCGAGAAGATCTGCACCGCCAGCGCCATCCATGTGATCGACAATGTGGCCGTCATCGACGACGCCAAGTGTCTTTCCTGTGGCATGTGTGCCGTCAACTGCCCCCGCGGTGCCATCATCGACACCCGCGGCGTGCTGACGAACAAGTATTGATTCCAAGCCGGCGGCGGGTCCGCCCCGCCGCCGCCGTCGAATCGCCTGACTTTTTGTCAGGTCAGGTTCGATGAATGAGCCCCGGTTTCCATAATTAACCGCAGTCAAAATTACCCCTCCCGGGTATACAAAACAGTGCAATTGTATCGATTGAATTTTTTCAGGGCCAAAAACCCAGGTAATTTCCAAAAATCGGCACAAAATCCGCACGACAAATTAGCCAAAAATCAAGCCTTTTTCTCTGCTTAAAAGCGGTTATTTTCTCCAAATAGAGCACAGGATTTTGCTTGACAATTGACATGATTGCGGTTATGATGGATATATACCAAACTAAAAGTTTTGCAACCAGAAAAATTTTTAGGAAACCAAAATTCATTAGGAGGCTACAACAGATGGAACCCAAAATGAAATGGAAACTGAATACCATGCCCAAGGGCAATGGTAACGAGCTGGAGATCATGGCTCTGGAGAACGTTGCTAAGGCACGCGCTTTCCACGAGAGCTTCCCCCAGTACTGCATCACCCCCCTGGCTAAGCTGGACAAGATGGCTGAGTACCTGGGCCTGAACTTCCTGGCTATCAAGGACGAGAGCTACCGCTTCGGCCTGAACGCCTTCAAGGTTCTGGGCGGCTCCTTCGCCATGGCCAAGTACATCGCCAAGGAACTGGGCAGAGACGTTTCCGAGATGACCTATGACTACCTGACCAGCGCTGCTCTGAAGGAAGAGTTCGGCCAGGCCACCTTCTGCACCGCCACCGACGGCAACCACGGCCGTGGTGTTGCATGGGCTGCCAACAAGCTGGGCCAGAAGGCTATCGTTCACATGCCCAAGGGTTCTTCCAAGACCCGTTTCGATAACATCGCCAAGGAAAACGCTAAGGTCACCATCGAGGAAGTCAACTACGACGAGTGCGTCCGTATTGCTGCCGCCGAGGCTGACTCCGTTGAGCACGGCGTTATCGTTCAGGATACCGCTTGGGAAGGCTACACCGAGATCCCCAGCTGGATCATGCAGGGCTACGCTACCATGGGCAGCGAGGCTCTGGAGCAGCTGAAGGGCTACGGCGTTGAGCGTCCCGACGTCGTCATCCTGCAGGCTGGCGTCGGCTGCATGGCCGGTGCTATCTGCGCTTACATCGTCAACAGCTATCCCGACAACCCCCCCAAGATCGTCATCGCTGAGGCTGGCATCGCTGACTGCCTGTACCAGGGCGCTGTTGCCAACGACGGCAAGTACCGCATCGTTGACGGCGATCTGCAGACCATCATGGCTGGCCTGGCTTGCGGCGAGCCCAACATCGTCTGCTGGGAGATCCTGCGTAACCACGTTACCGCATTCTGCTCCTGCCCCGACTGGATGGCAGCTAAGGGCATGAGAATGCTGGCAGCTCCCGTCAAGGGCGACCCCGCAGTCTGCTCCGGCGAGTCCGGCGCCATCGGCATGGGCGTCATCGCTTCCCTGATGACCGATCCCGACTACGCCGAGCTGAAGGAAGCTCTGGGCCTGAACAAGGACTCCAAGGTCCTGCTGTTCTCCACCGAAGGCGACACCGATCCCGACAAGTACAAGAGCATCGTCTGGGGCGGCGAGTACGCAACTGTGTAATCCCTAGCAAGGTCTATTCACATACATTCATTACTAAGGAGGAAACTACCAATGGTTAATGCAAATCTGGACTACGCTCAGATCAAGGCTGCCGCTGAGGCATACAAGGCTGACATGTCCGCTTTCCTGCGCGCTATGATTTCCCATCCCTCTGAGTCCTGCGAAGAGGGTGCTGTCTGTGAGTGCATCAAGGCTGAGATGGAGAAGCTGGGCTTCGACGAAGTTGAGTTCGACGGCCTGGGCAACGTCATCGGCTGGATGGGCACCGGCGACAAGATCATCGCTATCGACTCCCACATCGATACCGTCGGTATCGGCAACATCAACAACTGGACCCATGATCCCTACCAGGGCTACGAAGACGACGAGGTCATCTACGGCCGCGGCGGCTCCGACCAGGAGGGCGGCATGGCTTCCGCTACCTACGGCGCTAAGATCATGAAGGACCTGGGCCTGATCCCCGAGGGCTACAAGATCATGGTCATCGGCTCCGTTCAGGAAGAGGACTGCGACGGCATGTGCTGGCAGTACGTTGTTAACAAGCACTTCCCCAAGAAGGGCATCAAGAAGGAGCAGGTTGAGTTCGTTATCTCCACCGAGCCCACCGACGGCGGCATCTACCGTGGCCATCGCGGCCGTATGGAAATCCGCGTTGACGTCAAGGGCGTTTCCTGCCACGGCTCCGCTCCCGACCGCGGCGACAACGCTATCTACAAGATGGCTGACATCCTGCAGGACGTCCGCGCTCTGAACGAGAACGACGCTGCTGACGAGACCGAGATCAAGGGTCTGGTCAAGATGCTGGATCCCAAGTACAACCCCGACCACTACGAGGATGCTCGTTTCCTTGGCCGCGGTACTTGCACCACTTCTCAGATCTACTTCACCTCTCCCTCCCGCTGCGCTGTTGCTGACAGCTGCTCCATCTCCATCGACCGTCGTATGACCGCCGGCGAGACCTGGGATTCCTGCCTGCAGGAGATCCGTGATCTGCCCAACGTCAAGAAGTACGGTGACGACGTCGTCGTTTCCATGTACATGTACGATCGTCCCTCCTGGACTGGCGAAGTCTACGAGACCGAGTGCTACTTCCCCACTTGGATCAACAAGAAGGAGTCCGCTCACGTCAAGGCTCTGGAAGACGCACATCTGGCTCTGTTCGGCGACACCCGTACCTGCCCCAACTCCGAGATCGCCCGCGCTAAGCGCGAGGGCCGTCCCCTGACCGACAAGTGGACCTTCTCCACCAACGGTGTTGCTATCCAGGGCCGCTACGGCATCCCCTGCGTTGGCTTCGGCCCCGGTGCTGAGTCTCAGGCTCACGCTCCCAACGAGATCACCTGGAAGTCCGACCTGGTTACCTGCGCCGCTCTGTACGTCGCTGCTGTCAACCTGTACGACGAGTCCAAGAAGATCGACGTCTACGAGTTCCGCGCTGGCAAGACCGACAACGAGATCCTGTAATTAACACTACAGTAATTTCGTAATTCCTTAGCACCTCCGGGTTCCCCGGAACCCGGAGGGTTTTGAAACATCCATTATAACCTTAAATTATTTATAAAAGGAGACTACTCAAAATGGACAAGACCCTGCAGCAGTATATCGACAAGCTGAACTCCCTGAACTTCGCCGAGATGTACAATGGCGACTTCTACCTGACCTGGGACAAGACTCAGGACGAGCTGGAAGCCATCTTCACCGTCGCTGACGCTCTGCGTTACATGCGTGAGAACAACATCTCCACCACCATCTTCGAGTCCGGCCTGGGCATCTCCCTGTTCCGCGACAACTCCACCCGTACCCGTTTCTCCTTCGCTTCCGCCTGCAACCTGCTGGGTCTGGAAGTTCAGGATCTGGACGAGGGCAAGAGCCAGGTCGCTCACGGTGAGACCGTTCGTGAGACTGCTAACATGGTTTCCTTCATGGCTGACGTCATCGGTATCCGTGACGACATGTACATCGGCAAGGGCCACACCTACCAGAAGGAGTTCATGGATGCTGTTACCGAGGGTAACAAGGCTGGCATCCTGGAGCAGAAGCCCACTCTGGTCAACCTGCAGTGTGACATCGACCATCCCACCCAGGCTATGGCTGACGCTCTGCACATCATCCACGAGTTCGGCGGCATCGAGAACCTGAAGGGCAAGAAGGTCGCTATGACTTGGGCCTACTCTCCCTCCTACGGCAAGCCCCTGTCCGTTCCCCAGGGTATCGTTGGCCTGATGACCCGCTTCGGCATGGACGTCGTCCTGGCTCATCCCGAGGGCTACGAGATCATGCCCGAGGTCGAAGAGGTTGCTAAGAAGAACGCTGCCGCTTCCGGCGGTTCCTTCACCAAGGTCAACACCATGGCTGAGGCATTCAAGGATGCCGACGTCGTTTACCCCAAGTCCTGGGCTCCCTTCGCTGCTATGGAAAAGCGTACCGTCCTGTACGGCAACGGCGACATGGCCGGCGTTAAGGCTCTGGAGCTGGAGCTGCTGGAGCAGAACAAGCAGCACATGGATTGGTGCTGCACCGAAGAGCTGATGGCCACCACCAAGGACGGCAAGGCTCTGTACATGCACTGCCTGCCCGCTGACATCAACGACGTTTCCTGCGTCAATGGTGAGGTCGAGGCTACCGTGTTCGATCGTTACCGCGATCCTCTGTACATGGAAGCTTCCTACAAGCCCTACATCATCGCTGCTATGATCTTCCTGGCTAAGGTCAAGGATCCTCAGGCTACCCTGAAGGCTCTGGAAGAGCGCTCCGTTGCTCGTTGGTTCCAGAAGTAAGATTTTCCGCTAGGGATATCTCTACAATCTAACTGAAACCGGGGCCCGTACACGCCGCATACACGCAGTGTGTGCGGGCCTTTGGTAATTTTCCCGCATTGCTACTATCTAAATTTTATTTTGAGGTGTTATAAATTATGGGCAAGCGTATCGTTATCGCTCTGGGCGGCAACGCACTGGGCAACAATCTGCCTGAGCAGATGGAAGCTGTTAAGATCACCGCTAAGGCTATCGTTGACCTGATCGAAGAAGGCCACGAAGTCGTCGTCGCTCACGGCAACGGCCCCCAGGTCGGTATGATCAAGAACTCCATGGACAAGTCCATCCCCATGTCCGTCTGCGTCGCTATGAGCCAGGCTTACATCGGCTACGATCTGCAGAACGCACTGCGTGAAGAGATGCTGTCCCGCGGCCTGAACAAGGCTGTCTCCACCGTTCTGACCCAGGTCGAGGTCGACCCCGCCGACCCCGCATTCCTGAAGCCCACCAAGCCCATCGGCTCCTTCATGACCAAGGAAGAGGCTGAGGCTCTGGAAGCCAAGGGCTTCACCTGCGTCGAGGATGCCGGCCGTGGCTACCGTCAGGTCGTTGCTTCTCCCCGTCCCCAGAGCATCGTCGAGCTGGACACCATCAAGACCCTGGTTGACGCCGGTTATGTCGTCATCGCCTGCGGCGGCGGCGGTATCCCCGTTGTCAAGACCGAAGGCCATCACCTGAAGGGCGCTGCTGCCGTTATCGACAAGGACTTCGCTTCCTGCGTCCTGGCTCAGCAGCTGGATGCCGACTGCCTGATCATCCTGACCGCAGTCGAGAAGGTCGCTATCCACTTCGGCAAGCCCGACGTTGAGTGGCTGGCTGACCTGACCCCCGCAAAGGCTCAGGAGTACATCGCTGCTGGTGAGTTCGCTCCCGGCTCCATGCTGCCCAAGGTTCAGGCTGCTGTCGCATTCGCCGAGTCCAAGGAAGGCCGTACTGCTCTGATCACTCTGCTGGAGAAGGCTAAGGACGGCGTCGCTGGCAAGACCGGCACCGCTATCCATCAGTAATCTCTGATTCAGGCTGAATAACCCACAAATAGGACCCGCCCCTCGAAATGATTTTCGGCGGGCGGGTCTGTCACTTTTATTCCCGTTTTCGGGGATATTTTACAGAAGGACATAAAAAATATGACTATTCTGAAGAATGGCACTCTGGTCACCCCGGAGGGTCTTTTGAACGCAGATCTGGCCATGGAGGGCGACAAGATCACCGCCATCGGCGCCAATCTGCCCGTTTCCGAGGGCGACAATGTTGTTGACGTCGCCGGCTGCATCGTGTTCCCCGGCTTTATCGATGGCCACACCCATCTGGACCTGGTGAACAACCTGGGCCACACTGCCGACAATTTCGAAACCGGCACCCGCGGCGCCGTCTGCGGCGGCACCACCACCTGCATGGACATGGCCACCCAGGAGCACGGTGACACCCTGGTCCATACCATGGAAGTCTGGAAGGACCTGGCACAGAACATTTCCTGCAACTACGGCATCCATATGTCCATCACTGACTGGAACGAGCGCACCAAGGCCGAGATCCAGACCATGGCTGAAGAGGGCATCACCACCTATAAGACCTACATGGCCTACGGCATCGCCATCGACGACGTGGCCACCATGGAAGTGCTGAAGGAACTGAAGACCGTCAACGGCATCTGCGGCGTCCATTGCGAGAACGGCCCCCTGATCCCCGTGCTGCAGAAGGAAGTTCTGGAATCCGGTATCACCTCCCCCGCCGGTCATCCCATCAGCAAGCCCGACTATCTGGAGGCCGAGGCCATCAACCGCCTGCTCTACATCGCAGCCATCGCGGACACCCCTGTCCACGTGGTGCATCTGTCCTGCAAGTCCGGCCTGGATGAGATCCGTGCCGCCCGTAAGCGCGGTCAGACCGTCTATGTGGAGACCTGCCCCCAGTACCTGCTGTTTGACGACAGTGTCTACTCCCGTCCCGACGGCTCCAAGTTCGTCCTGTCTCCCCCCATCCGGAAGCAGGCCGACAGCGAAGCCCTGCGCGAGGCCGTGATCAACGGTGAGATCCAGTCCATCGCCACCGACCACTGCCCCTTCAACTTCAGCCTGAAGCAGTCTCAGGCTGCCAAGGGCTTTGATCAGATCCCCGGCGGCGGCGCAGGCGTGGAGCATCGTCCCCTGCTGATGCTGACCCATTTCAAGGACGATATGGATTACGTACAGCTGAACAAGGTGCTCAGTGAAAACGCCGCGAAGCTGTTTAACCTCTACCCCAAGAAGGGTGCCCTGATGGTCGGCTCCGACGCCGACATCACCGTCTACGACCCCAGCAAGAAGTGGACCATCTCCGCTGCCAACCAGCATCAGAACGTGGACCACACCCCCTATGAGGGCTTCGAGGTCGTGGGCCAGATGAAGTATGTCTATGTCAACGGCCAGCTGGCTGTCGTCGACGGCGAACCCACCGGCGTTCAGGCCGGTACCTTCGTCCGGGCAGACTGCTTCTGATCAAATTCCTTGAAAAACATCTTGTTTTATGCAAGTTGTTCCCTTATAATCAGAGTATCCAAACGGCAACCTCTGAAAATGCTTTTTTGATGGACTGGGCGAGAGATTTTCTTCCAGATAAAGATGCGGAAATTCCGGAATCCTTTGTGTATTGCGGGATTTTCGCAGCGCATAGCTGGGAGTAAAGCTCCGCACAGGACGCAAAAGGGGCGTTTTCAGCGGTGCCAGAATTAATAAAGGAGATTGATTCCAATGAGCAACGTCGCTATCAACACCCCCAACGCTCCCGCCGCTATCGGCCCCTACTCCCAGGCTATTCAGGCTGGCAACACCATCTATGTTTCCGGCCAGCTGCCCATCGACCCCGCTACCGGCGCTTTCGCTGGTGACGAGATCAAGGCCCAGACCCGTCAGAGCCTGACCAACATGAAGAACATCCTGATCGAAGCCGGCACCGACATGTCCGCCGTGGTCAAGACCACCGTTCTGCTGGCTAACATCGCTGATTTCGCCGCCATGAACGAAGTCTACGCCGAGTTCTTCACCGCTCCCTATCCCGCCCGCGCTGCTTTCCAGGTTGCCTGCCTGCCCAAGAACGCTCTGGTCGAGATCGAGTGCGTCGCTGTTAAGTAATTAACCGCAAAACTTTGAGGCTGTCCGCAAGGACAGCCTCATTTCATTTCTATTGCTTTTTCCAGCATCTGAAGATGCAGTTCAACACATACCCCCAGATAATCCAGAAGAATTTCACGCTGCACTTCCGTCAGCTCCTGCACATCCAAAATACGTCTCGCAATCAACTGATTCATCAATTATCACCCCATTGATATAATTTTTGGACATATAGTCCAAAAAGTCAATAGGACGATCTGTCCTGCGTTATTCTAGACACGGTGATGATTATGAATTTACGAATCCGTGATTTGCGCGAAGATAAAGATTTGAAGCAAAAGGACATCGCACAATACTTAATGTGTGATCAATCTCTTTACTCGAAATACGAACGCCTGGAGCGTCCCCTGCCCCTGGAATTGGCTGATAAGCTGGCTGATTACTATAATGTCAGTGTTGATTATCTCATGGGGCGTACCAATGTGAAAGACCCCTATCCCAAACGCTAAAAAATCGTCCTGCCAGCTCGGCAGGACGATTTTTCATAGTTTACTTAGCAAAGAAGGCCACAGCCACTGCGCCTGGGCCGGCGTGGGCACCGACAACGCCGCTGACGATCATGGTCTTGGCATCCTCGGGCCAGAAGCCCTCGCACTCAGTCATGTACTTTTTCAGCAGGCTGTCATCGACACCGGTGTAGCCCAGCAGCACGGGCTTGGTCAGATCAACGCCCAGCTTCTCGACCTCCTGGTTCATCTGGCGGTTGGCTGCCTTGTTGCCACGGGCCTTGCCCACCATTTCCACCTTACCGTCCACGATGCCGATGATGGGCTTGATGGACAACAGACCGCCGGCCAGCGCCACGGTCCTGGACACGCGGCCGCCGCGCTGCAGGAACTCCAGGGTATCGACAACAGCGAACAGGCGGACCTTATCCCGGACAGCGTACAGTTCATCGGCGATCTCCTTTGCGCCCTTGCCGGCATCGGCCAGCTGCAGGGCATACTCGGCCATGATGGCACTGGACAGGGCGATGTTCAGGGTATCCACCACAAAGACCTTCTCAGGGAAGTCATCGGCAGCGATCCGGGCGCTCTGGAAGGTGCCGGACAGACGGGAGGAGCAGCAGATGCAAACGACCTCATCGCCTGCATTGACAGCCTCCTCGAACAACTCGCCGAACACAACAGGGTTGGCCTGGCTGGTGCTGGGCATATCCTTGGAAGATGCCAGCTTCTCATAAAATTCATGGGCAGTCAGGGTCACACCGTCCACATAGTCCGTGTCACCAAAGTGGACAGTCAGAGGGGCAACGCTGACCCGCTCCCGCAGAGCGGGTACCAGGTCGCAGGTAGAGTCAACAACAATACGAACGCTCATAATTTACCTCCAATATTTCAATCCAATCAAATTTCCATCATTTTTCCGCCAGACCCTCTTCACCGATGGTCTGCAGATGCCCGGCGATGAGATCCAGGGCAGCGTAAAAGACCTTCCGATGCTCCGCCGTCAGGCCGGCGCCGGCGGCTTCCACCGCGCACTTGGCCCGCTCCGCCACGTGGGCGGCAGCCTCCTTGCCCCGCTCGGTCAGCATCAGCGCCGCCCGGTACAGGTTGCCGTTTTTGCCAATCCTGCGGATCATGCCTTCCCGCTCCAGTTCAGCCACCGTCCGTGAAATGGCGGCCTTATCCTTGTCGCACAGCTTCACCAGCTCGCCGGAGGTGATACCCTCGGGATACCGGCTCATGGCCAGCAGCGCCTGGGCGTGGGGACCCTTCAGGCCGTATTTAGCCATTTCCACCCGCTCGATCTTCTGGATATTGCGGTAGATGCAGGCAACGGAAGAAGAAAATTGCTCAAATCTAGTGATCATTGTGTTTACCTCAGCTTCTGTTGTTGATTTATCAACCTCGACAGCATACCATATCGTTGTTGTTTTGTCAACAATATTTGTAATTAAGTTGTAATCTTTTTCAGAAACTTCCATCCTCCCTGTTTAAGATTCGTCCCTTCGAGTTGCTTTTCAATTTCCGCTGTGATATAATTGTTTCAATCTTTCGAATTCCCGCAGGAGGGTGATCTTATGAATATTATCATCGCCGGCGACGGCATGGTGGGCTCCACGCTGGCACGGCAGCTTTGCGCCGAAGGCCACAATGTGACCCTGGTGGATCGGGACAATTCCGTCCTGGAGCGAAGTGTGGAAACCTACGATGCCATGGGCATCTGCGGCAACTGCGCCTCCATGGAGACCCTGCTCCAGGCAGGCGTCAAGGAAGCTGAGCTGCTCATCGCAGTCACCAATTCCGACGAGGTCAATCTGCTCTGCTGCACCGTGGCCCACGGCCTGAATCCCGGGCTTCACGCCATCGCCCGGATCCGAAATCCGGAATACACCGAGCAGGCCTCTAAGCTCCGGAATATTTTCGGCCTGTCCCTGGTTATCAATCCCGACCGTCAGGCGGCCCTGGAGATCGAACGGCTGCTGAAATATCCCGGCTTCCTGAAGCGGGACAGCTTTGCCAAGGGACGCACCGAGATCGTGGAGCTGCGCATCACCGCCGACAGCAAGCTCTGCCATATTGCCCTGATCGACATGTACAACATTGTCAAATGCAAGGTCCTGGTCTGCGCCGTCCTCCGTGACGGCCAGTGCATCACCCCCCGGGGCGATTTCGTCCTGGAGGAGGGCGACCGGATCTTCGTCACTGCCCCCACGGAAAATCTGTCAACCCTGCTGCGTAATCTGGACATCATCACCCGCCGGGTGCGCCGTTGTCTGATCTGCGGCGGCAGCCGGGTGGCTTACCACCTGGCCCAGTTCCTGGAAAAGCACAACATCGCCGTCACCATCATCGAACAGGACTTCCACCGCTGCCAGAGCCTGACGGCCCAGCTGCCCGAGATCAATGTGATCCACGGCGACGGCAATGACCAGAGTCTGCTGGAAAGCGAGGGGCTGCGGGATGTGGACGCACTGGTGTCCCTGACCGGCTCCGACGAGATCAACATGATCATCTCCCTCTATGCCCGGACCCAGCAGGTACCCCAGGTCATCACCAAGCTGCGCCGGGTGGATAACCGGGAGATCATCGACGCCCTGTCTCTGGACAGCGTCGTCAGCCCCAAGGAGATGTGCTCCAACACCATCGCCCGCTATGTCCGGGCCATGCAGAACCAGGTGGGTGCTGCCGTGTCCGTCCATTCCATTGCCGACGGCCAGGCGGAAGCCTCCGAATTCATCGTCGACAGCAATACCCGCTTCTGCAACACGCCCCTGAAGGATATCAAGCTGAAGCCCGGCGTGCTGCTGGTCAGCATCACCCGGGGCACCCGCACCGAGATCCCCGGCGGTCTGTCCACCTTCCGCAAGGGCGACTCCGTGGTGGTGGTCACCAGCCGGGAGAATGTGCTCTACCAGCTCAACGATATCTTTGCCTGACGAGGTTTCCCTATGAACTATAAAATGATGGGGCGTTTTCTCGCCCAGATCCTGGCAATCGAGGGCATCCTGATGATTCCTGCCCTGCTGATCAGCGTATTCAGCGGCGAATCCCCGGCCATCCGGGGCTTCCTTTGCACCATTGCCCTGATTGCAGTGATTGCAGGCGGTCTCTGGGCCGTCTGCCGCAAAGCGCCCAGCGCCTTCTACGCCAAGGACGGTCTTGTCTGCGTGGGCGTCAGCTGGGTGGTACTGAGTCTGATCGGCTGCCTGCCCTTCTGGATCTCCCGGGAGATCCCCCGGTATATCGACGCATTTTTCGAGATCGTCTCCGGCTTCACCACCACCGGCTCCTCCATCCTGACAGATGTGGAGGCCCTGTCCAGCGGTATCCTCTTCTGGCGCAGCTTCAGCCACTGGATCGGCGGCATGGGCGTGCTGGTGTTTCTGCTGGCCTTCACCGGCGGCAAGGGACAGGGCTTCACCATGCACCTGCTGCGGGCGGAAAGCCCCGGCCCCAATGTGGGCAAGCTGGTACCCAAGATGCGCACCACGGCCACGATCCTGTATGTGATCTACATCGTGATGACCATCATCAACATCATCTTCCTGCTGCTGGGTGATATGCCCCTGTTCGATGCTGTCTGCACCGCCCTGGGCACCGCCGGCACCGGCGGCTTCGGTATCAAAAACGACTCCATGGCCTCCTACTCCCCCTATATCCAGAACGTGACCACGGTGTTTATGGCCCTGTTCGGCATCAATTTCAGCTGCTACCATCTGCTCCTGCTGCGCCAGGTCAAGAGCGTATTCAAGGACGAGGAGTTGCGGCTGTATCTGGGCCTGATCTTCGGCGCCATTGTGCTGATCACCATCAATCTGGGGGACTTCTACCCCACCCTGGGCGAGACCATCCGCCACGCCGCCTTCCAGGTCTCTACCATCATCACCACCACCGGCTTCGCCACCACAGACTTTGACCTGTGGCCCGCCTTCTCCAAGAGCATCCTGGTGTGTCTGATGCTGGTTGGCGCCAGTGCAGGTTCCACCGGCGGCGGTCTGAAATGCGCCCGGCTCCTGCTGCTGATGAAGAGCCTGGCCCGGAATATCCGCCAGACCATCAACCCCAAGAAGGTGCTGGTGGTGCGTAACAACGGCCAGGTGGTGGATGAGAAGATCCTGAGCAACTGCAGCGCCTATTTCGCCGCCTACATGATCATCATGTTCGTCAGCTTCATGGTGGTGAGCCTGGATGATTTCACCATCGGTACCAATTTCACCGCCGTAGTGGCCTGCTTCAACAACATCGGCCCCGGCCTGGAAGCCGTCGGCCCCACCTGCAATTTCTCCGCCTATTCGGATCTGTCCAAGCTGGTGCTCAGCTTCGACATGCTGGCGGGCAGACTGGAGATCTTCCCCATTCTGGCCCTGCTCTCCCCCAAAATCTGGAAGAACAAGTAAAGAAATACGGCCGCACCTTTCGGTGCGGCCGTTTGTTGTGTCATTTACTTCAGCACAGCGGCGCAGACCTGCTGCAGGACACTGCCTGCGATGCAGCGAGCCTTGTCGGAGATGAGCCAGCAGTTCTCCAGTTCTCCCCGCCGGGGATCGATATCCGCGATCTTGAAGCCCACGGTGACGGGATAACCGTCCCGGATCAGGCCCCGGATGATGCCGGAAATGGTGGCAAGAACAGGTACATGGCCGTCTTCCGTCTCGATGTAGGCGATCTCGGTGCCGGCTTCCACAATATCGCCGATGGCGTGGACATTGCGCAGGATGCCTGCGGCGGGAGAATGCATGACCCGCTCCTTGCCGTAGCCGCCGATGATGCCGGGGATACCGGTATTGGGTTTGGCAGAACCGCTCCTGATGACCCGCCCCAGCTTATGGCCGCGACTGGTTTCAATAACCACGTCCACATCCTCGCCAGCCACAAAACCGGGGCCCAGGGCGATGGTGACAGGTGCCATATCCCGGCGGGTGCCCACGTTGTACTTGGCGATGATGGCATCCACCAGGGCCGCGGGCTTCACGGCAGCGAGGCACTTGGCCTCCGGATCCACCAGCATCGGCACTTCTCCGGCGGCCCAGACTGCTTCCATTTCCGAAACATCATGGATCAGCCGGGCAGTCAGGCCCTCAACGGTGGCAGTCCCCTGGTAGACCGCCTCGGACAGGGACACCTGACGGCGAATGGCCGCAGGATACGCTGCCTCCAGGATCAGGACTTTGAAGCCGGCAGACGCCAGCATGTGGATGGAGCCGGTGGCCAGGTCGCCGCCGCCGCGGACAATAACGATCTTATTCATAAGTGATACCTCGCAATGACACTTTTTTATTTCGTGCCCGCCATTTGGTTGAACAGCTCCCGTTCATGGGGATCAAAGGCCGTAAAAACCACATTGGGAACATCGTAACGCTGCAAATACTGGGCAATGAGCCCCGCTGCCCGGCGGCGGGGGCCGTCGTCGCACTGGTTGAGCACCACGCAGAAATCCCGGTCGCCCACACCCTTGCGGCCGCCGAAGCTGGAGGAGAGGATCTTTGCAGCGTCCTCCTCCGTCAGAATATGGTCTTCCGCCACCCCCAGAAGCCGCGTCACCTCCGGCAGACGGAAGGCGACTTCTTTCACGGGCTTGCCGATAGCGGAAAGGCCCATCACCGCCAGAACGCTGTCGCATTCCGGGATCAGCACCGGCTCCCCTTCCCGGGGAACCTTGACAGGAAAATGCCTGGAGCCGTCGGCTTCGATGAAAGTGATGTCCGCTGTGGCCACCAGCCGCTGAAAGAGCGTTTCATCCGGCGCTTTCAGCTTGTCCTTGCCGGGGATGGGGGTGCCGATGACGGCGATCTTTCCCTTCGCCCAAAGCTGCTTCGCCTGGTCTTCATTTTCAGCGTAGCTATCCGGGTTCGGAGCGAAGATATTGGTGGTGGTGGTGACCAGGACACGCTTGCCCTGCTTGGCGCTGGTGGAGGCCAGGAAGTACATCAGCGTACTTTTTCCGCCGCCGCCCACCAGGGAGATCACCCGGCGATTGCCGCCGAAAAAGCCGAATCCCCGCTGCAGCGCGCCGGGACTTGCCGCAAAGATCCGCATCCAACCACCTCCCCTGGAAAATTCTTTCCATTTTCTTATTTAATTATATAATAAACAAGGCGGAATTTCAACCCAATATTGTCTGCCCCGCAGTGGTGTTCTTGGCGGTTTTTCCGATTGACAAAGGGAGGGGGCCTATGTTATAATTTCGCAAAGTGGGCGACTGCGGCCCGCAGATAAAAAGTTCGGTAAGAACACGCATTACACCACCCGTCTTGCCGGCATTTGGCAGGACTTTTTTTATGACAGAAGGGAGATCCAACTATGGCAGAACAGATCAAGGCTAAGGTTTTCGGCATGGACGCTGCTACCATTTCTCTGGGCGATGACCTGGCTGTTTTCAACACCCCCAAATACGCCATTTTACCCGGCTTTTGCGATGTCCATGTGCATTTCAGAGAGCCGGGTTTTTCTTATAAGGAGACCATGGTATCAGGCTCCGCCTCCGCGGCCCGGGGCGGCTACACCGCCGTGTGCACCATGCCCAACCTGAAGCCCGTTCCCGACAGCGTGGAGAATCTGAAGCAGCAGCTGGACCTGATCCGGGAAGGCGCTTCCATCCACGTCTACCCCTACGGCGCCATCACTGTGGGCGAAAAGGGTGAGGCGCTGGCGGACCTTGCCGGCATGGCACCCGACGTCATCGCCTTCTCCGACGACGGCAAGGGTGTCCAGGCGGACGAGATGATGAACGACGCCATGGTCAAGGCAAAGGAACTGGGTAAGATGATCGTGGCCCACTGTGAGGTCAACGACCTGCTCCACGGCGGCTACATCCATGACGGCAAATACGCCGCCGCCCACGGCCATCGCGGCATCTGCTCCGAGAGCGAATGGGCACAGGTTGCCCGGGATATCGAGCTGATCAAGCGCAACGGCTGCCCCTACCATGTCTGCCACATCTCCACCAAGGAGACCGTCGATATCATCCGCAAGGCCAAGGCCGAGGGCGTGGATATCACCTGCGAGACCGGCCCCCACTACCTGGTCATGGACGACAGCTGGCTCCAGGAGGACGGCCGCTTCAAGATGAATCCTCCTCTGCGGGACGAGACCGACCGGGAAGCCCTGGTGGCGGGCATCCTGGACGGCACCATCGACATGCTGGCCACCGACCACGCCCCCCACTCCGCTGAGGAAAAGGCAAAGGGTCTGGAAAAGAGCGCCTTCGGCGTGGTGGGTCTGGAGACCGCCTTCCCCATCATGTACACCTACCTGGTGAAGCCCGGCATCATGACCATGGAGCGTCTGCTGGAGGTCATGGTCTACGCTCCCAGAAAGCGCTTCGGTCTGGAACTGGGCAACGAATTCTCCATCTGGGACCTGGAAAAGGAATACACCGTGGATCCTGACGACTTTGTCTCCCTCGGCAAGGCCAGCCCCTTCACCGGCTGGAAGGTCCAGGGCGAATGCGTCGCCACCGTCTGCGACGGCCGTGTCGTCTGGAAAAAAGCCGAATAAGGTTGAAGTGTCCTGGAAATTGTGATATAATTTCCAGTAGAAGGGAGAGCTTCGCCTTTTGTGCTGCACAAAGACGAAGACAACCCGTTTCCCAAAGCATCCCGATCAATATTATTTCGAGGTGAACTATGAAACAGAGTATCTTTACCATTACCGAACATACCGCGTTGACCCGCGACGTGTATCGCATGGTGCTGGCGGGCGACACCTCTGCCATCACCGCCTCCGGCCAGTTCGTCAACATCCTGCTGGATGGTTTCTATCTGCGCCGCCCCATTTCCGTCTGCGACTGGAATGAGGAGACCCTGACCATCGTCTACAAGGTGGTGGGCCATGGCACCGAGGCCATGAGCAAAATGTCTGTCGGCACTGAGCTGGACATCCTGACGGGTCTCGGCAACGGCTACGACCTGACCCTCTCCGGCGACAAGCCCGTCCTGCTGGGCGGCGGCGTCGGCGTGCCCCCCATGTACGGCTGTGCCAAGAAGCTCTGCGAGCTGGGCATCAAGCCCACCGTCATCCTGGGCTTCAACACCGCTGATGAAGTTTTCTACGAGGACGAGTTCAAGGCCCTGGGCTGCGAGACCATCGTCACCACCGTGGACGGCTCCAAGGGTGTCAAGGGCTTCGCCGTAGCGCCCCTGGAAGGCATGGACTACACCTATTTCTACACCTGCGGCCCCGAGCCCATGCTCAAGGCCGTCTACAAGGCAACCAACACCTCCGGCCAGATGAGCTTCGAAGAACGCATGGGCTGCGGCTTCGGCGCCTGCATGGGCTGCTCCTGCAAGACCCTCACCGGCTACAAGCGCATCTGCAAGGATGGCCCCGTCATGAAGAAGGAGGAGATCAAATGGGAAAGCTGAGCGTCAATCTGTGCGGCATTGAGATGGACAACCCCATCATCCCCGCCTCCGGTACCTTCGGCTACGGCTATGAGTACGCCGAGCTGTACGATATCAATGAGCTGGGCACCTTCTCCTTCAAGGGTACCACCAAGGATCCCCGCTTCGGCAACCCCACCCCCCGGATCGCTGAGTGCTACGCCGGCATGATCAACGCCGTCGGCCTGCAGAACCCCGGCGTGGAGAAGGTCATCTCCGAAGAGCTTCCCAAGCTCAAGGCGTGCTTCCACAAGCCCGTCATGGCCAATGTCTCCGGTTTCAGCGTAGAAGACTATGCCTATACCTGTGAGCGCCTGGATAAGGAAGAGCAAGTGGGCTGGCTGGAAGTCAATGTCTCCTGCCCCAACGTCCACGGCGGCGGCATGAGCTTCGGCACCTGCCCCGAGGCTGCTGCGGAAGTCACCGCAGCCGTCAAGAAGGTCACCACCAAGCCCGTCATCATCAAGCTGAGCCCCAACGTCACCGACATCGTCTCCATCGCCAAGGCCTGTGAGGACGCCGGCGCCGACGGCATCAGCCTGATCAACACCATGCTGGGCATGCGCATCAACCTGCGCACCCGCAAGCCCGTCATCGCCAACAAGATGGGCGGCTTCTCCGGCCCCGCCATCTTCCCCGTGGCCGTGCGCATGGTCTACCAGGTATCCAATGCCGTCAAGATCCCCGTGGTGGGCATGGGCGGCGTCAGCACCGCGGAAGACGTCATCGAGATGATGCTGGCCGGCGCCACTGCCGTTGAGGTGGGCGCAGCCAACCTGGTCAATCCGTATGTCTGCCGTGACATCGTCCGGGATCTGCCCGCCGTCATGGCCAAGTATAGAATCAATTCCCTGAATGAAATTATAGGAGGCGCAAAATAATGGGTAAAGACGTAATCGTAGCATGTGACTTTGCTTCCGCTGAAGCAACCTACACATTCCTGGACAAGTTCGCGGGTTGCACCCGCAAGCCCTTCGTCAAGATCGGCATGGAGCTGTACTACGCAGAAGGCCCCGCCATCGTCAAGGAGATCAAGGCCCGCGGCCACAAGATCTTCCTGGACCTGAAGCTGCACGACATCCCCAACACCGTCAAGAAGTCCATGGCAGTTCTGAGCAAGCTGGATGTTGACATCACCAACCTGCACGCTGCCGGCGCCACCGCCATGATGCAGGGTGCTCTGGAGGGTCTGACCCGTCCTGACGGCACCCGTCCCCTGCTGATCGCCGTCACCCAGCTGACCTCCACCGACCAGGAGACCATGGAGCGGGATCTGCTGATCAAGGAGCCCATCGACCAGGTCGTCATGCACTACGCTGCCACCGCCAAGAACGCAGGTCTGGACGGCGTCGTCTGTTCCCCCCTGGAGGCAGGCAAGGTCCACGACCGCTGCGGCAAGGACTTCCTGACCATCACCCCCGGCGTCCGTTTTGCTGACGGCGATATTGGCGACCAGAAGCGCGTCATGACCCCCGCCGCCGCCAAGGCCATCGGCTCCGACTACATCGTCGTGGGTCGTCCCATCACCGCCGCCGCCGATCCCGTGGCTGCCTACGAGCGCTGCGTGGCCGACTTCGTCGACTGAGCAGGCAACCCTAAAAAATAAATTCGTGTCAGAGCGGGCTGTGACGCATAACAGCCCGCGATGATACAGAAAATAAAGGAGATAAATCATGGAAGCTTACAAGAGAGAATTTATCGAATTCCTGAAGAGCGCCAACGTGCTGAAGTTTGGTGATTTCATCGCCAAGTCCGGCCGCCGCATCCCCTACTTCGTCAACGCCGGCGAGATCAAGACCGGTGACCAGATCTGCAAGCTGGGCGAATTCTACGCCAAGGCTTACGCTGACAAGCTGGGTGACAAGAAGACCGTCCTGTACGGCCCCGCCTACAAGGGTATCCCCATCGCTGTCGCTGTTTCCGTCGCCCTGTCCAAGGAAGGCATGGACCTGCCCTTCTTCTTCAACCGCAAGGAAGCCAAGGACCACGGCGAAGGCGGCATCTTTGTCGGCTACAAGCCCCAGCCCGGCCAGGAAGTCGTCATCGTTGAGGACGTCATCACCGCCGGCACCGCCATCCGCGAATCCATGGAGAACCTGAAGTCCCTGGAGGGCATCAAGGTCGCCGCCTGCTTCGTCATGGTCGACCGCAAGGAGAAGGGCCAGACCGAGTTGGCCGCCACCACCGAGGTCACCCGCAACTTCGGCTTCCCCGTCTACTCCGTCATCGATGTCTATGACATCATCGAGTACCTGGAAGAGGATCCCGCCAACGAAGAAAATGTTACCCGCATCAAGAACTACCTGGCTGTGAATGGAGCAAAAGCATGAGAAATCTGATGAACATCACTGACCTCAGCCTGGAGGAGATCGACGAGCTGATCGCCACCGCCGAGGACATTATCGCAAACCCTGTGAAGTATCAGGACGCCTGCAACCACAAGCTGATGGCTGCCCTGTTCTTCGAGCCCTCCACCCGTACCCGCCTGAGCTTTGAGGCTGCCATGCAGCGCCTGGGCGGCAATGTCATCGGCTTCTCCGAGGCTGGCTCCTCCTCCACCGCCAAGGGCGAGAGCCTGTCCGACACCGTGCAGACTGTCGGCTGCTACGCCGACCTGATCGTCATGCGTCATCCCAAGGAAGGCGCTCCCGTGGTCGCTGCCCGCCGTGCAGGCGTGCCCATCATCAATGCCGGTGACGGCGCCCACAACCATCCCACCCAGACTCTGACCGACCTGCTGACCATCTGGCGCAGCAAGCACACCTTCAACAACCTGACCATCGGTCTGTGCGGCGACCTGAAGTTCGGCCGTACCGTCCACTCCCTGGTTGCTGCCATGGCCCGCTACAGCGGCATCAAGTTCGTCTTCATCGCGCCTGAGGAGCTGCGCTTCCCCCGCTATATCATCGAGGAAGAGCTGGAGACCCGCGGCATCGAGTACAAGGAAGTCACTTCCATGGAAGAGGCCATGCCCGAGCTGGACGTGCTGTATATGACCCGCGTCCAGAAGGAGCGCTTCTTCAACGAGGCCGACTATATCCGTCTGAAGGATACCTATATCCTGACTCCCGACAAGCTGGAGCCCGCCAAGAAGGATATGATCGTCATGCATCCCCTGCCCCGTGTCAACGAGATCGCAGTTTCCGTGGATGACGATCCCAGAGCCGCCTACTTCCCCCAGGCCAAGAACGGTATGTTCATCCGTATGGCTCTGATCCTGAAAATGCTGGAGGTGAACGTATGATTATCGGACAGCTGAAGGACGGCATCGTCCTGGACCACATCACTGCCGGCAAGGGCATGAAGATCTATGAGGTTCTGAAGCTGGGCAGGCTGGATTGCTCCGTTGCCATGATCCAGAACGCTGACTCTGTCAAGATGGGCAAAAAGGACATCGTCAAGATCGGCACCCTGATGGACATTAACCTGGATGTCCTGGGCTATATCGATCCCGGCATCACCGTCAACACCATCCGCGACGGCAAGGTGGCAAAGCGCACCCACCTGTGGCTGCCTGAGCGCATCGTGGGCGTCATCAAGTGCCGCAACCCCCGCTGCATCACCTCCACCGAGGTCAATGCAGTCCACGAGTTCCGTCTGGCTGACAAGGAAAAGAAGATCTACCGCTGCATCTACTGCGAGCACAAGGCTGAAAAGTAAAAACGAACGCCCGGACGAGCAATCGTCCGGGCGTATTTTTGCTTATCGGGGGATGGATGTTCCTTTCTTGCTCCGGAACAAGAAAAGAACGTATTGTTTGTCGGAAGTATAAACTGCAATTTGAAATGCAACCCCATTTCCGACTACTTATGAAAAATGCAAATAAAACATCGGTTTTACACAATCATCTTTGTAAATATTGATTGCATTTTCTGGAACAGCATGTTAAAATAAACTTGCAACTGTGAGCTGATTTTCATATATTCAGCCGAACGAAAATAATATTTCATTTTTCAGGAGGATTTGTCATGCAGTACTTAGGCGTTGACTACGAACAGAAGCATGTTCCCGTTCTGGATCCCGGCTATATCCCCTTTGGTGTTTGGATGAAGAATTATCTGAACGGGGCTGAGAAACCCCTGGCCATCGCTGTGGAGCGTACCGGCGGCCATATCACCGTCCGCCACACCATGATCCACGGCACCCCCGAGATGGCTGAGGCTGACTACCGTTACGTTGAAAGAATCGTCAAGTTCCTGCTGTGGTCCGTGGGCGGCTTCAAGGTCTACATCTGCGGCTGCTCCGAGCTGGCGCAGAAGCTCCAGGCCGCCTACAAGATCGGCGGCGAGCGTGAGTTTGACTTTACCTTCGTTGATCAGCTCTTCGAGAAGACCCTGGAAGTCATCGACCTGCCCTACGATCAGGCTCCCGCTGCCAACGAGCAGCCCGAGCCCATGGGCGGCTACATGGATGGCTGCCGCATCGGCTTCGATGCAGGCGGTTCCGACCGCAAGGTCTCCGCTGTCATCGACGGCGAGTGCGTCTACTCCGAAGAAGTTGTCTGGTTCCCCAAGCTGAACGAGGATCCCGACTACCACTACGAGCACATCCTGGCAGCATTCCAGACTGCCGCCTCCAAGATGCCCCGGGTTGACGCCATCGGCGTTTCCTCCGCCGGCGACTACATCGACAACGAGCCCCGTGTGGCTTCCCTGTTTATCAAGGTGCCCCGCAGCAACTGGGACAAGGTCAAGACCATCTATACCCGCGCCGCCGCCGCCATCGGTGATGTTCCCCTGGTGGTCGCCAACGACGGCGACGTTTCCGCTCTGGCCGGCGCTATGGGGCTGGGCAAGGGCAAGCTGATGGGCCTGGCTATGGGTACCTCCGAAGCCGTCGGCTATGTGGATGCCGACCAGAACGTGCTGGGCTGGATCAACGAGCTGGCCTTTGCTCCCGTTGACCTGAACCCCGCAGCCATGCAGGACGAGTGGTCCACCGACATCGGTGTGGGCTGCAAGTACTTCTCCCAGGATGCTGTCATCAAGCTGGCTCCCGCTGCCGGTATTGAGCTGGATCCCAGCCTGTCCCTGGCTGAAAAGCTGAAGGTGGTCCAGAAGCTGATGGAGGCTGACGATCCCAGAGCACAGAAGATCTTCGAATCCATCGGTGTCTACTTTGGCTACACCGTGGTGCTGTATTCCCAGTTCTACGATCTGGACTACATCATGCTAATGGGCCGCGTTATGTCCGGCAAGGGCGGCGATACCATTCTCCGGGTCACCAACGAGATCCTGGCCGATGAGTATCCCGAACTGGCAGCCAAGTGCTGCGTCACCCTGCCCGACGAGAAGATGCGCCGTGTCGGTCAGGCTGTGGCTGCTGCCAGCCTGCCCGAGCGCAGAAAGTAAGAGATTTGACAGGGGCAGCGTGCATACGCTGCCCCTATATCTTTCAAGAGGAGAGGATACTATGTTCTATACCAATGCCCGCATTTTTGGTTCTGATTTCAAATTCCACAACGGTTCCTTTGAGGTGACCGCTGACGGCAAGTTCGGCATCGTCCTGGGCGAGGTGCCGGAATACGCCATCGACCTGGAAGGCGCCACTGTCATTCCCGGCCTCATCGAAGTCCACAGCCACGGCAACTCCGGCTACGACTTCTCTGACGGCGACTACGAGGGCCTGAAGAAGATGGCACAGTTTTTCCTGTCCTGCGGTGTCACCTCCTTCGCCCCCGCTTCCATGACCCTGCCCTATGAGGTGCTTGAGAAGGCCTTTGCCACCGGCAAGCGCCTGGCCGAGGAGAAGCCGGTCGGCTGCTCCCGCATCCGCGGCATCCAGATGGAAGGCCCGTACTTCTCCTACAAGAAGCGCGGCGCACAGAACGCCGACTACCTGAAGGAGCCTGATTTCGAGGGCTTCAGGAAGCTCTATGAAGACTGCGGCGGCCTGGTGAAGATCGTGGATATCGCCCCTGAGCTACCCGGCAGCGTGGAGTTCGTCAAGCAGGCAAGCAAGCTGTGTACCGTGAGCGTTGCCCACACCGATTCCGATTACGAACACGCCCGGGATGCCTTCTCCGCCGGCGCCACGCATCTGACCCACCTGTTCAACGCCATGCCCGGCATCAACCACCGCAACCCCGGCGTCATTCCTGCCGCTGTGGAGTGCCCCAGCGTCCGGGCTGAGATCATCTGCGACGGCCTGCACATCCATCCCGCCTGCATCCGCATGGCCTTCTCCATGTTCGGCGGCGAGCGCATGATTGTGGTCTCTGACTCCGGCCGCTGCGCCGGTCAGTCTGAGGGCTACCAGTTCGATCTGGGCGGTCAGATGGCCGAGATCCGCGGCGGTGTTGCCAAGCTGGTGGGCACCGACACCATCGCCTGCTCTGCCACCAACCTGTGGCAGTGTCTGGTCAACTGCATCTCCTTCGGCATCAGGGAGGAGGACGTGATCCGGGCCTGCACCTATAACCCCGCCTGTGCCCTGGGCGTCCAGGCCGAGGTGGGTTCCATTGCCACCGGCAAGCAGGCCGACTTCATCATCTGCACGCCCGACTACGCCAAGAAGCGCGTCTTCCTGGCCGGCAAGGAAATCTGAATATCTTCATAAAAAAGAGCGGGGCTTGTCCCCGCTCTTTTTTTGTGTTATGATAATATATCATTTTTATTTCCCAGAGGTGCCTATGTTACAGAAATATATCGGCGACAGAGCCTTTATCCGCCGGGTTCTGGCGGTGGCCTTGCCCATCATGATCCAGAACGCCATTACCAATTTTGTGTCCCTGCTTGACAACGTGATGGTGGGGCAGGTGGGCACCGCGCCCATGAGCGGTGTCTCCATCGTCAACGGCATCCTGTTTGTGTTCAATATGTGTGTGTTTGGTGCGGCGTCGGGTCCCGGCATTTTTACGGCCCAGTTCTACGGTAACCATGACCATGAAGGCGTGCGGCATACCTTCCGGTTCAAGATCCTGACAGTGTTTGCGCTGACCCTGGTGGGATGGTCTGTTTTCATCCCCGGCGGCGGCTGGCTGGTGGACCTGTACCTGCAGGGTGATGGAGAGATCGCAGCCATCGAAGCCACCCGGGGCTATGCCATGGAGTATCTGCAGATCATGCTCATCGGCATGCTTCCGTTTGCCCTGACCAACGCCTACTCCGGTACCCTCCGGGAGACGGGGCAGACCGTGGTTCCCATGGCGGCCAGCGCCATTGCGGTGGCTGTCAATATGAGCCTGAACTATCTGCTGATCTTCGGTAAGCTGGGGATGCCCGCCCTGGGATCCAATGGCGCTGCCATTGCCACGGTGACAGCCCGGTTCGTGGAACTGGCGGTGGTGGCCGGCTGGACCCATCTGAATCAGAGTAAAAATCCCTTCATCCGGGGGGCTTACCGCAGCTTCCGGATCCCCGGCAGGCTCTGCAAAAATATGTGCGTCAAGGGGCTGCCGCTGCTGATCAATGAGTTTTTCTGGGCCTACGGCATGGCATTTCTGAACCAGTGCTACTCCACCCTGGGCTATGATGTGGTGGGCGCTATGAATATCACCCGGGTGCTGACGGATATTTCCAGCGTGGCCTTTATGGCCATGGGTATGAGCGTTGGCATCATCGTAGGCCAGCTCATGGGCTCCGGCGCATCGGAGTCGGAGATCCGGGACACGGACCGGAAGCTGATCACCATCGCGGTGCTGGTTTGTTTTATCTTTGGAAGCGCGATGGCGGCCCTCTCCGGCGTTTTTCCGCTGCTGTACGATACCGAGGACTCGGTGCGGAATCTGGCTACACAGCTTATCTGCGTGGGCGCTGCCATCATGCCCTTCAATGCCTATACGACTTCCGCCTACTTCACCCTCCGCTCCGGCGGCAAGACTGCGGTGACCTTCCTCTTCGACAGCTGCTTCGTCTGGGTGGTCATCGTGCCCATTGCCTACTGTTTCAGCCGATTTACCAGTCTTCCTATCGTCCCCCTGTACATCATCTGTCAGGGCACGGACCTGATTAAATGTGTCCTGGGCTATGTGATGATCAAAAAGGGAAGCTGGATCCAGAATCTGGCGCAATAAGAAAATCCGCAGGGCGAAAATTGGAACATTTTCGCCTTCGATGCAACAGCATACCTCTCGGGTTTAGGCCGCGGGAGGGGTACATAGGGGAGGGCGTATTTTGCGAAGCAATTAGCGCCTCCCCCTATACCGGCTTCTTTGGTTGCCTTCTTGCCGGAGTAAGAAAAGAACATATTGTTTGTCGGAACGATAAACTGCAATTTGAAACCCCGCCGGAATTTTTCCGGCGGGGTTATTTTCACTTATCGGACGACCACCACGCCGTCTTCCTTGACGGTGATGGTCATGCCATCCTTGACATAGTTCAGGAGCTCCTCACCCAGGCTGTCAACGACAGGCATCTGCACATCGGGCAGCCAGACGGATGCCAGAATGGAACCGGCGGCAGCCAAAGAGTCGATGGGCTTACTGAACAGCATGCAGGCAGGCTGGCGCTCCATGGCGCAGGCGCAGTACAGCACCAGGCCGCCAGTGGTGGAGCCGATGGTCTGGGGCAGACACAGGGCGGTGCCCAGCATCTGCTTGCCGTACAGGTCGGGGTTGTTCTGATCGCCGCAGGTGGCCTTCTTGTCGCCGAACTGCAGGGCCTTCTGGAAGGAGGCCAGGGTGTTCAGACCGCCGTGGCTCACCAGGGCGGGGGCGGTCACGGTACCGGGGGCAACGACGCGTCCAACAAATTCTCTCATAACGCTCAGGCTCCTTTCGTGATCTTGGCGAGGATCTCGGCCTCGGTGTAGTAGCGGGCGGTGGTGTAGGTGCGCAGCTTGTTGGAGCAGGTGATGACGGGCATCTTGCCTGCCAGGGGGTTATTCATGTACATCAGGGGGCAGATATAGCTGAGGATCACGCCGGTGGCCTTCAGCCGGGCAGCATATTCGGTCTTTTCGAACTCCTTCTTGACGGCGGGGGCAGTGGTGAAGACGGTGGGAACCAGAACCTTCTGATTACCGGAAGCCTTCAGCCCCTCTTCCACGTTGACTGTCCAGTCGATGAGCTGCTGCATGCTCAGATGGGGGCAGCCGATGAAGCACAGCCTGGGCTTGGCGTCAACATTTTTCCAGATGACGGGGTAGTTGTCCTGGACACGCTGGAGCTCGGCGTCGTCGATGACGTAGACCTTGGCGCCCTCAGCGATGAGGGCTGCGCCCTGCTCCTTGGCTTCGGGGGTCAGGTTCTCGATGTGATACAGACCCACGGCACCGTTGGAGGCAGTGGCCGCGCCGAAATCCTTCAGGTAGGCGCAGGCAGCGTCATCCAGCTCGGTGCCCAGCCACTTGGACAGGCCGGTGACGTAAGGAACATCCTCCATGACCTTCATGCCGATGGCGGAGCCCAGCAGCTGGGCTTCGGGCTTCTTGGTGGTCTCCACCTTGATGATCCAGGTGGCTTTTCTGCCCTCGTCAGTCAGCAGGCCGAAGTGGGGCACGCAGCCGGCGATGGAGCCCATGATGTCCATGATGCCGGAGTTGCGGTTGCAGCGGGCGCCCAGGACAGAGTTGGCGTAGACCACGGCGGAGGACTCGGCCCAGCTCAGGACCTCGCCCTTGGCGGGCTTGTTGCCCATCTGATCCAGGTAGCAGGCGCAGGAGAAGGCGTCGGCGTTCATCAGGCCCAGAGCTTGCAGCTGCTTTTCGTATTCCTCCTGCTTGGAGTACATGAACTTGTTGAAGATCAGGTTCTGCAGGAAGTTTGCGGGGACATTTCTGTCCAGGGGCCGGGGGTCCACAGAGAACTGCTGGGAAGACACCGCACCGGCGTCGATGAGCTGCTGCATCAGGTCAAAGACAGGACCCATCATCTTCAGGCCGAAGGAAGTGACCAGGTGGTTATATTTGGAAGTCACAGGCACCAGACAGTCTGCGCCGAAGGTCTCGCCGTACATGACCAGGGTCTTCATGACCTTGGCCATGGTATCGCCCTTGGAGCCGTTCAGAATGGCCTGCTGTTCGTCGGTTAAGTACATAATATTTCTCCTTTGTTCGGAATCACAACTTCATACACACATCCCAGGCCTGCCAGATGACGGTGCGCAGGTTGCCCACCTTTTTGGCGTCGCCCACCACATGGATGTTCTTGCCCTTGGAAACCAGGGGGGCAGAACGGTAGCCGGTGGAAAGGATCACGGAATCGGCCGCGATCTTGAAGGACTTACCATCCTTGTCCGTGACCTTGACGCCGTCGTCCATGACCTGAGAGAGCTTCGTCTCCAGATGGACGGGAACCTTGTTGGCCTTGAAGAAATCCCGCAGGTAGCTGGTGTTGGCAAGGCACACGCCCTTGGTGGTGACCAGGTCGTCCATCATCTCCACGATGGTGGGATTCTTGCCCTGGAGGTACAGCTCGTAGGCGATCTCGCAGCCCGTCAGGCCACCGCCCACGATGACCACGTTCTGGCCCACTTCCTTCTTGCCCAACAGGAAGTCCACAGCCTGGATGCCCTTCTCGATGCCCTTGACGGGGAGGGTGTTGGCCACGGAGCCGGTGGCGACGATTGTCTCGTCAGCGCCCAGGGCGGCCACGTCAGAAACCTCGGTGTTCAGCTTCACCTCGATGGGGTACTTGGTCAGCTCCCGGCGGTACCAGGCGATCAGGTCACGGTCCTTCTCCTTAAAGGAGGGCGCGGCCGCGGCGATGAACACGCCGCCCAGTTCACCGGACTTCTCGTACAGGGTGACCTTGTGGCCCCGCTTGGCGCAGACCAGGGCGGACTCCATGCCGCCGATGCCGCCGCCAATAATTGCGATGTTCTTGACCTTCTTGGCAGGCTTCAGATTGTACTTCCTGGACTGCATGGTCTCGGGGTTCAGGGCGCAGCGGGCCAGGCCCATGGTATCCGTCAGATCCTGGGTGTTGTAGTGGCCCTTGGAGGAGGAGAAATTGAAGCAGCCGGAATGGCAGCAGATGCAGGGCTTGATGTCCTCCAGCCGGTCCTCAATGAGCTTGGTGACCCAGGCGGGGTCCGTCAGGAACTGGCGGGCGATGCCCACGCCGTCGATCTTGCCCTCAGCCACCGCCTGAGCGCCCACCTCAGGCTCCATGCGGCCGGCGCAGACCACGGGGATATCCACGAACTGCTTGATATGGGCCACATCGTCCAGGTTGCAGTTCTGGGGCATGTACATGGGGGGATGTGCCCAGTACCAGGAGTCGTAGGTGCCGTTGTCGGCGTTGAGCATATCGTAACCAGCGTCCTGGAGGAACTTGACAGCCCGCTCGGATTCTTCCATGGAGCGGCCGACCTCCTGCGCGTCATCGCCGGGAACGATGCCCTGCTGGAAGCCCTTCATCTTGGACTCCACGCTGTAGCGCAGGGAAACGGGGAAATCGTCGCCGCAGCTGCTCTTGATGGCTTTCACGACCTCTGCTGCGAAGCGGTAGCGGTTTTCGAAGCTGCCGCCGTATTCGTCGGTGCGCTTGTTGAAGAACTCGATGGCAAACTGGTCCAGCAGGTAACCCTCGTGAACGGCATGGACTTCCACGCCGTCAACGCCGGCGTCCTTGCACAGCTTGGCGGTCTTGGCGAAGGCCTCAATGATCTCGTGGATCTGCTCCACCGTCATCTCGGGGCACTCGATGTCGGGCGCCCAGCGGGAGGGCTGGGCGCTGGGAGATGCCAGCTCGTGGCTGGTATCGATGATGGGCTTGATAAGCGCCCGGGTGATCTTATTCTTGTGCAGGGGGCCAACCAGCTCGGTGATGGCCCAGGAGCGGCCCATGCCGGCGGTAAGCTGGATAAAGAGCTTGGCGCCGGTCTTATGAATTTCGTCCATAAAGACCTTCAGTTCTTCGAACATCTTGGGATTCTGCCAGAGCCATTTGCCCCAGAAGGTATCCCGCAGGGGGGCGATGCCGGGGATGATGAGGCCCACATTGTTGTTGGCCCGCTCAATGAAGAGCCTGGCCGCTTCCTTGTCAAAATGGCAGCCGCCCAGCTCGAACCAACCGAACAGGGAGGTACCGCCCATGGGACACATGACGATGCGGTTCTTGATCTGAACATTGCCGATCTTCCAGGGCGTAAACAGGGCGTTGTACTTTGCGTCCATAGTATTTCTCCTTTATGTTGATGAATCAACAAACTAACATATCTATTATAGTTGATTTGGTTATCATTGTCAACTTTTTATCAGCACTTCTTCAGCAGCCGGATATAGAACTCTGCCGCCTTGCAGATGCCCTCCAGCCGGATGCGCTCGTTGTTGCCGTGGATGGTGGCCCGCTCGGCGGCGGTCAGATCCATGGCGGAGAAGCGGTAGACCCTGTCGGAGATGACGCCCCAGTGGCGGGAATCGGAGCACTGGACCATCAGGTAGGGAGCCACAATGCAGCCCGGCCAGTTTTCCGCCACGGCGGCCGCCACCTTGTCCCAGCCCTCGCAGTCGGTCCGGGAGACCCGGCTTGGCTCAAAGGACTCCAGGGCGGAAATCTCCACATTTTCATCCTTGACGACCTTGCGCAGGTAAGCCAGGGCAGATTCCACGCTGTCAGCGGGATTCAGGCGCATGTTGGCCACCATTTTCGCCTCGGGCGGGATAACATTCCGGGCGCTGCTTCCCTCCATCTGGGTAAAGGCCACTGTGGTACGCACCAGGGCGTTGATCTCGCCGCCGGACATGCGGCCCAGCAGGTCAATGACCCATCCGAAGCACCAGAGGTTGGCAAAAATCAGCCGAAAGAGGAAGGTGGAGTGGCGGCCCAGGGTATCGAACATCTGGGCAGCGGGACCTTCGATGTGGCAGGAGAAGGGATTCCCCTCAATGGCCGTACATGCCTGGGACAGGACGCCCACGGGCGTGTGGGGCTTAGGCGCGGAGGCGTGGCCGCCGGCGGATACCGTACGCAGCTGCACGTTCATCATGCCCTTCTCCGCGATGCCGATGAGGCCGCAGGGCTTTTTGACGCCGGGGAACACATTTTCCACCACGGCGCCGCCCTCGTCCACCACCATGGCCGGGGTGATGCCCCGCTCCCGGAAGTATTTGACAATATTGGGCGCACCCTTACCGTTGACCTCCTCGCCGCCGGAAAAGGCAAAATAGACATCATTTTCAGGAACGAAGCCCGTTGCGATCAGGTGGTCAGCGGCGAAAAGCGCGCCGTTGAAGGTCACCTTGGTATCCAGAGTCCCCCGGCCCCACATCACGCCGTCTTCAATAATGGCGTCGAAGGGAGGCTTGTCCCAGTTCTCTTCATTGACGGGCACCACGTCATAGTGGGCCATCATGACGCTGGGGGAATCCGAAGATCTGCCGGGCCAGCGGAAAAGCAGCGCCCGGTCGGGCAGCTGCCGGAATTCACAGCAGGCAAAGACCTGGGGGTACAGGCCCGGGAGTTTAGAGATGAGCTTATCAAATTCTGCGTCATCCTCCAGGGAATGGTCAGAGTAGGAAATGGTTCTGCATTTTACCAGCTCCGCCAAGCTGGAGATGGCTTTGTCTTTGTTGAATTCCACTTTTTCGGAAGCCTCCACCGGCTGCACCGTGGGGGTGAAGCGGAGGGTGCGCAGGAGCACCACCGCCAGGAAAATCAGAACAATTGCCAGAACGACGATCATATTACAGCACTCCCCTCTTGTACAGGATCCGGGATACGGCGATGGTGAACAGCACGGAGACCGGCACCATAATGCCCACCGTTCCGGAATCCAGGGCGGGCACGAAGATGAACAGCACCAGCATCAGCAGCACAGGGGCGATGGCGATCTTCCAGTTTTTGCTGACGAAGGCCACGCCCAGGCCGCCGAAGAGGGCGGGCAGCATCTGCTCAAAAGCAGGATCCAGCACCGGTGCCTCCAGAATGGGCGTCAGGGGCACAATACAGATGACCCCGATGATGATAATGATGGTGGTAACGATGGAGGAAGTGGCGATGGCGATGGTGGAAATGATCTCGCCCTCCTCACTGCTGGCACTGACCTCTTTCTGCTCCAGGGCATTGATGGCACAGGGCAGCTTCAGGTTGGAAATATTGCCGGTGACGAAGCTCAGGTAGGAACCGCCGGCGCCCAGCATAGGCACAAACGTGATGGTCTCGATGACGCCCACCGCCCAGTACATGGGCGCCGTAGCGATGAGTCCCATGGCCAGCGCGCCCCAGTCCGGTGCCGCGCCGAAGGCCACCGCCACCGTCAGAGGAAAAGCCAGCAGCAGAAGCATCACGCCGATGTTCCAGATGGTTCCATCGCGATGGACAGAATCAATATAGGAAAGAGTCTTTTTCATAACGGCACCTCCTTAACCCAGCCACGCGGTGATGGGAATGGCGGAGACCATGCCCAGGACCAAACTAATGGGCAGGGCGTAGTCCCCCAGCCACTTCCATTTGCGCATGGCAAGTCCCAGGATCACCATGATCACAGCGGACACAGCCATGACAGCCACCGGCACCAGGCCGGAGGTGGGGCTGTAATCGCCGGGGATCCACAGCCGGGAAAAATCGCAGAACACGAAGCCCAGGAATGCGGCGATCATGCCGATGAACATGGCATTCTGGAAAATCTCCGCCCATTTATGATCCCGGCTTTCCAGCCTGCTCATGCCGCCCAGGAGCTTCTTGCCGATGACGGGTACCAGCCAGATGCCCACCAGGATGGAAATGGTCATCACCAGGGAGATATTGACGAACTGCTGCGCCGTCAGAGCCTCCACCTTGCCCAGTTCCAGGTCCATGGCGCTGAGGGCGTTGCCGGCGGCAATGGCCTCGTAGCTCAGGCTGCCGACGACGGAAAGCCGCAGCCAGGGCAGCGGCAGGCCCAGGCTCTTGCTCAGGGCAATCACGCTGATGACGATGGACACCGCCGGAGCCACCGTAAAAATGGCAGCGGTTTTGATGGTCTTGCGGATCTTGCGCTGATCCATGCCGATGGCGCGGCTTCTGTGCATGGCCTTCACCAGGAAGTACACCGACTGCCCCAGCACCACCGCCACGATGCCCCCCGCCAGTACAAACAGCAGGGGATGATTGACAGAAAATGTCATAGAAACACCTCCAATTTCAGATAGCTTCATTATACCATGGCGAATTTTGCAATACAAGGGATTTCAGATCGCAGTTTCGCAGGCCCCACAGCGCATGTCATCCCGGGCATCCCACCACAATTGACCTGACTGAAATTTCCTCTTCCGCAACCTTGATATTTTCCGAATTTTCTTGTACAATGGATTGTAATTGATCGACTAAGGAAAGGCAGGCGCACTTTATGGCAAATCTTGGATTTGATAACGACAAATACCTGCAGACCCAGTCCGCCCACATTCGGGAGCGGCTGGCCCAGTTTGGCGGCAAGCTGTATCTGGAATTCGGCGGCAAGCTCTACGACGATTATCACGCTTCCCGGGTTCTCCCCGGCTTTGCGCCGGACTCCAAGCTGCAGATGCTGCTGCAGCTGAAGGATCAGGTGGAGATGGTCATCGCCATCAACGCCGCTGACATTGAAAAAAACAAAATCCGCGGCGACCTGGGCATCACCTATGACCGGGATGTCATCCGCCTCATCGATATCTTCCGGGGTCTGGGCCTGTATGTATCCAGCGTGGTCATGACCCGCTACAACGAGCAACCCCAGGCACGGGCCTTCCAGTCCCGTCTGGAGAGCATCGGCGTCAAGGTCTACCACCACTACGCCATCGAAGGCTACCCCGCCAACATCGCAAAGATCGTCAGCGACGAGGGCTTTGGCAGGAACGATTATATCGAGACCACCCGGGAGCTGGTCGTCGTCACCGCCCCCGGCCCCGGCAGCGGCAAGCTCGCCACCTGCATGAGCCAGCTCTATCACGACCACAAGCACGGCCGCCAGGCAGGCTATGCCAAGTTCGAAACCTTCCCCGTGTGGAATCTGCCCCTGAATCACCCGGTGAATCTGGCCTACGAGGCCGCCACCGCAGATCTGGCCGACGTGAACATGATCGACCCCTTCCATCTGGAAGCCTATGGCGTCACCACCGTCAACTACAACCGTGACGTGGAGGCCTACCCGTTGCTGGCCGCCATGTTTGAGAACATCCTGGGCCACTGCCCCTACAAGTCCCCTACAGACATGGGTGTCAATATGGTGGGCAACTGCATCTGCGATGACCAGGTGGTCCGGGCCGCCTCCGGACAGGAGATCCTGCGCCGGTACTACGACGCCCTGTGCGAGCAGAAGAAGGGCAAGCTGTCCGATGATGTGGTGCTGAAGCTGGAGCTGCTGATGAAGAAGGCCGGCGTTGCCAAGGAAGACCGCCGTGTGGTGGCCCCTGCCCTGGCCCGGGAAGCCGAGACCGGAAACCCCGCCGCCGCCATGGAGCTGCCCGACGGCCGCATCATCACCGGAAAAACCTCCAAGGTCCTGGGCGCAGCCTCTGCCCTGCTGCTCAACGCCCTGAAAGCCCAGGCCGGTATCAACGAGCGGCTGCATCTGATCGCCCCCGCTGTCCTCAACCCCATCACGCACCTGAAGGTGGATCATCTGGGCAACCGGAATCCCCGGCTCCACACCGATGAGACCCTCATCGCCCTGTCCATCAGCGCCGCCACCAATCCCACTGCAGAGCTGGCCATGGAGGCCCTCAGCGCCCTGCGCGGCAGTGAGGTTCACTCCACCGTCATCCTCTCCCCCGTGGACGAAAAGGTCTTTAAGCGCCTGGGCATCAACCTCACCTGCGAACCCAAGTATAAGGGATAAACAAAAACGGAGCAGCCGGTCGGTTGCTCCGTTTTTTCATATCTGCTTCAGAAGGGCTTCCAGGATCTCGGGGGTGTCCACATCGATGAGTTCCCGCTCGCTGGATACTTCTACGGTACGGACCCAATCGGGGTGCTTCTTCACCACCGCGCCGCCGCCCTTTCCCACGGGCAGGCGCAGCAGTTCTTCGAAAGTGGACTCAGGGAACAGGACAGGATTGCCCACCGTCCCCCGCCAGGCCAGCCGCCAGATATTCTCCGGAGCGCCATCAAAGGCATGGCACAGCTTCTCAACGCTCCCCACCGTCAGGCAGGGCTGGTCGGAAGCGGCGAACATGCAGCCCGTCATGCGGGGGCAATTTTCCAGCAGGTATTCCACGCCCAGCCGGACGGTGTCGCTCTGCTCCGGCAGTGCATGGAGCAGAACGGGGATGTTCCGTTCGTCGCAGATCTTCCTGATTTCCGGATGCCGGGTCACCACCACCCGGGCCGCCAGGGGGGCTTTCTCCATCGTTTCCAGAATCCGCGTAATGATGGGTGCGCCGTGGAATTCTTGCAGTAATTTATTGCTGCCGAACCGCCGGGCCAGGCCGGAGGCCATGATAACGCAGCCGATCTTCTGTTGCATACACACTCCCCCTTTCGCCCCATGATACCATAAAAAAAGCCCGGGTTCAACCCGGGCTTTTCGTTTACTTGATGGTTTCGGCGTTATTGAGCACCAGCGTGCTGTACAGATACAGCACATCCTGACCGTGGAAGTCCAGGAAATTGCCCACCAGGGCGGCATTCAAGTAGCGGATATCCACCACATCCACCCGGGCGTAATCCTGCAGCAGCAGCGGCACCATGGCGCTGCCGAAGGAATCCCGGAAGACGATCAGCTCTTTGTCCGTCTTCGCATTGGGGTTCTCGATGGTCAGCAGGGACCGGGGACCGGAGAGAAACACCTCGTACAGGTCGTCACCGTTCAGCTTGCTCAGGTCATACACACTGCCCCAGGTACCGGATTCATGGTCGTAGACCCGGCAGTCGGACAGCCAGTCGCTTTCCATCAGCACCAGTTCATCCGGCTCCATGGGCAGGGCAGCCTGGCCATGGTAGACGCCATAGAAGGGCTCTTCTCTGGTCACGGGGGTGAACCCACCCACAGTAATACCCATGGCATCCGCGATGATCTCAGCGGCAGGCAGCAGATTCTCCTGCCGCCAGTGGGTATCGGTGCGGTAGTAATCCTCCAGGGTCAGGGTATCCCGCAGGTCAATAAACTTCGCATAGGGCATCCCCGCCTGCAGATCTGCAAACAGGGCGTCATAATCCATGGCGGGATAACCGTTTTCCTCCGCCAGGTAATAGCCCTTGTCCGGCACGATGGTCATATAGACATCGCAGCCCGTCAGGTAAGTGTCATAGACATACTGAAACCGTTTGGCGGCATGGGCGATGGACGCTTCGTCATAGGGATACTCCAGCTTGGCAGCATGTCCATCCGTCACATAGATGCCGTTGTTGTCCTTCTGGCCCATGACGTACTTCTGGAACAGGGCCTTGACAGAGCGGAAGCCGTCCCGCAGGGGGAACTGGTCCAGGGTATAGTCCTCAAAATTCCCCATAAACCCGGCATCCAGGATATTCTCCACGGATATCTCCGGGAACTGCTCCAGGGGCCGCCGCTCAGCGGAGGAGACCGCGTCAGCGGGCTTAAACCAGGCCCATAGAGTCAGGCACATCCACAGCGCTGCCACGGCGGCAGCGCCGATGATTCGAATTTTCTTCATAGCGCCACCCCCTTTAGAAACGGAAATACAGGAACGGGCTGAAGGAGCCGTCCACCAGATAGGCCGTGCACACGATCAGAAGCCCCGCCATCATGGCGATCTCCAGAACAGCGCCGATGGCCGTGTTCTCGATCCTGCGGCAGGTGTCCCGAACGATGGGCGTGGCGCCTACCATTGCCATGACAAACAGCGGCGCGAAGCTGCGCAGATAGTACAGGGTCTCCACCGTCACCAGGGGCAGCCCGGCCAGACCGAACATGGCGCCGATCTCATGGACAGCGGCCCCCAGATCCGCGGCGTTGAACACCACGAAGCTGAGCATGACGACCGGCAGCACATAGATGCTGCCCAGCTTTTTCAGCCAGGGCAGCCATTTCTCCGCCAGCAGCAGCACCGCGAAGATCAGGCCCCATACCACAAAATTCCAGCTGGCGCCGTGCCACAGGCCCGTCAGCATCCACACCGCCAGGATGTTCAGCACCCAGCGCACCTTACTGACCCGGCTGCCCCCCAGGGGAATGTAGACATAATCCCGGAACCAGGAGCCAAGGCTCATGTGCCAGCGCCGCCAGAACTCGGTGACGCTCTTCGACAGGTACGGATAGTTGAAATTCTCCAGGAAACGGAAGCCCAGGATCCTACCCAGACCGATGGCCATATCGGAATAGCCGGAGAAGTCAAAATAGATGTGCAGGCTGAAAGCCAGGGCGTACAGCCAGTAAAAGAGCACCGACGGTGCCTGGGCGGCGCGGAAATGCTCGATGAACAGGGCCAGGCCATCGGCGATGAGCACCTTCTTGCCCAGTCCCACCAGAAACCGCCGCAGCCCCAGCGTAAACCCCTCCAGGGTGTGGCGGCGGTCATTCAGTTCCCGGGCCACATCCACATAGCGGACGATGGGGCCGGCAATGAGTTGGGGGAACAGGCAGACATATGCGCCGAAGGAGAGCAGGTTATGCTGGGCCGGCACATTGCCCCGGTAGACGTCGATGGTGTAGCTCAGGCACTGGAAGGTGTAGAAGCTGATGCCGATGGGCAGCGCCAACCGCAGCAGCGGCACAGACAGGCCGGTAACGGCGTTGAAGGAGCCGATAAAGAAATCCGCGTACTTGAAAATGCCCAGCAGCGCAGCACCCAGGGCCACACTGAGCCACATCCACAGCTTTTTCCGGTTGGGCCACCGCTCCATGGCCAGGCCGCAGCCGTAGTAGGCCAGGATGGAGCCGATCATCAGAAACAGGTACTTTGGCTCGCCCCAGCCGTAGAAAATCAGGCTGAACAGGAGCAGCACCGCATTCTTCAGCTTCCAGGGCGCCAGAAAATAGACGATCATCACCGCCGGGAGGAAGTAGAAAAGAAATGGAATACTTGAAAAGAGCATAAATGTTCCTCAGATTGAAAATGGCAGCGATCACTCGCTGCCATTTTTGTTTGATTAGCCGGCGATTGCTTCGCTGTACAGGGGGGTAATGCCGGGGTAAGCCTCGGCCAGCTTGGTCTCGAAGGGAGCCACAGCATCATTGCCGCCCAGCGCGATCAGCAGGTAGTTACCGCCCAGGTCGGCGATGACCAGCTTCTCGGGAGCGCCGCACAGCCACTGGCCATTCACGATGGCGTCCTTGGCGGTGGCTGCAAAATCGGCAGCCTTGGTGCTGTCATTCAGATGCAGCACATAAGCGGTAAAGATGTTGGAGTTCATCATATGGATCATGCTGGAAGCCTCGTCCACATTGGCCAGATCTTCAGCGGTCAGCTGCAGATAGTTGATCATACCCTCAGCATAGGTCAGATCCCAGTTGGCGGGGACGTCCATGACGCCGCCCTCGGGGTTACCGCCCATGACGGGGAACTTCTCGTCGTCGCCGTACAGGGCCCAGATATTCTCCAGAACCTCCAGCGCGCTGGCGGGACCGGTGACGGTCTCAGCGGGTTCGGTGGTCTCGTTGGTGCTGCCTTCGCCGGCGCAGCCAGCCATGACGGAGACTGCCATTGCAAAGACCAGCAGCAGGGAAATCAGTTTCTTCATTGGTTGTTTCCTCCAGAAATCATATTCTTCATGTAATGTATCACAAACAGCGCAGCCACGCCGGTGGCGACGCCGCAAGTGTCGATCCAGACGTCCACCAGGCTGGGTCCCCGGTCGGGGGTCAGCAGCTGGATGGATTCGTCGATGCAGGCAGTCAGCAGACCGCCCAGCAATGCCAGGGAAATGAGATGGTGCCCCCGCTCCCCTTTCAGGTGCGCCAGCCGCGCCAGCAGAAAGCCAAGGCAGGCAAATTCGGAAAAATGGGCCAGCTTTCGCAGCAGCCCGGTCCCTCCCGCGGGAGGTTGTCCGCCGCCCAGCAGCGACGCCAGCCAGTCGGACAGCATACCGGAGATTTCCCCCGGCAGCAGGGAATTGCCCCAGATGAAGGCCAAATTCACCGTGATCAGAGCCACGCAGATTCGGACACGCCGTTTCATGCCAGGATCCCCAGATGCTCCAGCAGGATCTTGATGCCCAGCAGGATCAGGATGATGCCGCCGGCGGCCTCCGCCTTCTTCTCGAAGCGGCTGCCGAAGATGTTGCCGATCTTGACACCGATGGCGGACAGGACGCAGGTCGTCACACCGATCAGCAGTGCGGCCGTCCAGATGTTGACGTTGCCGGCCATGGCCAGGGAGATACCGACGGCCAGCGCGTCGATGGAGGTAGCCACCGCCATGACGAACATGGTTTTGACCGACAGGTCGGCGGAGTGCTCCTCACAGCCGCAGTCACAATCCCTTTCCAGTGCTTCCTTGAGCATGTTGAAGCCGATGATGGCCAGCAGCCCGAAAGCGATCCAGTGGTCAAAGGCCCGGATGGCGTCGGCAAACAGGGCGCCCAGGAAGAAGCCGATGGTGGGCATCAACGCCTGGAAGCCGCCGAACCACAATCCGCAGGTCAGCTGGCCGCCCAGGGTGGCCTTTTTCATGGCCAGACCCTTGCACACGGACACCGCGAAAGCGTCCATGCTCAGGCCCACCGCCAGCAGGAATAATTCACCAAAACCCATAAAAAATCCTCCGTACAGGAATTACCGGCACAGAGGTACTGTGAAGACAGACCAACCGGCATACTCGACGGGCATTTCGCCCGAAAAGTCTCGTCATTTCATGCCGGACCAGGGGTCTCCCCCAGTTTGTTGACCCGGCAGCGCAGTGCGCCGACTACTCCCTCTTCGCGGCGTATTATATCAAAAGGCTCCCATTCTGTCAAGAGACAAGGGTAAAATGATACATTTTCTTAACATATACGAAAAAACGCGGCACATGCGTGCCGCGTATGGGGTCACAGAATGAATTTCAGCAGCTGCTCCGTCACGAATACGGCGCAGCAGCTGGCAACGCTCACCACCAGCAAGCTCTTGCCCCGGAAGGCCAGAATTACTGCTGCGATCAGGGCAGCCACGCCGCTGAGCACGGATTGCGTAGAAGTCAGGATGGCCGGGAAGGTCATGGCCGTCAGGCATGCATAGGGAACATAGTGCAGGAAGGATTTCAGGAAACGGCTGCGGATGGGCTTGCGGAACACCGTCAGGGGCAGAACACGGATCAGGTACGTGGTCACCGCCATGGCGAGAATATAGATATAGATGCTCATTCCCCCACCTCCTCTTCCGCAATGGGGAACAGCCACGCGCAAATGGCTGCGGCAGCCACGGTGCAGATGACGATGGAGATGCCCGCAGAAACCGCTTGCAGTCCCGGTACCCAGGTGAACAGGCAGCTGAGCACCAGGGCCAGGATCACCGTCACCAGAACGGGACGTTCCTGCCGGGCGGGGGGCACCACGATGGCGATGAACATGCCGTAGAGCATGACCCCCAGAGCCGTCCGCACCGCCAGGGGCAGCACAGAGCCTGCCAGGGCACCGCACAGCGTACCCGCCGTCCAGCCCAGGATGGGGGTGGTGCCGAGGCCCAGCATAAAGGGCACCGTCAGAGGATTCCTTTCCGCCATGGCCAGGGCGAAAATCTCGTCCGTGTTGAAAAAAGCAATCACCAGCCGGGGCAGAATGCCGATCTTCTGGCCCATCTTCTGGCTCAGCGCCAGACTCATCAGGGCGTAGCGGCTGTTGATGACCACCTGGGTCAGGATCATCTCCCACAGCCCCGCTGCGGCGATGATCAGGGTCAGACCTGCAAACTGTCCGGCGCTGGTCAGGTTGGTCAGGGAGATCAGCGCGGCGTCCAGGGCCTTGATCCCTTGGGCGGCAGCCATGGCGCCGAAGCCAAAGCTGACGGAAAAATAGCCGACACCCACCGGCAGTCCGCGATTGACGCCGGTGCGGTATGCGTTCCAATTCATAAATGTATCATCTCGATTTTGGAAAATTCTTTAATCCTCCCGGAGCATGATCTCCAGGATGGTCTTGTCGGTCTCCTTCATGCCCTCCCGGGCCAGGATCCCCACGTTACGCACCGTCTTGTCCACACCCTTGGTGACGATGCCGTCACCGCCATAGAACTGCTGGTCCTCCAGGTACATGTGGTAGCCCAGGATGCCCGCGTCCACGGCTGCGGCGATCTTGGCGGCGCAGGATGCCTTGGCGCCGTCGCAGATGGTGCCGGAAAGGATGGCAATGGCGTTGACCAGAATGTGGCTGACCGCCTCCACGCCCTCGCCCTGGAGATAGGCGATGCCCGCGCCTGCGCCGCAGCCGGCGGAAATGGCGCCGCAGTAGGCGGAAAGCCGGCCAATGCCCGCCTTCTGGTGGACGGTGACCAGGTCGCTGAGGGCCACGGCCCGCAGCAGCTGCTCGTCAGATACCCGCAGCTCCTTGGCATAGACCGCCACAGGGACGCTGGCCGTAATGCCCTGGTTGCCGGAGCCGGAGAGAATGATGACGGGCATATCGCAGCCGCTCATTCTGGCGTCGGAACCGGCGGCGGCGTAGGCTCTGGCCTTCTTCTCGATGGCGTTGCCCTGGCGGCGGAGGATGACCTTGCCGATGTTGGCGCCCCAGCGGTGCTGGAGGCCCTCCACAGCAATCGCCATATTGTACTTGATCTGCCGCTCCACCACTTCCCGGATGTCCTCCACATCCACGCAGTCGGCAAACTCCACGATCTTTTCGATGCTCAGGCAGGACTTGTCCGTCAGCCCTTCCTCCGAAGAGTCGGAAATGGGCAGATCCAGCAGCTTTTCTCCGTTTTTCTCGATGAGGACGATGTTGGTGTGATTGTTAACGATACGCACCCGGGCAACCTCACCGCTTTCGGCATGGAGGGTCAGGTCGATGTCAAAAACCAGGTCCGAATCCGCTGCCTCCACCGTCACTTTGGCCCGGGTCAGATACTCCGTCAGGGCCTCCCGGCCCTCGTCAGTGATGGCGCTGATAACCTGCAGCTCCTTATCCGCGTCACCTGCCACCACGCCGGCACAGATGGCCGCCACGATGCCGATGCGGCCGCCGGTATTGGGGACCGTGACGCTCTTGACATTTTTGATGATGTTGCCGCTGATCCTTGCCTCCACCAGACAGGGGATAGCTCCCAGCACCTGCCGGGCCTTGGCAGCGGCGTAGGCCAGTGCCACCGGTTCCGTGCAGCCCATGGCGGGGCGCAGCTCCTCTTTCAGGATGTTCACATACTGCTGATAGAGCAGATCACCTTTTTTCATGTCGTATCCTCCCGATGCGGCAAATTTCAACGTATATTATATCAGTCAGCAGGGTGAAAATCAACACCCCAGATACAAACATGCGTCCAGGGCGCACATAAGGGAGGCTTTCGCCTCCCTTTCGTGATTCACTTAGAACAGGGGCACCACGGCGCCGGTGTAGGTCTCGTTGATAAAGTCCTTGACGGCCTGGCTCATCAGGGCTTCCTTCAGGGCCTGGATCTTCTCGGATTCCTCGTTGCCTTCCTTGACCACCAGCACGTTTGCATAGGTGGTGGCGGAAACGGAGGCGGGATCCTCGGAGGCGATGGCGTCCTTGTTGACGTTCAGACCGGCCAGCAGTGCGTAGTTGCCGTTGATGACAGCCAGGGCAACGGAGTCACGGACGCCGGCGATCTGGGCGGCTTCCATCTCCACGATCTCGATGTTCAGGGGGTTCTCCACGATGTCCAGAACAGTGGCTTCCATACCGACGCCCTCAGCCAGCTTGATCAGACCCTTCTCCTGCAGCAGGATCAGGGCGCGGGCACGGTTGGAGCCATCGTTGGGAATGGCGATCTGGTCGCCCTCCTCCAGGCCTTCCACGCCGCTCTTCAGGCCGGCATAGATGCCAAAGGGCTCGTAGTGGACGGCGGCCACGCTGACCAGGGCAGTGCCGTTCTCAGCGTTGAAGGTGTCCAGGTAGGGCTGATGCTGGAAGTAGTTGGCGTCGATCTCGCCATCATCGACGATATTGTTGGGAACAACATAGTCAGAGTACTCGGTGATCTCCAGGGTCCAGCCGTCCTCTGCCAGGACTTCGGCTGCCACCGCCAGGATCTCGGCGTGGGGGGTGGGGGATGCGGCAATGGTGATGGTCTTGTCTGCAGAACCAGCAGCGCCGCAGGCGGCCAGGCTCAGAGCCAGAACCAGAACCAGGGCCAGAGCAATGATCTTTTTCATGTTTCTTTCTCCTTTGTTTTTAATGTATGATGCACAGGCATCAGGGAAAACGGATCAGCTTCTGCCGCGCAGGCGCTTGTCGCAGCGGATGGCAAGACGGCCGCCCACGCTCTGGAACACCTGCACCAGGATGATCAGGCCGATGACAGCGGCCCACATGACCAGGTATTTGAAATTGTAGTAGCCATACTGGATGGCGATCTTGCCCAGACCGCCGCCGCCGATGATACCGGCCATGGCACCGTAGCCCAGGATGGTGCCCACGGTGATGGTTCCGCCGGAGATCAGGCTGGGGACGGCTTCCGGCAGCAGCACCTTGGTGACGATCTGCCAGGCGGATGCGCCCATGGACTGGGCCGCTTCGATGACGCCCTGGTTGACTTCCCGCAGGGAGCTTTCCACCATGCGCGCCACCAGCGGGAAGGCGCAGATCACCATGGGCGGGATCGTGGCAACGGTGCCTACCTTGGTGCCCACGATCACCAGGGAAAGGGGCAGCGCAATGATCATCAGGATCAGGAAGGGCACGGACCGCAGCAGGTTGATGACGGTATTCAGCACGCTCATGATCCAGCCGGGCAGGGGTCGGATGCCCCCCTTCTCACCGGTGACCAGCAGCACGCCTAAGGGCAGGCCGATGACGTATGCGAAAACCACTTCCAGCACCAGCGAATACAGCGTCTCCCAGGTAGCAAAGGGGAACTCACTGACGATGATCTCCATCTGCTGCGCAACCTTTACGGGATCAGAAAACAGGTCAAACATCTCACTGCACCTCCTCTGCGGTGACGCCGGGATTGGCGTTCAGATAATCCATAACCTTCTGCTTCTGCTGGGGGTCGTCGGGCAGGCTGACGAGCATGGTACCGAAGGCCTTGCCGTCCACATTCCGGGTATCGGCACCCAGAATGCTGACCTTGATGCCAAGGTCCAGGGCCACGGAAGCGATGATGGGGTCGGCGGAAGCGTTGCCGTTGAAGGCAATGCGCGCCACATGACCGGTCCAGGTAGACAGGGGCAGGTTCGCCACATCGGGACTCACCAGACGGCGGCCGGCAGCGGACCTGGGATTGTGGAACACATCCTCCACGGCGCCCACTTCAGCCACCTGTCCCTGGTCCAGAATGGCGACCCGGTGGCAGATCTGCTCGATGACGGACATCTGGTGGGTGATGATGATAACGGTGATGCCCCGCTCCCGGCTGATCTTCTGCAGCAGGTTCAGGATGGAATCCGTGGTCTGGGGATCCAGGGCAGAGGTCGCCTCGTCACACAGCAGCACCTGGGGATTGGTTGCCAGGGCACGGGCGATGGCGATGCGCTGCTTCTGTCCGCCGGACAGCTGCACGGGATAGGCGTTTGCCTTGTCCGGCAGGCCCACGATCTCCAGCAACTCCATGGCCCGCTTCTTGGCTTCCTTCCGGGGTGTGCCCACCAGCTCCAGGGGGAAGCAGATATTGTCGATGGCGGTGCGCTGATCCAGCAGATTAAAGCTCTGGAAGATCATGGTAATATTGCGCCGCTGGGCCCGCAGTTCCCGGTCAGACATGTCCATCAGATTCCTGCCGTGGAAGAGCACCTGCCCGTGGTCAGGACGCTCCAGCAGATTGATGCAGCGCACCAGGGTGGACTTGCCCGCGCCGGACAGGCCGATGATGCCGAAGATCTCGCCGGGATTCACTGCCAGGGACACATCCTGCAGGGCGTGGACCTGGGTCTCGCCGCCGCCGAAGGTCTTGCAAAGCTTTTTGATCTCAATGATGGGTTTCAAATAACTCCCTCCTCGCAAAAAACAAAAACGTCCTTGTGCATCAGCACAAGGACGGAAGATTCCGTGTTACCACCTTGTTTCACGCCTCCCTCACGGAAAACGCCTCACCGGGTACCAGCATACCCTGACGCTGTAACGGGCGTACCCGTCGGGAACTACTTATCGCCCCCGCGGCTCCGGGACCATGTTCAGCCCGTTTCTGTCGTACCCCATTCCACCGCCCGGGGCTCTCTGAACGAAGAAAGCAGGCCTACTCTTCCCTTCACTGCCTTTGGTATTATGGCATCATTTTAGCAGTTTGATGTCCATTCGTCAAGCACAAAAATACATTTTTCGACAACAACTTCACAGGAGTCGATGCCTGTATCGACCCTTTTCAGCATTGTCCCCTACGGGTGTATCATTCGATCCCCTGGTATTCCAGCAGCTCCAGCACCTGCTGGCCCCGGGCCGTCAGGGCGAAGCTGCCCCGGATGGGGTAGGCAGCATAAGCGCTGTCGTCGAAGCCCGCCAGGGGCAGATGGTAGTCGATGGAGATCAGGCCGCGCTTTTCCAAGCACCGGAGGATCAGGCTGTACGCTTCCACTGTCTCATCGGTATCTTCCAGGAAGACCGGGATGTCGTCCCCCATCTTCCGGGCCACCGGCAGGAACGGGATCTGCCCCAGCCGCAGCAGCATCCGGATCTCCCCGGCGGTCAGCTCCATGGCGCCGCCGCATCCGCCGCAATTGCCGCAGCAGTTACCGCATTTACTCATCAAATCACTCCTTTTTCCGCATCATAGCAAAGCTGCGGGTGATTGTCAAGACAGGTTCAAATTGTAGTTTATCGTTCCGATATGGTACACCAATGTAGGGGACGGGTTCCCCGTCCCGTGAACCTTCCGATTACGAATTCGCCGATACAAATGTCAATTCGCCAGGTTTTACCGCCGGGACGGGTGACCCGTCCCC
>JAFTVM010000104.1 GCA_017465745.1 Oscillospiraceae bacterium
AGAATGGAGTTACCCAAACGGGAAATAGCCTGAAAGGCAAAGAATGCGGCAAGGGTATCTGTCAAAGAAAAGATATTCTTTACTCCGCACGATATGTAGATGAACTGGGCAAAGGGCATGAGAAGTACTTCCCTCCCCGATGCCTGGAATTGGCTAAAGAAGGGAAAGGAAGCCCCGATTCCTCAGGACGAATTGTTTGTAGCCCCTGACGTTGATGACCTGGCTTCCAATGCCCGTTGGAATTACCGGAAACGGTACAAACATAACATCCAACCGGCAATCGACAATATGCGTTTATCTGATGTAAAGCCCATGTACTGCAAAAAGGTGCATAACCAGCTGGAAGCTGGTTATGCAGGCTCCACGTGACGGACGATTCCATGAACTGGCTGTACAGCAGCTTGAAAAACTATTTGCATAAATGGTGTAAAAACGGTGCAAACACCAGCACCAAAATTAAAAATCGTTAAAAACCATGCGTAAACCATTGAAAATAAAGGAGTATAGGAAAATATGAAATTAGGTATCGTTGGCCTGCCCAATGTGGGCAAGTCTACCCTGTTCAACGCCATCACCAACGCCGGCGTTCCCGCTGACAACTACGCTTTCTGCACCATCGACCCCAATGTGGGTGTGGTCTCCGTGCCCGACGAGCGGCTGCAGTGGCTGAGCGATTTCTACAAGCCCAAGAAGCACACCCCTGCTGTCATCGAGTTCGTTGATATCGCTGGTCTTGTCAAGGGCGCCTCCCAGGGTGAAGGCCTGGGCAACAAGTTCCTGAGCAACATCCGCACCACCGACGCCATCGTCCACGTGGTTCGCTGCTTCGAGGATTCCAATGTCACCCACGTGGAGGGCTCCACCGATCCCCTGCGCGACATTGAGATCATCAACATGGAGCTGGTCATGGCCGACATCGAAATGGTGGAGCGCCGCATCGACAAGGCTCAGAAGGCCATGAAGGGCGGCGACAAGAAGTTCGTCCGTGAGGTCGAGGTCTTCACTGAACTGCTCCAGCACCTGAACGAGGGCAAGCTGGCCCGCACCTTCTCTGACGACGCCGAGGAGATGGCCCTGATCTCCACCTCCGATCTGCTGACCCTGAAAAAGACCATCTATGTCTCCAACATGTCCGAGGACGAGGTCAACGAGCCTGAGGAAAACAGGCACTACATGGCCGTCAAGACCCTGGCCGACGAGGAAGGCAGCCAGGTCATCCCCATCTGCGCCAAGCTGGAGGCCGACATCGCCGAGCTGGACGACCCCGATGAGAAGGCCATGTTCATGGAAGAGCTGGGTGTCACCGAGTCCGGTCTGGACAAGCTGATCAAGTCCAGCTACGCCCTGCTGGGTCTGATCTCCTTCCTGACCGCCGGCTCCGACGAGTGCCGCGCCTGGACCATCAAGCGGGGCACCAAGGCTCCCCAGGCTGCCGGTAAGATCCATACCGATTTCGAGCGCGGCTTCATCCGTGCCGAGGTCATCGCTTTCGAGGATCTGAAGACGCTGGGCACCATGGCAAACGCCAAGGCCCAGGGCAAGGTCCGCTCCGAGGGCAAGGAATACGTCATGAAGGACGGCGACATCGTCAACTTCCTGTTCAACGTGTAAAAAGTACAAGGAAACCCGCCGGGAACTCCCGGCGGGTGTTTTTATCGTCTTGGAAATCCTTTTTTCTCTTCGGAAACACCACTGATATAGTCCATGCTGACATTGTACATCCTCGCCAGCAAAATCAGACTGTCCACCGGAATTCTCGTCTTTCCAAGTTCATAATCACAGTAAGTCCGCTGCCCCACTTTCAGTACAGCCGCCACATCAGCCTGGGTCAGGTCTTTATCTTCGCGAAGGGCACGGATTCTCTCGGCATAGGTCATTATTCTCACCTCAGGTTGAGAATACCATAGAGTTTATTCCGCTATTGACTTATAGAGTTATAAACTCTATAATTATCTGTGAGGTGATCCAATGAACGAACCGACCTGCGCTGACTGCGCCCATTTCCGCAGGCACTATATCCGATTCGACGACGATACCCCCGCCTGTGTGCATTTCCGGCAAAAGGAGACCGCCGGGAACCCTCCCGGCGGTCTCAGCATTACATCATGGAAATGACCAGCAGCACCAGCAGATGCACCGGATAGAACAGGTAGAAGCCCCACTGGACAGCCCTGCTGACCGTGAACTTTTTTCCATTATACAGTCCGATGGGCACCATGGCCAGCACCCCGACGATCTGCGCCGGAACGAATACCGGCCCGATCCGCCAGCCCGCGCCGCCGATCATCCAGCACACCGCCGCAAGACCCAGGATCTGCACCGGCATGCCCTCCCGCCCTCTGGTCAGTGCAAACAGGGCGATCATGGCCACACCCATGGCGCCGTAATCCGTACCCAGCAGCTCCGCCGCCAGAGCGCAGACCACCAGCGGAATCAGCGGCATCCGGGGCATTTTCTGCAGCCACAGCACCATCGCGTATCCCAGAAGCAGTGTTACCATCACGCTCTGATGCACCAGAGTCAGTCTGCCGAAAAACAGCAGATCAAAGGGCACCTCCGACAGCACCGCGCCGATGGCCAGGCGAATTCCGTAGCGTTTCACATCCCGCGTCCGGGCCATACCCTCGGCCAGCAGGAAGCAGTAGATGGGAAACGACAGCCGCCCCATGACCCGCAGCCACATCCACGGCACCAGCGCCGCCCCGATGTGGTCGATGAGCATGGTCACGCAGGCAATCAGCTTCAGTCCCTCCTGGGTCAGTCCCTTATGCTTCATCCCCGCCACCTCCCTGTTTTTCCCCATTATAGCCTACCCGGCAGCAAAATACAATTCTTTTCTGACCATACCAAAACACGCCGCCCTGTCACAGCAGAGCGGCGTGCCGCATTTACACATTATCCCTTCACAGATCCGGCGGTGACGCCCTTGATGATGTATTTGCTCAGGCAGATGTAGACGATCAGCACCGGCAGGATCGCCAGCAGTATGAACATATACACCTTGCCCATGTCGAACTTGGAGTAGTCCGCCGCCCGGAGCTGGGCGATCATGATGGGCACGGTTTTCATTTCTGCCTTGTCCAGCAACAGTGCGGGCAGGAAGTAGTTATTCCAGGACTGGACAAAGGAGAAGATCAGCTGCACCGCCAGGGCAGGCTTGAGCATGGGCAGGATGATGCGGTTGAAGGTGTAGAACTCGCCGGAGCCGTCGGTACGTGCGGCGTCCACGATCTCCATGGGCAGGACGCTCTCCATGTACTGCTTCATGTAGAAGAACACCACAGGGGCGGCGATGCCGGGAAGGATCAGGGGGATGTAGCTGTTGGTCCAGCCCAGCTTCACACACATCTGATAGAAGCCCACGGCGTAGACCTGATTGGGGATCACCATGACCGCCATGATGAAGGTGAAGGCCAGCTTCTTCAGCCGGAAATTGTAGGCGTGGATGCCGTAGGCCGTCAGGGCGGAGAAGTAGGTGCTGAGCACTGCCGAGGAAGCGGCGATGATAAAGCTGTTGAGCATACCCCGGGGGATGTCGATGGAGGCATCCGTCCAGGCGTTGCGCAGATTGATAAGGAACTGGTCGTCCGGCAGCAGCTGGAAGCCGCCCTGAAGATCCGCGTTGGACCGGGTGGAATTGATGATCAGCATGTAGAAGGAAAACAGGCACATGGCCGCCAGGAAGATCAGGATCGCATAGACCAAGGCCCGGCTGATATTCAGCATCAGGTTCGCCCTGCGGCTGTCAGCGGAATTTGTTCTTGCCATGGTCAATCCCTCCTTAGTCGTCCTGCTTGGTCAGGCTGCGGTAGACGACCAAGCTCAGGATGCCGGTGATAATGAAGATGATGACGGAGATGGCGCCGGCCATGCCGTAGTTCTTGCTGGTTTTCAGGTAGTTGTTCAGGTACATGATCAGCGTCATGGAGGTACGGTTGGGGGTACCGCCGCCGTTGGTCAGCACCTGGGGCACATCGAACATCTGCAGGCCACCGATCATGGCAGTGATGATGGTATAGACCAGAATGGGCATCAGCAGCGGCAGCGTCACCCGGAAGAATACCTGGACGGAGTTGGCGCCGTCGATCTGGGCTGCGTCAAACATATACTGGTCGATGCCCATAATACCCGCCATCAGCAGAATCGTGGTATTTCCGAACCAGAGCAGGAAATTCATCAGCATGATCATGCCCCGGACGGTGATCTGATGTGCAAAAAAGTCAAAGGTGGCGTCGATGACCCCCATCTGGGTCAGCAGATGGTTGATGGGGCCGACAGGAGAAAACAGGGTATAGAACAGCATGGAAAATGCCGACGCCATGATCAGATTGGGCATATAGATGACGGTCTTGAAAAACTGCTGTCCCCGGATCTTCAGCCGGTAGCTGGTAAAGAAGATGGCCAGCAGCAGGGCGATGATGATCTGGGGGATCGCGCCGCCCACCCAGAGGGCAACGGTGTTGCCCGCATATTTCAGAATATCGATGGTGCCGTTCTGATCCGGGGTGAAGAGGGTGATATAGTTCTCAAAGCCCACGAAATTGGGGCCGATGATCTTCAGACCCGAGCGGTAGTTTTCAAAGAAGCTGTTGTAGATGGTGAGCATCTGGGGCACCAGGGTAAAGATGGCATAGGTGATGAAAAACGGAGCGATAAAGATATAGCCCCACTTGGCGTAGCTGACACCCCTGCGCTTTCTGCGGACAGACAGTTTCATAGGACATTCCCCCCTTGCTGGTTTTGTACTCCATTCAAATGACATTGGGATGCAATCTCAATGGAACACAAAATCCCAAACGGGGCAAGGCTTGCGCCTTGCCCCATCGGTCGTATTAAGTCAGATCAGTGTTTTCCCGAAGCATCAGGGAGTGACGATCTCGGGGTACTTCTCGTTGATGTACTTGTAGTAGTTGGCCATTGCCTCTTCCTCGGTGACGGTGCCGTCGCAGTACTCTCTCCAGTAGCCCTGCAGGCCCTCGGTCAGCAGCTGGTCATAGATGGTCTTGTTCTCGAACTTGATATTCTTTGCCAGGTCCACGAAGATGGCCACGTCGTTCTGGCCGCCCAGGAAGGCATTGCCGTACTCGGGGTTCTCGGCGTAAGCGGCGTTGACAGCCTGGTTGTTGGTGAACTGTGCCTCGTTCTCGATCAGAGCCTTGCAGACTTCCTCATCGTTGATGAAGGTGTCCATAACGTCAGCCAGCATGGTGGGATTGTCGGAGCCGGTGGCAGCCAGCAGCCAGGTGCCGCCCCAGAAGTGCGCCTGGGGACCTTCGACGATGGCCCAGTCGCCGTAGCAGCCCTTCTCGGGATCCTGGGCGTTGCCCATGGAGAAGTTGAAATACCATGCGGGTCCGAAGTAGCACATGGCCTTACCGTCGGCAAACATCTGTGCGGTGCACTCGTCGGACCAGATGTCACAGGTCAGGGTGTAGCCGTTGTCGGCAAAGTTTTTGGCCTGAGCAGCCCAGTCCAGGATGGCCTGGTCCAGAACCAGCTCACCGGCGTCGTTGACCAGAGGTGCGGTGGTGTTATTGGAGAAGACGCGGAAGGTAGCGGCTTCGGAAGCAGTCATGTAGTAGCCCTTTGCAGCGGCGTCAGCGGCCACGGCATTGAACTTCTCCCAGCTGTCCAGCAGGCCCTGGACTTCGGCGGGATCGGAGGTGCCCAGAACTTCCTCGGCGATGGAGCGGCGGTAGATCAGAGCAGCGGGGCAGCACTGGAAGGACACGCCCTTGACGACGCCGTTGGAGTCGGAAGCGGCCTGAACGGTGTACTCATAGGTGTTGGAGAAATCAGTAACGCCCAGCGCGGTGATATCCTGGGTAAACTCGGTGTCGGTGTACTTGAGGATGTAGTCGGCCTCGGCCAGGAACATGTCGATCTTCTCATCAGCGGGGGCATTTTCCTGGTTCAGCAGCGCCTCGTCCAGCTTATCCTGGTAAACGCCGCCTTCATTGGGGTTGATGACCCACTCAACGATGATGCCTTCAGGAACTTCGTAGTACTTCTCGAAGAAGCCCTTGAACTCTTCATTCCATGCGTAGATGCGGAAAACCTTGCCTTCCTCGGCGGTTTCGCCGCCGTCGTCGGGAGTCTCATTCACGGGATCGTCGGTCTTGGGGGGCTCGGTGGGATCAGTGGTTTCGCCGCAGGCGGCCAGGGAAAGGACCATGATCAGCGCCAGCAGCAGAGCGAGAATCTTTTTCATGTTGATTTCCTCCTTTTTATTTGTTTCGGGTCATACCCGATAACTTACAAAACTAAATCTGCTTGACGGAAGTTCCTTCCATCAGGCTTCCCTCAATAAGCACGCGGTCCAGGACCGTGGTTTTGGGATGCTCGATGAGACTGATGAGCCGCGCGGCGGCAGTCCTGCCCAGGGCCGCGGTGTTCTGACTGTAGGTGGTCAGCCGCAGAACCTTGGCCAGGTGGATGCCGTCATAGCCCACCACGGAGATATCCTCCGGGATCCGCAGCCCCGCTTCGATCAGCACGTTCATGCCGCCGATGTAGGAAAAATCATCAGGGAACAGAATGCAGCTGGGCCGGTCCGGCAGGGAAAGCAATTGCCGGGTGGCTTCGGCGCACCGGTCAGGATCGTGATAGACGCATTCGATGATGTATTCGTCGGGGATCTCCAGCCCCAGCTCCTCGCAGGTGCGGTGAAAGCCAATGAGCCGGTTGTTGGTGACGGAGGTCCGTTCGCCGTGGAGGAAGGCGATCTTCCGGTGGCCTTTCTCATAAACGTGGCGCACCAGTGCGGACACGCCGGATACATTATCCGACATCACGGCCAGCCGGTTGTCGAAGACCCGGTCGATGGTCACCAGGGGGATTTTGCTCTCCACCAGCTCCCGGACCCGGGGATCATTAAAATCCACGCAGGCGATGACCACACCGTCCACGCCCCGGTAGAGGCAGTGCTGCAGATAGCTGGTGGGCTTGCCGCCGACATTGTGATTGATGAAGGTGATATCGTAGCCGTGGGCTTCCGCCTCCACCTTAAAGCTCTCCAGCATGGCGGAGAAGTATTCGTGGGCCAGACCGCTGCGTCGTTCGTCCACGAACAGCACCCCCAGATTGTAGGTGCGGTTGGTTTTCAGAGCCCGGGCGGCGGAATTGGTCATGTAGCCCATCTCCTGGGCCGCGGCAATGATCCTGCTGCGGGTCTCTTCGCCGATATCCGGCTGACCGTTGAGGGCTTTACTTACCGTGGCCACCGATACTCCGCAGCGCAGGGCAATGTCTTTCATGGATACCATAGGCAATTCCTCGCGCCGATCGTCTTAATCGTTTTCGTAATTTCAATATATCGCAATCTGCACGAAATAGCAAGCTGTTTTTCACGGTTAAATAGCACTGTGCCCAAACTTTGGAGATGTTGTACATCCGTTTTACGAAAATTTAGCGATTATGCTTACGTAAATCCACGAAAAGTTTGCTTCTCTTCCTTTTCGTTTGGAATTATATTGTAATTTATCCCAAAAAGTTCAATTTTACTCTTGCTTTTCTTGGTAATATCCGCTATGCTAGAAGTGAATTCCTCTGGTTTTCCAACCACTTAATCGTTATCGCAAACCAGGATCAAAAGGAGTGAACGCCATGCAATTCGGATATTTTGATGACGCTCGGCGGGAATATGTGATCACTACCCCTGCCACCCCTCTGCCCTGGATCAATTATCTGGGCAGCGAGGACTTCCTCGGAATGATTTCCAACACCGGCGGCGGCTACTGTTTCTACCGCGACGCCAAGCTGCAGCGGATCCTGCGCTACCGTTACAACGCCGTCCCCGGGGATCACGGCGGCCGATTCTACTATATGAAGGAAGCCGGCAAAAAAGCCTGGAACCCCGGCTTCCTGCCCACAAAGACCCCCCTGGACCGCTACGAATGCCGCCACGGCATGGGCTATACCACCTTCGACTGCGCCAAGGACGGTCTGGCAGCGAAGCTGACCTTCTTCGTACCCGTGGGGGAAAACTGTGAGATCCACGACCTGGTGCTGACCAACGAAACAGAGGCGCCCAAGACCGTCCACATCTGGGGCGCCATGGAATGGTGCCTTTGGAACGCCGTGGACGACAGCCAGAACTACCAGCGCAATCTGAATATCGCGGAATCCGAAGTGGAAAACGGCATCATCTACCATAAAACCGAGTATCGGGAGCGGCGGGATCACTATGCCTTCTATGGCGTCAATGTGCCCGCCGCCGGCTGGGACACGGACCGTAATACCTTCCTGGGCCACATGGGCGACTGGCGCGATCCCCAGCTTGTCCGGGAGGAACGCTCTGCCTCCTCCCTCATCACCGGCTGGTATCCCATCGGCTGCCACCATATCGAAATCGATCTGGCCCCCGGTGAGCACAAACGCATCATCTTCGTCCTGGGCTACGGACAGAATCCCCGGGATCAGAAATTCCTCTCCCCCGGCGTCATCCGCAAGGATACAGCCCGCCGGGTCTGCGGCAAATACGCCGACCCCGCTGCTGTGGACGCCGCCTTCGGGGAACTTTCCGCCTACTGGGACGGCCTGCTGAGCAATTATCAGCTCCGTTCCGGCAACGAAAAGCTAAACCGCATGGTGAACATCTGGCACCAGTACCAGTGCATGGTCACCTTCAATATGAGCCGCTCCGCATCCTATTACGAGACCGGCACCGGCCGGGGCATGGGCTTCCGGGATTCCTGCCAGGATCTCTATGGCTTCATGCACATTATCCCCGACCGGGCACGGGAGCGGATCATCGATATCGCCTCCATCCAGTTCGCCGACGGCTCCACCTACCACCAGTACCAGCCCCTGACCAAGCGGGGCAACAACGACATCGGCGGCGGATTCAATGACGATCCCCTGTGGCTGGTGGGCGCCGTCTGCGCCTACATCAAGGAGACCGGCGACTTCACCATCCTGGACCACCCCACCCCCTTTGACAATGAACCGGGCAGCGAAGTACCGCTGTTGGAGCACGTGCGCCGCAGCGTCAATTTCACCATCCATAACCGCGGTCCCCACGGCCTGCCCCTCATCGGCCGGGCCGACTGGAACGACTGCCTGAATCTGAACTGCTTCTCCGCCGAGCCCGGCGAGAGCTTCCAGACCTTTGGCCCCAGCGAGGGCCCGGTGGCAGAATCCGTGTTTATCGGCGGCATGTTCGTCAAATACGGCGGCGAGTACGCCGACCTGTGCCAGCGTATCGGACTGTCTGAGGAAGCGGAAGCCATCCGCAAAGCCGTTGCCGGCATGGAAAAAGCCATTCTGCAGCATGGCTGGGACGGCCAGTGGTTCCTGCGGGCCTACGACGCCTTCGGCCACAAGGTCGGTTCCTCCGAATGTAAGGAAGGACAGATCTTCATCGAGCCTCAGGGCTTCTGCACCCTGGCGGGGGTGGGCGGAAAAGAATATGGTCTCAAATCCATGGAATCCACCCGGAAATACCTGCTGGGCGAATACGGCGTGGAGCTGCTGCACCCCTGCTACACCGAGTATCATCTGGAGCTGGGCGAAATCTCCTCCTATCCTCCCGGCTTCAAGGAAAACGGCTCCGTCTTCTGCCACAATAATCCCTGGATCGTCTGTGCTGAGGCCGCCCTGGGCCGGGGCAATGAAGCCTTTGACATTTACCGCCGGATCTGTCCGGCATATCTGGAAGACAGGAGCGAGATCCACGAGACAGAGCCTTACTGCTATTCCCAGATGGTCACGGGCCGGGCCTCTGGCAACCCCGGCCACGCCAAAAACAGCTGGCTCACCGGCACTGCCTCCTGGACCTTCCTGAGTATCAGTCAGGCCATCCTGGGCGTGTACCCTGAATACGACGGCCTGCTGATCGCCCCCTGCATCCCTGACGACTGGAATGATTATACAATTATCCGCCGCTTCCGGGGCACGGAATACACCATCCATGTCCAACGCACCGGATCCCCCACCCTGACCGTGGACGGCGTGGGCATCAGCGGCAATCTGATCCCCCTGTCCGGCAAGGATCAGGTATCCGTGGAGGTGACGCTGTGATCACCTTTCCGAAAGATTTCATCTGGGGCGCTGCTTCCAGCGCCTACCAGATCGAAGGCCATGCCACCGCTGATGGCGGCGGCAGGTCCATCTGGGACACCTTCTGCCACACCCCCGGCAAGATCCTCTACGATGACCACGGCGATATTGCCTGCGACGCCTACCACCGCTATGCGGAGGATATCGCCCTGCTGAAAGAAATGGGGGCCAAAGCCTACCGCTTTTCCACCAGCTGGGCCAGGATCGAGCCGGGTGCCGACGGTGTGTGGAACGAATCGGGTCTTGCTTATTATGACAAAGTGGTGGATCTCTGCCTGGCGTCCGGCATCACTCCCTACATGACCCTCTACCACTGGGAGCTGCCCCAGACTTACGAGGACAAGGGCGGCTGGCGGGTACGGGAGACTGCCGAAGCCTTCGGACGTTTCGCCGGAATGATGGCTGCCCACTTCCGGGGGCGGGTAACCCACTATTTTACCCTGAACGAACCCCAGTGCACCGTCTCCCTGGGTCACGAGACCGGCGTCCACGCGCCGGGCATGAAGATCGATCAGGCCGGTCAGTTCGGCGTCCTGGTCAACCAGCTCCTTGCCCACGGCTACGCCATGCGGGCCATAAAGACCGCCGATCCGGATGCCATCGTCGGCATCGCCTCCACGGGACGGCTGTGCTACCCGGAAACGGATGCCGATATCGATGCAGCCCGGGCTGCCACCTTTGCCGTCTCCGACGATGACTGGACCTTTACCCATCACTGGCTGCTGGATCCCATCTGTCTGGGCCACTTCCCGGAAGCGGAGGGCACCAGGTTGGGCGCGCTGGCGAAATCCGTCAGCGCGGAAGATTTGGCCATCATCCACACAGTTCCCGATATCCTGGGCTACAATATCTACAACGGCCACGCCGTCAAATTCACCGCTTCCGGTTTCGAATACGTCGAACGCTATCCCGGCTTTCCCCGCACTGCCCTGAAATGGCCGGTGACGCCGGAGGTCCTGGACTGGGGCGTCCGGTTCCTGCAGGAGCGCTACGGCCGCCCCGGCTACATCACGGAAAACGGCCTCAGCTGCAACGACCGCATCTATCTGGACGGTCAGGTCCACGATGCCGAACGCATCGATTTCCTGGCACGGTATCTTGCAGCCCTGGAGCGTGCCATCGCGCACGGCGCGGATATCCGGGGCTACTTCCAGTGGTCCCTGACGGACAATTTCGAGTGGAACGCAGGCTACGGTGAGCGCTTCGGGCTGATCTATATCGACTACCCCACCGGACAACGGATCCCCAAGGATTCCTTCTACTGGTATCAAAATGTCATTCGTAACGGAACCATTTCATTCTGATCAAGCATAAAAAACGGGACGATTCCCTCAGGAATCGTCCCGCTTTTTATGGATCAATTCTATTTTCCGCATTTTCCGCTGCAATAGGAGCAGTCGCCGGTACAGCTTTTTCCGTTTTTGCGGTTACACAGGCATACCCGCACCGCCAGGGCAACCGCCAGGACCACACAGCCCAGGAGCAGCCAGTCGAGAACGGTCATGTCAGACTACCCCCAACAGCAGCCCAAGCAGCCGCACGATCAGTGCCGCGACCCAGGCCACCACGCACTGCCACAGGGCAACGCCGGCCGCCCATTTGCCGCCCAGCTCCCGCTTGACGGAAGCAATGGCAGCCACACAGGGCGTATACAGCAGACTGAATACCAGCAGCGAAGCAGCAGACAGCGGCGAAATGGCCGTGGCTACATTCTGGGCAAAGAGAATTTCCAGGGTGGAGACCACGCTCTCCTTGGCCATGAAGCCGCTGATGAAGGAGGTGCAGATCCGCCAGTCCCCCAGCCCGATGGGCGCAAACAGAGGCACCAGCCATCCGGAAACCATCGCCAGGATGCTGTCCTGGGAGTCCGTCACCATATTCAGCCGGAGGTCAAAGCTTTGCAGGAACCACACCGCCACGGTGGCGATGAGGATCACAGAGAAGGCGCGCTGCAGGAAGTCCTGGGCCTTTTCCCACAGCAGCCGTGCCACATTCATGGCGCCGGGAAGGCGGTAATTGGGCAGCTCCATAACGAAGGGAACCGCCTCACCCTTGAACATGGTACCCTTGAACAGGAACGCCACCAGGATACCCACCACGATGCCCAGCACATACAGTCCCGTCATGATCAGGCCGCCGTGCGCCGGGAAGAAAGCATCCACGAAAAAGGCATAAATGGGCAGCTTGGCGGTACAGCTCATAAAAGGCGTCAGCAGAATGGTCATCTTCCGGTCCCGCTCGCTGGGCAGCGTCCGGGTTGCCATAACGGCAGGCACCGTACAGCCGAAGCCAATGAGCATGGGCACAATGCTGCGGCCGGACAGGCCGATGCGCCGCAGGAGCTTGTCCATGAAGAAGGCCACGCGGGCAATGTAGCCGCTGTCCTCCAGCAGGGACAGGAAGAAGAACAGTGTCACGATGATGGGCAGGAAGCTGAGCACACCGCCCACGCCGGAGAAGATGCCGTCGATAATGAGACTGTGGATGGCGTCATTGACGCCGGCTGCGCCCAGCCAGCCGTCCACCACGCCGGTGACGGCTTCGATTCCCATCTCCAGCATTTCCTGAAGCCACGCGCCCACCACATTGAAGGTCAGGTGGAACATCAGCGCCATGATGCCGATGAAGCAGGGGATGGCCGTGTACTTGCCGGTGAGCACCTTGTCGAGCATCTGGCTGCGCTTATGCTCCCGGCTCTCGGCGGGCTTGGTGACCGTTTCCCGGCAGACCTTTTCGATGAAGCTGAAGCGCATATCCGCCATGGCGGCGCTGCGGTCCAGGCCGCGCTCGGTTTCCATCTGGCAGATAATGTGCTCCAGCATCTCCTTCTCGTTCTGATCCAGCTTCAGCTGCTCCAAAATCAACTCATCGCCCTCCACCAGCTTGCTGGCAGCGAAGCGAACGGGAATGTCAGCCTTTTCCGCATGGTCCTGGATCAGGTGAACCACCGCATGAAGGCAGCGGTGAACTGCACCACGGTGATCTGTTTCATCGCAGAAGTCCTGCCGCAGGGGCTTCTCCTGATAGTGGGCAATGTGCAGGGCATGCTTCACCAGTTCGTCAACGCCCTGGTTCTTGGCGGCAGATATGGGCACCACAGGGACGCCCAGCATATCCTCCATCTGGTTGATGTAGATCCAGCCGCCGTTGCCGTTCATCTCGTCCATCATGTTCAGCGCCACCACCATGGGTGTATCCATCTCCAGCAGCTGCATGGTCAAATACAGGTTGCGCTCGATATTGGTGGCGTCAACGATATTGATGATGGCCCGGGGCTTCTCCTCCAGGACAAAGTTCCGGGAAACCAGCTCCTCGCTGCTGTAGGGGGACATGGAGTAGATGCCCGGCAGGTCGGTGACGCAGGTATTGGGATGGCCCTTGATGACGCCGTCCTTTCGATCCACGGTAACGCCGGGGAAATTGCCCACGTGCTGGTTGGAGCCGGTCAGCTGGTTAAAGAGGGTGGTCTTGCCGCAGTTCTGGTTGCCCACCAATGCATAGGTCAGCACCGTTCCTCCGGGCAGTGGATTCTCATATTCCTTGGAATGGTAAATGCCGGATTCACCCAGGCCGGGATGGTGCTTGCCGGTATCCCGGGCATTCTGATATTTGGGCGTACGCACCGCGATGGGGGTCACTTCGATCCTGTCGGCGTCCGCCAGGCGCAGCGTCAGCTCATAGCCATGGATCTCCAGCTCCATTGGATCACCCATTGGCGCCAGCTTGACCACGGTCACCTCCGCACCGGGGATCACGCCCATGTCCAGAAAATGCTGGCGCAGCGCCCCCTCACCGCCGACTTTCCGGATCACAGCGCTTTGACCCACAGCGATCTCTTTCAGTGTCATATTCTTCTCTCCTTTCGGTCACTCACTGACACCTATTATATGACAGGAAACGCCCTTATTCAACTGAAAAATCATACAATTCCTACAATTATCGTTGTCACTTCACCCAGCGTGTGCCCTGCCCGTTTTCGTTGCCGGAACCCTTGTCCAAAAACTCATCTCGCTGCAATCCGCCAGGACCAGCTGCCCCTTAAGGTGCAGTGAATATCGTCCCTTTGCTCGAAATTTCCAAAGATCCGGCCCCCATCGTCAGCAATGATCCGATATTGTGAACAAATGACATCCGGGTTTCGGAATAAGAAAGCTCCGGCTATTTCGCAAACATGGAAAACAGTCAAAATTCCTCAAAAATATCCCCGCTTTACCCTCTTGAAAGTTGCGATCATTTGTGGTAGAATTTCTCCTGACCACGTATTTTACCATTACGAATTCACTTTTTTGCATCTATAAATCACTTCTCATCCGGGCTTAGCGAAGTTTGGTATCGCGCTTGATTTGGGA
>JAFTVM010000105.1 GCA_017465745.1 Oscillospiraceae bacterium
ACCTGCTGCAATCCGGGATGATCCGTTTCGAAAATATATTCTATCTCGTTATCATTTTGATCACCGGGTAAGAACAATTCGAATATACTTTCTGACCATCTGGCGATCTTATCGAAAAAGCCTTCCGCACTGACTTCCCTGGAAAAGACCGAAGCTGCAATACCAAGCACAAGCACCACAGATGCAGCCTTTACCATCCAATCCCATCTGATAATATGCTTAGCCGGAGATAGGCGTTGCTCTCCATCCCGGCCAGCCTGGTACTGCTCCCATGCCTTTGCCACATCATCATTGATCTCAACAGGATGATCCGCCTCCCGATCCTCCAGCACGCTCATGATCATTCGCACCGCCGCTTCGTCAACCGGATCTTTGTGCAGTTCAGCCTGCAGCATATCGTCGAGCTGCTGCGTGGTGCGATGCGTGAGTATTTCGCGGAGTGAAGGATTATTCTTCTCCATCATACGCACCCCCCTTGCAGCAGCTTTTCCAAAGCTCGATAAAACGGGCAATCATTGAAATGAAGTCGGCATTGGACGGTCTTTTCACAGTACCATCTATACCCGCCGGGAAATACAAGGCCCATGCTTTCTCATCCCGCTCTTTCCAGGCGCGTGCAATTGCGCTCCGAATCGACTGCTCCACCTGGAAACCGCTTACCTCTGGATCATATGAACGCCCGACATCAGGATATAATTCCTTCGTCAAAAGCTGAGTCGGATGCTTGTACCGCAGAAGAATTGCAGTCTTCAGATAATCAAACCCAGCCCGCTTTGTTGCGACCCCGAGTTCCAGCAATACCACGACAATCGCACATTGGGGATCGCTTCCATTGATATGCCTTGACAAGAACAACGCATGCTGCAGTGTCCTTTCAATTGTGCTTGTCATAATGCGTTTCCCCCACTTCATTTATATTATCGCATAAATCTCTGACTTTGTCCACACAGTAAATTCCTTTATTTGCATTATTCAGACAAACGTGGGCAAATTATCATAGTTTCACGTAGAATTGTCTGCCTAAAGAGGACGTGTAGCAAATTCCGACATTCAGGCTGGTATGTCAAAAGCATTCTGTTTTTTGTTGGAATGTGCGCCTCCAGTGGTGCCAAATTAGGAAGGCCCACCTGTGGGGTGGGCTTTCTTATTTGGGTGACAGGATTTTTTCGAAGAAAAACCATTCAATGTTTGACAGTTTTTATTGTGTATGATACAATTTACGACACTGAATCTGTACCGCAAGGAAGCGTGATCCCATGTCCGAAACAAGAAAAGGGTATATCTGGCGGCTCGTCGGCCGTATCGTGGTGCTGGTCACCTGTGCCGTTATTTGCATTGCCGCGCCACAGTGGTTTGAGATCCTGGAGGGGTTTAATTTCTTCCGCAGCCTCTCTCCTTTCCACCTGCTTTGGCTCATCTGGGTGTGCGACATGTTCTACCAGATCATCCCCATCAAAAACAAACTCCCCCTGGGCTCCATGAAGCTGTTTTCAAACCGCTTTCGCCCCATCCGGGACAAAATCAATTATCAGGCCCTGCGTGACTATGTGATCACCACCACCAAGGCCGCCTATAAGGTATTCATCCTCTGGGCCGCCCTGATCATCGCCATCGGCCTGCTGCACCACTATGGAATCATCAATGACATGATCCTCTTCATGATCTCCGTTACGTTCTATGTGTGCGATCTGATCTGCGTGCTGATCTGGTGTCCGTTCCGGCTGATCATGAAAAACCGCTGCTGCACCACCTGCCGCATCTTCAACTGGGATCACCTGATGATGTTCTCCCCCCTGATCTATATGCGCGGCTTCTATGCCCGCAGCCTGGTGCTGCTGGCATTTCTGGCCTGGCTGATCTGGGAGCTGTGCGTGATGATGTATCCGGAGCGATTCTGGGACAAGTCCAATGTGGCACTGAAATGCTCGGAATGCACCGATAAACTGTGCACCCAGTACTGCCAGAAGATCCGAAACTGAAAAAACAGGCATCCGGACGGATGCCTGTTTTTTATTTAAGTCTTACATAGCCGCTGCCCTCTATGATCTGCTGCCCTTCTCCGGAGAGAAGCCAGTCGATGAGGATGGGGATGTTTTCGTTATCATTATCCGCCCGGTAGATTGCATAGAACTGGGCGATAACAGGATAGCTGCCATTTTGAATGTTTTCAGCGCTGGGGTAGACGCCGTTGAGAGAGAGCATCTTCACCTTTTCATTTCCAACGATGCCGTCCATATAGTAGCGGAAGGAGAAGCCGATGGAGCCGCCGGTGATGGCAAAGGGAGATTTGCCGCCGATCTCATAGTCGCCCATAAAGGCTTCCATGGTAGTCTGGCTGCCGGAGCCTGCCAGCCGCGACACAGGATTGATGACCCGGTTCGGCCCTCCTACATCTGCCCAGTTGGTGATCTCACCTGCGTAGATCTGCCGGATCTGTTCCGTGGTCAGACTGTCAACGGGGTTATTTTCATTGACGAAGAAAACAAAAGCTTCCAGGCCAACAGGAACATACACCAGCTCCACGCCCTGTTCTTCGGCATACGCTCTTTGCGCTTCGGAAGGACCGGCGGAGAAGAAAATGTCGGTGTCGCCGTCCACGATGGCCTGATAACCCCGGACAGTGTTTTTATACTGCATAGCGCTGTCGGGGGCGAAATTCTCGCCGTAGTAGTTGTCGGAGGAGAAGCTGCCGCCGTCGAAGGTGACACAACCCCGGGGATAAACATTATCGATGATGGACGCATAGACCGGCACCAGCGCTGCGGCACCGTCCAGTTTGGGCAAATCCCCGGAAAGCTGCAATGTTGCATCCACCCGGGCAAGGTCGGAACTTTCCTCGTGGGGCAGATAAGAGCCAACATCGATCATCTGCGCCTGACTGACATCGCTGAAATTATTGGAAAGCCGCCGGGTCAGGAGCTGGTACATGCTGAAATTAAAGGCGGCGAACATCACCACCATGGCCAGCAGGAGCAAAATCTGTTTTTTCAGTTTCATCCTAATGCCACAGCTCCTCTCCGATGAAATAGATGATGGAGCAGTGCTGATAGGCATAAACCGCGTAGGCCAGATGCGCGATGGTCAGCACCACGCAGATGGCTGCCAGAACGCACAGAACGGTCAAAAAAGTACGCTCTTTCATCCTCTCACCTCACATAAACGCGATGACCATGAACAGCAGCGACACAAAGCCCACCACAACCACGGTCAGGCAGGCGGCAATGACCCCCAGAACGATGGTCAGGATCAGCTTGCCCCGCAGTTGTCCCCGCGTCACGCTGCCGGGATCCGTAAACGACTGCCGTTTGGCCTTCCGGTAATCCCGCAGGCACATAACAAAGAAAATGATGGCAAGAACAGGAATGCCGTAAAACAGAAGATCGGCAAACCAGCTGCCGGTGATCATACCCAGCATACATTCCCCTCCTCACATAAAAGCAATAGACGTAGAAAACAGGATCGCCACCGTGATGATGGCCGCAACAAATACACCGCCGATGACCACAGCCACCGTCAGCGCAATCTTTCTTCGCCTGAGTTTATTCAGGGCCTGCTCATCCTGTTCCCCGGATTCCAGGGCCTCCCGGTTCTTTCTGACGCTCTCCCGCCAGAACCAGATGATTGCTGTCAGGATCGCTGCGGCGGGTGCACCGAAATAGATGACTATATAGAGTCCGAGCATCCACATATGTCTCCCTCCCTTTTCAATTTCATTCTAACATAAAATGGATGATTACACAATCGGATAAGGAAAACTTAATAATCCCCCCACTATTGCGGTAGCAGTTAAAGTATGGTAGAATATCGGCAATTTACCAAAGCGGAGGCCGCCTATGCTCACCAAACGAAACCTGAAAGAATTTGCCATTATCAATACCGGCACCGTCATCATCGCGGCGGCAGTATACTTTTTCATGCTGCCCAGTCACGTCAGCGTGGGCAGCGCGTCAGCCCTGGCGCTGCTGATCAGCAATGTGGTACCCCTGCCGGTGTCCGTCATCACCTTTATTCTGAACGCCGTTCTGCTGCTTGTGGGCTTTCTGCTGATCGGCCCGGAATTCGGCGTGAAAACCGTCTATACTTCCCTGCTGATGCCGGTGGTTCTGGGTGTATTCGAAATCCTTTTCCCGGATTTCCGGTCCCTCACCGGTGATCCCGCCATCGATGTCATCTGTTATGTGCTGGTGGTCAGCGTCGGCCTTGCCATGCTCTTCACCACCAACGCCTCCTCCGGCGGCCTGGACATCGTGGCCAAGCTCATGAACAAATTCCTGCGGATGGATCTTGGCAAGGCCATGAGCCTGTCGGGGATGCTGGTGGCGCTTTCCTCTGCTTTCTTTTACGACAGCAGGACCGTGGTGCTCAGCGTCCTTGGCACCTATTTCGGCGGCATCGTCTGCGACCATTTCATTTTCGGCATGGACTTAAAGCGGAAGGTCTGCATCATCTCCAAAAAGCCCGAGGAGCTGCTGGAATTCATCCTGCATGATCTGCACAGCGGCGCCACGATTTACGAAGCCTACGGTCCCTATGACCACAAGACCCGCCGGGAGATCAATACCATCGTAGACAAGCAGGAATACCGCCGCCTCATGGATTACATGAAAAAGCTGGATCCCGGCGCGTTTATCACCGTCTATTCTGTCAGCGGCATCAATTACATCCCGAAAAAGTAACAAAAAACCACATCTGCCATGCAGATGTGGTTTTTTATGTTCAGAATACCAGGAAATAGACCACGCATGCGTAGATAATGCCGATGGTGACACCGGCCATAACCTGGAAGGGCGTGTGGCCGACAAATTCCTTCAGCTTGACCTCCGGCAGATCCTGATTGGTCAGGATCTCGATGGACTTCATCATTTCCTTGATGACCACGGCTTGCTTGCCGGTCTCCCGTCGGACGCCGGTGGCATCGTGGCAGACGATAATGGCCAGGATCATGGCGATGGCAAACTCAAAGGAGCCGCCGCCATATTCCAGGAAAGTCATCATGGCAAGGGAAGAAACGGTGGCGGAGTGACCGCTGGGCATACCGCCGTCGCCGAAGAGCCGCTCCCAGTTGAGTTCCTTGGTGACACAGTAGTTGATGATCACCTTCAGAACCTGGGCAAAGCCCCATGCCGTAACAGGCGCAACAACGAATGGATTGGTAATAAATGCGTAAAGCTCGTCCAACAGGTTAAACATCTCTTTTTACCTTTCTCTTTCAATGGCAGATGGGTCTACGCTTCTACATACACCAGACCGCAGGCATCGGGACCGATATGGGTACCGATGGCTGCACCGACGCCGATGATATGCTCATCGGGAACCGCGTAGCCGTGGGCGCGGATCCGGTCAGCCAGTGTTTCGGCAACGGAGCGGTTGTTGGTGTACATCACATACAGGGGATATGCAGGATCCGGCGTACAGGCATCCAGATATTTGCACAGCGTGTCCATGCCTTTGCGCATACCCATGGCCTTACCGGGAATGGCGATCTTCCCCTCATGATCCACGTGGATCAGGGGTTTGATCTGGGCCATATTGCCGATCTTGTAGACGGTGTGGGAGATCCGGCCGCCCTTGTACAGGTATTCCAGGGTGTTAATGCAGGCGTAGAGAACAATCTTCTGACGAAATGCTTCCAGCGCCTCCACGATCTCAGCCGCGCTCTTGCCGCTGTCACGCAGGCGGACTGCTTCCTCCACCAGATGCCGCTGGCCGCCGGTGGCGTTGCGGCTATCCACAACAAAGCAGCCGGGGCTGTCGAGATCCTCACAAATCATCCGGGCGGTCTGATAGGTACCGGAAATGCCGGAAGAAATGGTGATGTAGACAGCTTCCTCCCCCGCTTCCACAGCGCTGTGGAAAATATCCTCCAGAACAGTGGGAGAAGGCTGGGAGGTCAGGGGAAATACGCCGGAAGAAAGAAGCTTTTCGTAAAATTCCCCCTTGCTCAGATCCCGGCCGTCCTGGTACTCGGTTTCTGCGAACCGGACAATCAGCGGGATCAGTGTCACATCCAGTCGCCGCAGCTCCTGGGGTTCAAAATCAGCAGCGGAATCGGTAATGATCCTGACCATATTCTTCCTCCTACAGTGGTAGAATTTTATTTAGTCTACCGAAAAAATGTTACAAAATTATGAACAAAATCATAGGATGTAATTAAAATAGACACAGGCGCAAAATTTGTCACCTGTGTCCATGATTTACATATGATCCTTGAGTCTTTCCTTGGTTTCTTCGATGGTTTCGTCCTCCTTGCGGAACATCTTGTCCACGAAAAAGTCCTCCACCTTTTCGTAGGCACCGACGGCTCCCTCCTCCACCTTCCTGTAGGTATCCACCACGGCATCCTCCACGCACCTGTAGGCTTCCTGGGCTGCCTTGGCGATTCGTTCCAGCTTTTCACTCATGGTTATTTCCTCCTTACTTCTTGAAACCGACGCACATGGGGATCAGGCACAACAGCATCACGATGCCCACGATACCCACAATGACGCCCATCAGCATCATATTCAGGGTCATGATCATCGCCATGCCCGCGCCCAGCACCAGCGCAGAGACCGTGCCGTAGGCGATCTTCCCGACCAGCTTCCAGTTGATCTTCCGGCCAGGCTTGCCGGACTTGATGCGGCAGACAATGGCCAGAACCAGCAGGACAATCGCACCGGCGGCGGCAACCACGACGCCTGCGTTGAAGGCGTCCCACTCAGGCAGCAGGCACATACACATGCCGATGCTGAACAGCAGACCACCAATGACGCCCACCAGCAGGGCAATGAACTGAGATTTCTTCATAATATGTTCCTCCGAAGTATTTGTAATTGATGGCTGTATGATACCGCCGGGATGTTTGGGAAATGATGAGATTATGTTTATGAAATGTTAATTCCCCAAAAAATAAAAAGACCAAAAAAGAAACATTTCGTAACTTTCATTTTCCGTTAACAGCGTTAACGCACCCTGAACTGTTTATTTTTACCAACTTTTGGCGCACATTCGTCTCCTGATGGCGGAAAAATATTTCTTGACATCCGAAAATCCTGTGCTATAATCCCGGTAAAAGTTATCAATGGTAACTTTTCAAACTGCTGTAAACAAATAATATCATTTTTGGAGGTAAAACATTATGGTTTTCGAAGCTGTTGCAAAGGTTATTTCTGAGCGCGTCGACTGCGCCGCATCCGACATCAAGGCAGAACAGACGTTCAAGGAGCTGTCCATCGACTCCCTGGATACCGTGGAGCTGCTGATGAATCTGGAAGACGAACTGAACGTCGAGATCGAACTGACCGAGAAGGTTGAGACCGTAGGCGAACTGGTCAAGTTCATCGAAGCAAACTGCATGGGTTAAGACAATGATCCAGTCCCCCATCTGTGAAATGCTGGGCATCCGCTACCCTGTCTTCCAGGGCGGCATGGCCTGGATCGCCGACGGAAAGCTGGCTGCTGCCGTTTCTGAGGGCGGCGGCCTGGGCATCATCGGCGCCGGCAACGCTCCCGCAAGCTATGTCCGGGAGCAAATTAAAATACTCAAGTCGTTGACTAATCAACCTTTTGGTGTCAACGTCATGCTTCTTTCCCCCTTCGCTGACGATGTTGCCCAGGTTCTTGCCGAAGAAAAGGTGCCTGTGGTCACCACCGGCGCAGGCAATCCTTCCAGATACATGAAGCTGTGGCTGGAGGCAGGCTGCAAGGTGATCCCCATTGTGCCCAGCGTGGCCATGGCGAAGCTTGTGACCCGCCTGGGCGCCGCCGCCGTCATCGCCGAGGGCGGTGAAAGCGGCGGTCATGTGGGCGAACTGACCACCATGGTGCTGATTCCCCTGATCCGCGATGCCACCCATCTGCCCGTCATCGCCGCCGGCGGCATTGCCGACGGCCGGGGCGCTGCCGCCGCTTTTATGCTGGGCGCCTGCGGCGTGCAGCTGGGAACCCGGTTCCTCAGCGCCGAAGAGTGCAGCATCCATCCCACCTACAAGGAAAAAATCATCGGCGCCAACGATCTTTGCACCATGGTTACCGGCAAACGCCTGGGGCACCCCGTACGGAGTCTGCGCACCCAGTTTGCCCGGAACTACTCCAAAGCCGAATACGGCGGCATGCCCGACGCGGAGCTGGAGAATCTGGCTGTGGGCGCCCTGCGGCTTGCGGTCCAGGAGGGTGATCTGAAAAACGGCTGCTTCCTCTCCGGCCAGTGCGCCGCCATGGTGCGTAAAGTGGAGCCTGCGGCCGACATCATCCGTGATGTAATGGATGGCTGCGAGGAAGTGCTGAAAGGAGCGTCTGCATGGGTAAAGTAGCATTTGTGTTCCCCGGTCAGGGGGCACAGTATCCCGGCATGGGCAGATCTCTCTGCGAGGTCTCCCCTGCCGCGGCTGGGGTGTTTCGGATGGCGGACAGCCTGCGCCCCGGCACCTCTTCCCAGTGCTTTTCCGGTACGGAAGAAGAACTGAAGGAAACGAAGATCACCCAGCCCTGTATCTGGGCAGTGGAGATGGCCGCAGCAGCGGCATTGAACGAAGCCGGTATTCAGGCGGATATGACTGCCGGATTTTCTTTGGGTGAATTATCCGCCCTTTCTTACGCCGGAGTTGTTGATGCATCAACTTGTTTCGAGCTGGTCTGTGAACGCGGCCGGCTGATGCAGGACGCCGCGGTCGCTGTGGAGACTTCCATGGCCGCCGTGGTGAAGCTCTCCCACGAAACCGTTGAAGAAATCTGCACCCGGTTTGAGGGTGTTTACCCTGTCAACTACAACTGTCCCGGCCAGGTGACCGTGGCAGGACTGAAATCCAGTATGGCAGACTTTTCCGCTGCCGTGAAGGAAGCAAAGGGTCGCGCCCTCCCCCTGAAGGTCAGCGGCGGCTTCCATTCCCCGTTCATGGCAGAGGCTTCCGCCGCATTTGGCAAACTGCTGGAACCTGTTGTATTCAAAACTCCTGCCATCCCCCTTTACAGCAATTTGACGGGGCTTCCCTACGAGGGCGACATGAAGCATCTGCTCGAAAAGCAGATCTGCTCCCCCGTCCGCTGGGAAGCCATTATCCGCCAAATGATCGCCGCAGGTGTGGACACCTTCATCGAAGTCGGTCCCGGCAGTGTGCTGCAGGGGTTGATTGGCAAGATCGATAAGCATGTCCGGGTCTTTGGCGTCAGCGACGCGGAGTCCCTGGCAAAAACCATTCAGGAGGTGAAAGCATGCTGAACGGAAAAGTAGCCCTCATTACCGGCGGCTCCCGGGGCATCGGCGCGGCCATCGCCCGGGAACTGGCTTCCCAGGGGGCTGATCTGGCGCTGGTCTATGCCGGAAACAAGGATACCGCGGACGCCCTGTGCGCGGAAATGACCGAAACGTACGGTGTCAAGGCTGCCGCCTACCAGTGCAATGTGGCAGATTTCAATGCTACCAAGGAAACGGTGAACCAGATCAAAAAGGAATTCGGCACTGTCCATATTCTGGTCAACAATGCCGGAATCACCAAAGACGGTTTGCTGGCTATGATGAAGGACAGTCAGTTTGATGATGTCATCTCCGTCAATCTCAAGGGAGCCTTCAACATGATCCGCCACTGCACACCGCTTTTCATCCGCAACAGGGGCGGCCGGATCATCAGCATCTCTTCCGTCACCGGTATCATGGGCAATGCCGGCCAGGCCAACTATGCCGCTTCCAAGGCGGGGCTCATCGGTCTGACCAAGTCCGTGGCCCGGGAGCTTGCATCCAGGGGCATTACCTGCAACGCCGTGGCTCCCGGCTTCATTGATACCGATATGACGAAAGAACTTCACGACAGCCCCCTGGCGGCCTCCATCCCCCTGGGCCGCATGGGCAAGCCCGAAGAAGTGGCCCAGGCCGTGGCGTTCCTGGCAAACGCAGACTATATCACCGGCGAGGTCATCAAAGTTGATGGCGGTATCGCAATGTGATTTTATCCAATTATCTCAAAAGGAGAACCATATGAACAACAATCGCACAGTGGTGGTGACCGGTCTTGGCGTTGTGTCCCCCATCGGCAATGATGTGCAGACCTGCTGGGACAATATGCTCGCAGGCCGTCACGGCATCGGCCCCATCACTTATTTTGATACAACCAATTACAAGGCAAAGCTGGCCGCCCAGGTCAGGGATTTTGACCCCAAGGCATACATGGAAAAGAGCGAGGTTCTTCGCAGCGACCTGGTGGCGCAGTTCGCTGTGGGCGCAGCCGTTCAGGCTGTGGAGGAAAGCGGCGTCATTGGTACGCTGCCCCCCGACCGGGTCGCCGTGTATTTCGGCACCGGCATCGGCGGTCTGAATACCATCAGCAATGAGATGGACAAGCTCCGCAAGCGCGGCCCCCACCGGGTGTCCCCCCTGTGCGTGCCCATGATGATCCCCAACATGGCTGCCGGCATGATCGCCATCCGCTACAACTGCCAGGGACCCGCCATGCCCGCCGTCACCGCCTGCGCTTCCGGCTCCAATGCCATCGGCGAGGCCCTGCGCCTGATCCGCCACGGCTATGCCGACGCCGTCATCACCGGCGGCGCGGAGGCCTCCATCACGGAGGTGGGTGTGGCCGGATTCATCAACATGCAGGCGCTTTCCTGCGCCGAGGATCCCGACTGCGCTTCCCTTCCCTTCGACAGGCGCCGCAGTGGCTTCCTGATCGGTGAGGGTGCCGCCGCCCTGGTACTGGAGGCATACGACCACGCCGTTGCCCGGGGCGCGAAGATCTATGGTGAGGTGGTGGGTTACGGCTCCACCTGCGATGCCTACCACATCACCGCCCCCCGTCCCGACGCCGACGGCGGCACCCGTGCCATGGTCCAGGCATTGACCGAAGCCGGATATCAGGGCACCGAGCGCGTCTATGTCAATGCCCACGGCACCGGCACGCCCCTGAACGATGTGGCCGAGACCCAGGCCATCAAGAACGCCCTGGGGGAAAAGCAGGCATACGAAAACACCCTGGTCAGCTCCACCAAGTCCATGACCGGACACATGCTGGGCGCCGCAGGCGCCATTGAGGCCATCGCCTGCCTGAAGGCCCTGGAAACCGGCATGATCCCCCCCACCATCAATCTGCTGGAGCCGGATGAGAAGTGCGATCTGAATTACGTGCCCAATCAGGCGGTCAGGGCGGACATCGACCTGGCGGTATCCAATTCCCTGGGCTTCGGCGGTCACAATGCCTGTCTGGCATTTCGGAAGGTGTAAGCCATGAGTGAAATGGATATCAGAAAATATGCCCAGCTCATGGGCGAATACGGTCTGACGGGTCTGGAATTCCGCTCCGCCGGGGATACCATCCGTCTGGAACGGAATGTCGTTTCCGCGCCCGTCTTAACATCCGCTCCCGCTGCGGCACCTGCCGCGCCTGTGGCGGAGAATACCGACATCGTCAGCGTCACCTCCCCCATGGTGGGCGTCTTCTACCGGGCACCCGCCGAGAACGCCGAGCCTTATGTAAAGGTCGGCGACAGCGTCAAGGCAGGCACCGTCCTGTGCCTGGTGGAGGCCATGAAGATGATGAACGAGATCACCGCTGAATGCGACGGCACCATTGCTGAAATTTGCGTCCAAAACGGCCAGGTCGTGGATTTCGGCAGGGAACTGTTCAAAATTGCGAGGTAAGCCATGGACAGAAATGAAATTATGACCATCCTCCCCCACCGGGATCACATGCTTCTGGTGGACGCGGTGGAAAAGGTCGAAAACGAAGCCCACGGAACATATTGCGTCACCGGAGAAGAATTCTTCCTGAAGGGACATTTCCCGGGGAATCCCGTGGTGCCCGGCGTGATCCTGTGCGAAATTCTGGCCCAGTCCGCCTGCGTCCTTTTGCAGGATCAGATGACGGACGGAAAGCTTCCCATGTACACAGGACTGAACAACGTCAAATTCAAATCCCCCGTGAAGCCCGGTGATACTTTCGAAACACGGTGCCGCATCACCCGGGCCAGGCCCCCCTTCTACTTTGCTTCCGGCGAGGGCTATGTGGGCCACCGGCTTTGCCTGAAGGCGGAATTTTCTTTTGCGATCGTAGGTGACTGATTATGTTTTCCAAAATTCTCATCGCCAACCGGGGCGAAATCGCCGTACGGATCATCCGTGCCTGCAAGGAAATGGGCATCGCCACTGTGGCGGTCTACTCCCAGGCCGACGAGCAGGCCCTCCATGTGGCCCTGGCAGATGAAGCCATCTGCATCGGAAAAGCGGAAGCTTCCGACAGCTATCTGAATGAAGAACGCATCATATCCGCCGCTCTTGCCACCGGTGCTTCCGCCATCCATCCCGGTTACGGTTTTCTGTCCGAAAATGCCCACTTCGCCCTGAGCTGCCGAAAAAACGGTATCGTGTTCATTGGTCCCACCCCTCAGAACATGGAGCGGCTCAGCGACAAGGCAACCATCAAGGCCCTGATGGCCGCAGCGGGTCTGCCCACCATCCCAGGCACCGATGTGCTGCCGGATGTGGACATCGCCCTGACGGAAGCGGAAAAGATCGGCTATCCCGTCATGCTGAAGGCCCGCTCCGGTGGCGGCGGCCGGGGCATCCGTCTGGTGGAGAACGCCGAACAGCTGCGTACCCTCTTCCCCCTGGCCCAGGCGGAAAGCCAGGCTGCCTTCGGAGATCCGGGACTGTATCTGGAAAAATACGTCTTCCCCGCCCGCCACGTGGAGCTGCAGATCATCGCAGACGAAGCAGGCAATGTGGTATGTCTGGGTGACCGGGACTGCTCCGTCCAGCGGCGGCATCAGAAACTCATCGAGGAGACCCCCTCCCCCGGTGTCAGCATCAATATGCGCAAATCCATCATTTCCATGGTGATTTCCGCCGTCAGGACACTGGACTATGTGGGCGTGGGAACGCTGGAATTTCTGCTGGACGCGCATGGGAATTTCTGGTTTATGGAAATGAACGTGCGGCTGCAGGTGGAGCATACCGTCACCGAGATGCTGACCAATATCGATCTGGTCAAATGGCAGATCCGAACCGCCGCCGGCATCCCGCTGAACTTCACCCAGGAGGATATCCGTTTTCGGGGCAGCGCCATCGAATGCCGTATCAACGCCAGAGCCCCCGGCATCGTAGAGATGCTCCACGTCCCCGGCGGTCCCTATGTCCGCTTTGATACTTTCCTGGTCTCCGGGTGTACCATTTCCCCCTATTATGACTCTCTGCTTGGAAAACTGATCGTCTACGCAGGGACCCGTGAGGAGACCCTGCGCAAGATGCGCTCGGCCCTGTGCGAGCTGGTGGTAGAGGGTGTTCCCAGCAACATCCAGGAACAGCTGGAGCTGATCTCCGACAGCCGCTTCATTGACGGCAGCTACGACCTTACATTTATGGAGGAATAATCCATGGCATTTCTGAACTTCAAATACAAGCCCTGGAACGAGCTGGAAAAGGGCGGCCGCAGCGCCGCACCCGTTCACGCCGATCAGAGCGAACCGGAGCAGACCTGCCCCAACTGCCATAAATCCATCCCTCTGAGCAAGCTGTGGGCCAACCTGAATACCTGCGAATGCGGACACCATTTCCGGGTCCATGCCCGGCAGCGGATCCGCATGATCGTTGATAAGCATTCCTTCCGGGAGATGGACGCCGACCTGCAGACTTCCGACCCGCTGAGTTTCGAGGGTTATCAGCGCAAGCTGGAGACTGCCCGGATCTCAAGTGCCGAAAAAGAGGCAGTCATCACCGGCACCGCCTCCATCGGCGGCTGCGCCTGCTGCCTGTTCGTCATGGAACCGGGGTTCATGATGGGCTCCATGGGTACCATCGTCGGCGAAAAGATCACCAGGCTCTTTGAATTTGCCACCGTCAGCGGTCTGCCCGTTGTGGGCTACACTGTCTCCGGCGGTGCACGGATGCAGGAGGGACTTCTGAGTCTGATGCAGATGGCCAAAACCAGCGGTGCTGTCAAGCGGCACTCCGATGCGGGACTTGCCTATATTGTCGTCCTGACGGATCCCACCACCGGGGGCGTCACCGCCAGCTTCGCCATGGAGGGCGATATCATCCTGGCCGAGCCCGGCGCCACCATCGGCTTCGCCGGTGCCCGGGTCATCGAGCAGACAACCCGCAAGCAACTGCCCAAGGGCTTCCAGAAGTCCGAATTTCTGCTGCAGCACGGCTTTGTGGATGCCATCGTCGCAAGATCCCACCAGCGGGAGATCCTCACAAAGCTGTTGATCATCCACAGGGGAGGTGTGTTCCATGCCTAAAACCGCATACGAACGGGTAAAGACCGTCCGTGACCTCAAGCGCCCCACCGGCCTCGACTATATCTGCGGCATCTTCGATGGATTTCTTGAACTGCACGGCGACCGCCGTTTTGCTGACGATCCCGCCATCGTAGGCGGTGTTGCCATGCTGGACGGCCAGCCGGTTACCGTCATTGCCATTGAAAAAGGCTGTACCACCAAAGAACGGACTTTCCGCAATTTCGGTGCCCCGGGTCCCGAGGGTTACCGCAAATCCCTGCGGCTCATGCAGCAGGCCGCCAAGTTCCGCCGCCCCATCATCTGTCTCGTCGACACCTCCGGCGCCAACTGCGGCATCGGCGCGGAAGAGCGGGGACAGGGACAGGCCATCGCGGAAAACCTGATGGAGATGATGACCCTGGATACCCCCATCCTCTCCATCCTCATCGGTGAGGGCGGCAGCGGCGGAGCGCTGGCACTGGCCGTTGCGGACCGGGTCTGGATGATGGAGAACGCGGTCTACTCCGTCATCAGCCCCGAGGGCTGCGCCAGCATCCTCTGGAAGGACGCAGCCAAGGCAGAAACTGCCGCCGAAAACCTGAAGCTCACCGCTTCCGATGCATTGACACTTGGAATTATTGAGCGTATAATTGAGGAGAATGACATTGGTCAGGAATCCTTTTATGCCAGAATCCGTACGATGCTGTCGAAGGAACTGCAAATTCTTGCACAAACCGAAGGTTTGACAGTTCAGCGTTATGACCGCTTCCGCCGCATCGGCACACCTATCCAGAAAAAGGAAGAAGACCAATGAGCATCTACAAAAAATACTGTACCGAGCAGCTTGACGGTCACAGCAGACTGACGGACATCCGATTTGAATATCCCGAAAACTTCAATTTCGGCTACGATGTGGTGGACGCAATCGCCGCACAGACTCCCGGGAAACGCGCCATGGTCTGGTGCAATGCCCTGGGTGAGGAACATACCTTTACCTTTTGTGATGTCAGCAGGGCCAGTAACCGCATTGCCAATGTCCTGCGTGACGCCGGAATCCGCCGGGGCGATCATGTCATGGTATGCCTGAAGCGGCATTACGAATACTGGTTCACCGCTGTGGCCCTGCACAAGCTGGGCGCAGTGCTGGTTCCCGTGACCCACATGCTGACAGAGTCGGATTTTGTCTACCGTATGGGCTGCGTCCCCATCAAAGGCATCATCTGCACCCCCCAGGGGGACGTCCACAGCCGCATCCTGGCGGCGGCGAGACGGAAAGCTCCCAACTGCCGCCTGTGGACTGTCCAGCAGGAAATTGAGGGTTTTTCCAATCTGACAGCCGCCATGGAAGCAGCGTCCGACGTTTTTGAACGTCAGGAAACCAGCGTCCATGACGATATGCTCCTGTACTTCACCTCCGGCACCACAGGCTACCCCAAGGGCGTGATCCACGATTTCGCCTACCCCCTGGCACATGTTGTCACAGCAAAATACTGGCAGCAGGCGGAAGAGGACGGGCTTCACTTCACCGTGGCGGAGACCGGCTGGGCCAAGGCATCCTGGGGCAAGCTTTACGGTCAGTGGCTCATCGGCTGCGCCGTGATGATCTTTGATTTCGACAATTTCGATCCCAAGCAGCTTTGCACCGTCATCAACACCTACGGTGTCACTTCTTTCTGCGCACCGCCCACAGTATACCGTTATCTGACCCGCAAGGGTATCCCCGACATGCCCACGCTGCGCCACGCCTGTACTGCCGGGGAAGTGCTGAATCCCGAAGTGTCCCGCCGCTTTACGGCCCGTACCGGACTGGAACTGCGGGAGGGCTATGGTCAGACCGAGTCCACCCTGCTGCTGGGCAATCTGAAAAACTGCGGCAATGCCGTCGGCAGCCTGGGCGGCGCAAATCCTCTGTACCGGGTGGAACTGCAAAACGATGACGGTTCCCCCACCCCCGTGGGGCAGATCGGCGAAATCGTGGTGGTGCCCAAGGACGGGCAGCGTCCCATCGGGCTGTTTGTCCGGTATCTGGCAGACCCGGCCCGGTATGAAACTGCCTGGCGGGGCGGTGTGTACCACACCGGCGACGCTGCCTACCGGGACGAAAACGGCAGATTCTTCTTCCACGGCCGCAACGACGATCTCATCAAGACCGGCGGCTTCCGTGTTGGCCCATCTGAGGTAGAGAATGTGCTGATGGAGCACGACGCGGTACTGGAATGTGCAGTTGTCGGCATTCCCGATCCCCTGCGCGGTCAGGCGATCAAGGCATACGTGATCCTGAACCCGGGCTTTACCGCCGATAAGGATATGGAGAAGGGACTTCGGGAATTTGCCAACGCGAAAATGGCAGAATACAAATGGATCCGCTGTATCGAATTCCTCGATCAGATCCCCAAGACCATCAGTAATAAAATATGTAAGGCGGCACTGCGGCGGTGAAGTTCCCGGCGTCGTGCCGGGAAACGGAGGCAGAATTGACAGTCAGAATCAAGAATATGCGTGAAGTCCTGCTGCTGGCAGGCATCAGCGAGATCAATGCCAACGGCGTTACGGGTTTTTCCATTCGACGTGTGGCTGCGGCCTGCAATGTATCCTGCGCCGCTCCCTACAAGCATTTCAAAGATAAGCGTGAATTCATCGCCGCCATTATTGAATACGTCAACGGGCAGTGGGCCGCCCGGCAGGAAGAAATCCTCTCCTCCTGTGGTGACAGCCTGCGCCAGCAGATCGTGGAGGTCTGCTGCGGTTATGTGCAGTTTCTTATGGAGAAACCCTATTTCCGCTCCATTCTCATGCTGAAGGATGAAGAATTCGACAATATCTACCACAAAAAGCGGGGCGAAATGAGCAGCCGCAGCCAGAAGCTGGAAGCGGATTTCTTCTCCGCCTCCGGCTTTACCCCCGAAACCTTCAAGCGGAAATTCCATCTGGTGCGGGCCATGATCTTCGGCACCATCTTTATGATGGACACGGGAGAGCTGGAATACAATGAGGAGACCATGCAGAATTTCCGCTACAGCATCAACCGGGAGTTTGACCTGCCATGACAAGACCCTACATTCATAAAGTACACTACCATGAGACTGACCGCATGGGCATCACCCATCACAGCAACTACATCCGCTGGATGGAAGAGGCCCGGGTGGACTATCTGGATCAGGTGGGCTACGGCTATGCCCGGATGGAACGTGAGGGCATCCTCTCCCCCGTCATCGGCATCGAGTGCCAGTATAAGCACGCCACCACCTTTGATGACGAGGTGGCCATCCGGGTGGAGGCGGCTGAATTCCGGGGCGTCCGGCTGGTGATCCGCTATGAGATGACCAGGGTCAGCGATGGTGCACTGGTGCTCACCGGCAAATCCACACACTGCTTCACCACCCCTGAGGGCAAGCCCATCATCCTGAAAAAGCGGTTTCCGGAACTCGATCAGCTGCTTCGGAGCATGGTGGTGCCCAAGGACCAATAACGTTAAAAGCGCAGCTGCGGCTGCGCTTTTAACGTTTCGTTCATTTGACACTTTCGCCCGGGCGTGATAGGATATTGGTATCAAATTACCATAAACTGTCTGTGAGGTGATTGTTTTGGCAGACATGTTTGATTATCTGACCTGGCGGGGCGACATCCCCTTCTCCCAGGTTCCCCCGGGGCCGGTGGACTCGCTGATCTTCTGTACCCTGAGCTATATCGAATTCAATGGCATCGCACCGGAGACCCCTTATCAGTGGATCACCCTGGAACAAGCCGCCGCCAAGCTGCTGGTAGATCCCCTTGCCCCCAAAAAGGTGCGTGTTGAAAAGGATCTGGAGCTTCTGGCCGTAGCCGCATCCTGTCCACGGTTTCAGAAAGTGGGGCTGTGCTTCTACCGGGATATCTTCATCCGGGAAGAGGATACCCAGTTTGCCGCTATGACCTTTTACCTGGACGACGGCAGCGCGTTTCTGGCGTTCCGGGGCACGGACAAAACTCTGGTTGGCTGGCGGGAAGACTTCAATATGACCTTCCTGGACAGTATTCCCGCCCAGCGGCTGGCGAAGCAATATGTTCTGGAATTCTCTGCTGCCAGCCGTGCGCCTATACATCTGGGCGGCCATTCCAAGGGCGGTAACCTGGCCATCTACGCCGCCGCCAAAGTGCCCGATGCCGTCCAGGATCAGATCCTGGGTGTATACAATCACGACGGCCCCGGTTTTACGGAAAAGATCCTGACAGAGTCCGGCTATCTGAACATCGTCCCCAAGATCCATACCTATGTGCCCCAATCCTCCGTTTTCGGCATGCTGCTGGAACGGGAGGAGCCTCATACCATCATCCGCAGCCGCGCCATCGGTCTGCTGCAGCATGATCCCTACACCTGGGAAATGATGGGCGGCGGCTTTATTGAGGAAGCGAAATTCACCGCCGATTCCCGGTTTCTCGACCGCACCTTTAAGACCTGGCTGGCGGGCATGACCACCGGGGAGCGCTATCAATTCTTCGATACCCTCTTCGATCTGCTGATGACCGAAGACGCCAGCCGTCCTCTGGACATCTTTAAGCCCCAGAATCTGAAGGCCTATATCCAGAGCCTGACCACCGACGGCAATGCCAGAAGGATCATCGGCTCGGAGCTTGAAAATCTGATCCAGTCCGCCAAGGCTGTGCAGCTGGTAGACGAGGAACTGAAGAAAGATCAATAATCAAAGGAGGAAGCCCCATGGAAAACGTTGTCAACGCCCTCATCGAGATCCCCCTGGGATCCAAGAACAAATATGAGCTGGATGAGACCACCGGCCGCATCGTGCTGGATCGTGTCCTCTACGCTGCCATGATCTATCCCGCCGAGTATGGCATCATCGAGAAGACTCTGGCCCCCGATGGTGATCCCCTGGACATCCTGGTGGTTTGCTCTGAACCCACCTTCCCCGGCTGCATCGTCCCTGCCCGTGTGCTGGGCTACCTGGAGATGATCGACGGCGGCAAGACCGACTATAAGCTGATTTCCGTCGTAGACTGCGACCCCCGTTACGACGACATCCACGAGCTTTCCGACCTGCCCAGCTTTGTTCTCAAGGAGATCGCCAATTTCTTCGGCAACTACAAGGTGCTGCAGAATGTGCCTGTGGAGGTGGGCGAATACCACGGCAAGGATGAGGCGGTGCGGATCATCGCAGAGTGCCGGGCGAAATTTGCCTCCCTTTCGTAAATCTTAAGAATTGACCACCGCTTCGGCGGTGGTTTCTTTCTTGACATTTTAGTCTATTGCTGATAGACTATACTTACAAGGTCGATAGTGAATAGACCACAAAAGGAGTGTACCATATGGACGATATAAAACTTGGTGTGATCGAATCCAAATTCGCCGACATCATCTGGAAACATGAGCCAATGACCAGCCGGGAGCTGGTGGAAAAGTGTGCCGATGCGCTGGAGTGGAAGAAATCCACCACCTACACGGTGCTGAAAAAGCTCTGCCAGCGGGGCATTTTTCAGAATCAGGAGGGTCTCGTCACCTCTCTTATCTCCCGGGAGGAATTCTACGCCATGCAGAGCGAACGGTTCGTGGAGGAGACTTTCGAGGGTTCCCTGCCCGCCTTTCTGGCCGCCTTCACCCGGCGCAAGTCCCTCTCCCCCGCCGAAATCGCTGAGATCCGGAAGATGATTGGGGAATATGGGGAGGTGTAAAGATGAACATCACCTTCCTTGACCTGTTCAATGCCAGCATCTGCGCAAGCTGGCTGGTGCTGGTTGTGGTCGTGCTTCGCTTCCTGCTCAGGAAAGCACCGAAAGCCATCCACTGCGCCCTGTGGGCACTGGTGGCCATCCGGCTGCTGTGCCCCATTTCCATCGAAAGTCCTGTGAGCCTGGTGCCCAGCACTGAAACCCTGTCCATGGAATACCATCTCGAGCAAAGCATCTACACATCCCAGCAGACGGTACTTGATATTGTTGAAAACCCCATTTACCCGGAAGATGTCAACGTCTTCATCGAAGCCCCCATCAGCCGCATCAGCGTCTGGGACATCGAGTGGTCTGTGATCTGGCTGATTGGCGTTGGAATGATGGCTGCCTATGTGCTGATCTCCTGGCTGCGCCTGCAGAAGAAGGTGGCGGCGTCCATTCCCATTGCAAAAGACATCCGCCTGTGCGACCACATTGAATCTCCTTTCATTCTGGGCGTTTTCAACCCGCTGATCTACCTGCCCTCGGATATGGAGCAGGCGGCACTGGATCATGTGCTGGCTCACGAAAAGGCGCATCTAGCCCGCAAGGATCACTGGTGGAAACCCCTGGGCTTTCTGCTTCTGACCATCCACTGGTTTAATCCCATCATGTGGCTTGCCTACATTCTGCTGTGCCGGGATATTGAGCTGGCCTGCGATGAAAAAGTCATCCGGGATCTGAATGCGGAGCAGAAGAAAGCCTACTCCACTGCCCTGCTGGACTGCTCCGTCAGCCGCCCCATGATCGCCGCCTGTCCCCTGGCCTTTGGCGAGGTGGGCGTGAAGGACCGTGTGAAAACGATACTGAATTACAAGAAACCCGCTTTCTGGATCGTGGTTCTTGCAATTATCCTGTGCGGTGTTGTAGCGGTCTGCTTCCTGACGGATCCCGTGAGCCTGACTGTGCATGACATCTTGGAAAGCGATGACTATACCATTCTTGCCCAGTGCGATCAATATGTGGACCTCATCATTCCTCTGGATGTACTGAACCAGATCAAGTCATCGGAGGACGGCTGCGAATTCCACGAAAAGGAAGTTGTGGTTTTTGAATCCGACACATCCACCATCTGGCTGCGCAGTACCCAATATGCCAACGAAGGGGCGGAACGGATGTATTTTGAATTCGATATATCCTATGAGCTTCCCAAGGTGGGCACGATTCTCCTGCCCTACTGGATCAATGAAGAAAGCGGCTATCGGACCGATTTCCGGATCGCCTCCAATCCCTCCTTCGAGGATACCTACACCTACGATGACAGCGGTCTTGACGTCCGGGGAACCGGACCCGATAACCGCTTCACCGTCTATGTGGATACGGCGGTTGCGATGCAGCCCTATTTCCATTACATGACCATCGGTGTCTGTATGAATCAGCTCACCTACGCCAAGGTTGGCTTGGAGCCGGAGTTGAACCGGGGCGTCTTTTCCTCCGCCGTGCCCCAGGATAGATCCTTCCAGGCGTCCGGCAATGAAGTCTACCGCATCGGCTGGGACTCTGTCCGGCGGGAGGTATTTCTGGATCCCTACGGAGCATTCCGGCAGTTCATCCAGGATTACTCCGCAGCCATCAAACACATCGAACTCACCAACAGCCTAAATCCTCTGACCCCGCTGAGTTACCATGAGCACCTGCGTCTTGGCTGGCAGACAACCTCCCCTGATGCACAGCTCACCAACCACTGCGCCGCCGTCAGTGAATTTCTGGACGTCTACGACAACAGCATGATCCCCGCAAATGAGTACGAAAGCGCCTGTAACGGAACCTATCAGGCAGGTGATCTTCTGGCGCAGCACGCCATGATTTCCTCCGGCTTCGGCAGGGGCGACCGGATCTTCCATCTCTTTGAGTACAGTCTGTCGGTCTATGATCTGATGGGCGGCGAGGTCTTCACCAGCAACCACATCATCATCAACCATCCCACCCGGGATGAGGTCTTTGGCACCATGCAGTACAAGATGGTGGTCTGGAACGAAACCGGAACCGAAATGACGGAGGTGACCAAGGATTTCATCCCCGATGACGCCAACATCGAGCTATGGCAGTTCTACACCGACGGAATGGCGGAATACCCGGAATATACCCTTTTCTTTTTCGACGGAGAATTGAAGTGGTTTGCGGAAAACTATGGCGACAGCTACGCGCGGATCTGGGAGGTCACCATCCCCATGGATGAGGATGAAAAGCTCCCCTCCGGCACTTATGTGTCCGCGGAAAAGGTCTTCTGGGCCTGGCACTCCTCCCTCTATGTGGAGGGCATAACCATGGAGGTCAACAACAACGCCATCTCTTTGGCGTTTCAGGGGATCGATGTTGGCGGCGCAAGCATCTACCCCCTGGAAGCCGACTGGCAGACGGAATGCCTCATCATCGAAAAGCGCCGGGAGATCCTGGCAGAGCTTTCCAATCTGGAACCCGCCTTCGCCCTTTCCGACCTCAGCGATTGCCGCTTTCTGGTCATCGATCCTACCCATTTCCTGGTGGAAAAGGACGGGGCGCTGTATGTGGTCTCCTGGAATCATTCCAATGTCCATCTGGAGATGATCGATTACATCTTCCATGTGGTTCCGGAAACGGAATCCACCCGTATCCCGCTGGGGGACGGGATTACGGAAGACGGAAGTACTGTGGCAGAAATCGTACCATAAGCAACACCACGCCGAAGGAATGCACTGCTCCCCGCAATGACATGCGTTTTAGGCAGCAGCCCACAATACCGAAAAACCGCCGAAGACTTGTCTTCGGCGGTTTCCCGTTAAAAGGTGAAACACGTAAAGCGTTTCTCAAAGCAGATTCATCAAAGCGTCGGTGTATTCCGCTGCAGTGGCAGCGGAGCCGTCACTCTTGACCTCCACCGTGCAGGCGTCCAGCGCCTTCTCGATGCGCTCTGCGGCTGCGGGGCGGCAGATGTGGCGCAGGAGCATGGCGGATGCCTTGATCATGGAAGCGGGGTTGGCGTAAGCGCCCATGCCCCGCTCAATCATGCGGGGAGCGGAGCCATGGATGGCTTCGAACATGGCGTACTGGTCGCCAATGTTGGCGGAGCCGGCAGTACCCACGCCGCCCTGGATCTGGGCGGCTTCGTCGGTGATGATGTCGCCGTAGAGGTTGGGCAGCAGGACCACCTGGAACTTCTCCCGCAGGGGCTCCTTCAGCAGGTTGGCAGTCATAATGTCAATGTAGTAATCTTCCACAGTGATCTCAGGATACTCCTGGGCAACCTCATGGCAGATGGCGGTGAACTTGCCGTCGGTTTTCTTCATGATGTTGGCCTTGGTGACCACGGACAGATGGGTCTTACCGTTCTGGCGGGCATACTCGAAGGCAGCCCGGGCAATGCGGCGGGTACCGAGATCGGTGGTGACCTTGAAGTCCACCGCCATGCCGGGCAGTTCCACACCACGGCTGCCCAGGACGTACTCACCCTCGGTGTTTTCCCGATAGAACATCCAGTCAATGTTCTTCTCGGGGATAGAGACGGGACGAACGTTGGCGTACAGGTCCAGCTCCCGGCGCATGGTCACGTTGGCGGACTCCATGGTGCCGCCATGGGGAGTGGTGGTGGGACCCTTCAGCAGAACATCGCAGGTCTTGATCTCGGCCAGCACGTCATCGGGAATTGCCTTGCCGCAGGCCATGCGGTTCTCGATGGTCAGGCCCTCGATCTGCTTGATGACGATGGATCCATCTGCAATTTCGTCAGCCAGAACCTTCTCCAGGACACGGGATGCCTGGGCCGTGATGATGGGGCCGATGCCGTCGCCGTCGACAACGCCGATGGTAATGGTCTTCTGGGTGGAGAAATCCTTCTTCTCCGTATTCATATTGGCAATACGCTCCAGCTGCTGCTCCAGCAGCACCTTGAAGGCTTCACAGGCCTTGGTCACTTCGTTCATTACAGTCCACCCTCCTTGGTGTAGTTCAGCAGACCGCCGGCCAGGAGAATGCTTCTCTGGCGCTGGGTCAGGTTGCAGATGACGTTGAACTGGAAGCCGTCATCGGCGGTGACAGTCAGGACGCCCTTCTCCATACCGCCGTAGATGTCGTTGATGGTCAGCTTGGCATCCTGGCTCAGCTTGTCGTAATCGGCAGGATTCTCGAAGGTCATGGGCAGGATACCGGCGTTGATCAGGTTCGCCACATGGATTCTGGCGAAGCTCTTGGCAATGACGCCCCGGATGCCCAGGTACATGGGCACGAGGGCTGCGTGCTCCCGGGAGGAGCCCTGGCCGTAGTTGCTGCCGCCGACGATGATGCCGTCCCCCGCTGCCTTGGCCCGCTCGGAGAAGCTGGGGTCACAGACCTCGAAGCAGAACTTGCTCAGGTAGGGAATGTTGGAGCGGTAGGGCAGGATCTTGGCGCCTGCGGGCATGATATGGTCGGTGGTGATGTTGTCGCCGACTTTCAGAACAAGCTGGGCGGTCAGGGAATCGGTGAACGCCTTGCTCTTGGGGAATTCCTTGATGTTGGGACCGCGCAGGACTTCGGCGTTGACAGCTTCGTCAGCCGGCAGCGGCGCCAGAACGGCGGAGTCGTTGATGAGGAATTTCTCGGGCATCTGAATATCCAGAGGCTCGGTGAAGGTGGTGGGATCGGTGATATAGCCGGTCAATGCTGCTGCCACAGCAGTTTCAGGAGAGACCAGGTAGACCTGGCCGTCCTTGGTGCCGGAGCGGCCCAGGAAGTTGCGGTTGAAAGTCCGCAGGGAAACACCGCCGGAGTTGGGGCTGAAGCCCATGCCGATGCAGGGACCGCATGCACATTCCAGAACTCTTGCGCCGCTGGCCAGAATATCGGACAGTGCTCCGCAGTTTGCCAGCATGGTCAGCACCTGGCGGGAGCCGGGAGAAACGGACAGACTGACGGAAGGATGCACCGTTTTGCCCTTGAGCATGGCAGCGACCTTGAGCAGATCATAGAGGGAGGAATTGGTACAGGAGCCGATGCAGACCTGATCCACCTTCACATCCTTCAGGGATTCCACAGTGACCACGTTGTCGGGACTGTGGGGGCAGGCGATCATGGGCTTCAAAGTGCTCAAATCGATATCAATGATGCGGTCATATTCTGCATCGGGATCGCTGGCCAGGGGGACATAGTCCTCCTCTCTGCCCTGGGCAGCCAGGAATGCGCGGGTGATCTCGTCAGAGGGGAAGATGGAAGTGGTGGCGCCCAGCTCGGTGCCCATGTTGGTAATGGTGCCGCGTTCGGGAACAGACAGCGTTTCAATGCCGGGGCCGCCCCATTCCACGATGTTGCCAACGCCACCCTTGACGGACAGGATCCGCAGCAGCTCCAGAGAAACGTCCTTGGCGGTGACGTAGGGATTCAGCTTGCCGGTGAGGTTGACCTTGATCATCTTGGGCATGGTGATGTAATAGGCGCCGCCGCCCATGGCCACGGCTACATCCAGACCGCCTGCGCCGAAGGCCAGCATACCGATGCCGCCGCCGGTGGGGGTGTGGGAGTCGGAGCCAATGAGGGTCTTGCCGGGCTTGCCGAAGCGCTCCAGGTGGACCTGATGGCAAATGCCGTTGCCGGGGCGGGAGAAATGGACGCCGTGCTTGGCGGTGACGGTCTGCAGGTAACGGTGATCGTCGCTGTTCTCGAAGCCGCACTGGAGGGTATTATGGTCAACGTAGGCAATGGACAGCTCGGTCTTGACCCGGGGAATGCCCATGGTCTCAAATTCCAGGTATGCCATGGTACCCGTGGCATCCTGGGTCAGGGTCTGGTCGATGCGCAGGGCCACCTCGCTGCCGGGAGTCATACTGCCGGCGATCAGGTGGGACGCAATGATCTTCTGTGCGATAGTCTTACCCATGATTCTTAATCCTCTCAATCATATGGTCTTTGGCATTTGCAATGTGAGCCTTGGTCAGCTGCTTGGCCAGGAGGGCGTTGCCGGAGACGATGGCCTCGTAGATCTGGCGGTGCTCCTGGGTGGTCTTGGCGGTACGCTCCCGGTCCTCCATGGCAATGCGGCGGTAGCGCCGGGTCTTCCGGTGGAGCGGAATCAGGGTGTCCGTGATGACGGTACGGCGGCTGAGGCGGCAGATGGCATCGTGGAATTCATCATCCACCTGACGCAGATGATCGGCATCATGCTTGGAGAAGTAAAATTCCTGCAGGTCCACAATGTGGGTCAGCTCTGCCCTGCCCTCTTCAGTGATATTGGTTGCCGCATAGAAGGCAGCCAGGCCCTCGATGCGTTCACGGATGTTCATAATGTCCAGCAGATCATCCTCGGTGATGCCCAGAACACGGGAGCCTTTTCCGGCATCCTCAATGAGACGCTCCTGCTCCAGGCGGCGCAGGGCTTCCCGGATGGGGGTGCGGCTGACGCCCAGCTGCTCGACAAGCTTCAGCTCTGTCAGGATCTCACCTTTGGCGTAAACGCCCTGGATGATGTCGTTTTCCAGCTTATCAAAAACCTGGTCAGCCAGGGATGTGCTTTTGAAGTTTCTCATCTGTCGTTCCTCCTTAAGACCGGTCGAAGCGGCCGGGCGCCAGCTCGTCGATCTTCTCTTCCAGCTCCCTGTCGGTCATGGCGGTCTGGCGTCCCTCCTCGTACAGGGAGTCGATCCAGCCCTTCATGGCCAGCACCAGCGGATCCCGCTTGTCCAGAGCCTTGTCGCCCTCCAGGCGGAAGGTGCCGTTGATCCAGTAGGCGATACCAGCCAGGCCCGAGGTCTTGCTGATCTGGACGGAAGCGGGCTTATTCAGGATCTTCTTGGTATCGAAAATGGTATAGATCTCCTCATCCTTCATCAGGCCGTCGGCGTGGATACCGGCCCGGGTCTGGTTGAAGGCGCGGCCGGCGAAGGGGGTCATGGGAGGGATCTCATAACCGATGTCCTTCTGGAAATAGTCAGCGATCTCGGTGATGACGGTGGTGTCCATACCATCGAGAGAGCCTCTCAGGGAAGCGTACTCGAATACCATGGCTTCCAGAGGCACATTGCCGGTGCGCTCGCCGATGCCCAGCAGGGAGCAGTTGACGGCACAGGCGCCGTAGAGCCAGGCGGTGGAGGCGTTGGCCACAGCCTTGTAGAAATCGTTATGGCCGTGCCACTCCAGACATTCGCTGGGGACGTCGGCATAGTGCTGCAGGCCGTAGATGATACCGGCGACAGAGCGGGGCATGGCGGCTTCCGTGTAGGGAACGCCGTAGCCCATGGTGTCGCAGGCGCGGATCTTGACGGGGATGCCGGCCTCCCGGCTCAGCTTCTGCAGCTCGGTGACGAAGGGGACGACAAAGCCGTAGAAATCGGCGCGGGTGATGTCCTCCAGGTGGCAGCGGGGCACGACGCCGGCGTTGAAGGCGTCCTTGATGGTGCCCAGGTAGTGATCCAGCACCTGGGAGCGGGTCATCTTCATTTTCTTGAAGATGTGGTAGTCGGAACAGCTGACCAGGATGCCCGTCTCCGGGATGCCCAGGTCATGAACCAGCTTGAAGTCTTCCTTGCTGGCCCGGATCCAGGAGGTGATCTCGGGGAATTTCAGATCCAGGGACAGGCACTTTTCGATGGCCTCCCGGTCCTTCTTGCTGTAGATGAAGAACTCCGTCTGGCGGATAATGCCGTAGGGGCCGCCCAGCTTGTTGAGCAGCTTGTAAATATTGACGATCTGATCAACGCTGTAGGGCTCCACAGACTGCTGGCCGTCCCGCAGGGAGGTATCGGTGATCCAGATCTCTTCGGGCATGGACATGGGTACGCGGCGGTGGTTGAAGGCCACCTTGGGAATGGTGCCATAGGAATAGACATCCCGGTGCAGGTTGGGCTCAGCCACATCCTGCAGGGAGTATTTATAGGACTTCTGTTCCAGAAGATTGGTCTTGGAGGAAATCTCAAGCATGGTTACATTCTCCTTTCGAGGGTTATGTTTTGCTGTATACAATTATACCGTCAAACATTTCTTTGTCAAGGGACATTCGTTCTCCAGCGGCGGACAGACTACATTTTCTCCTTTTTGCATGTAGATTTTTCAGGCAGAGCGGATATAATAGTGAAAAGCAACAAAAATTTCCGGAGGCTATATTATGCCATTCATCGCAATCTCCCTTCTGCTGATCACGGTTACCCTTACAGTCAGCTACTGCACCTACCGCAGGTGTTTTTACTCCCGTCCGGGTCATCACAACGACCCATACGAGCCTCTGCGGGGCGAACAGTTCAAACCCATCGAGGAAACCCTGTTCCGGGTCATTTCCGTCATGGAGCGCTACCCCTTTGAGGATGTGGGCATCACTTCTCACGACGGTGTGCCTCTGCGTGGCCGGTACTATCATTTCGCCGACGGCGCGCCCCTGCTGATCCTGTGCCACGGCTACCGCAGCTCCGCCCTGCGGGACTGCTGCGGCGGCCATGCCCTGTCCCGGAAAATGGGCTTCAACGTGCTGGCTGTCCACCAGCGCTGCCACGGTGAAAGCGGCGGCAGGACCATCACCTTCGGCATCCGGGAGCGGCACGATGTGGTTTCCTGGTGCCGCTGGGCCAATGAACGCTTCGGCCCCAATACCCCCATCATGCTCTACGGCCTCTCCATGGGCGCGGCGACGGTGCTGATGGGCTGCAAAGCGGGATATCCGGACAATGTGGTGTGCATTATGGCGGACTCTCCCTACGCAGCTCCCGCCGACATTATTCTGAAGGTCTGCAAAGATCTGCACTACCCGCCGAAGCTGGCCTACCCTTTCATCTGGTTGGGCGCGCTGTTCTTCGGCGGCTTCCGGCTGGATTCCTGTACCGCCCGGGACGCAGTCCGGCACGCCAAGGTACCCGTCCTGCTGATCCACGGAGAGGATGACCGTCTGGTGCCCTGTGAAATGAGCCGGATCATCGCTGATCACTGTGCCTCCCCTGTCACGGTGCGTACCTTCCCGGATGCTGCCCATGGTCTGAGCTATATGACGGATCCGGAGCGTTTTGAGCAGATTGTTTTTGATTTTCTCAACAAGATCCCCGAAATCAGTCCGTTTATTCCGGAAGATTTCAAAAAAGCCATGAAATAAAAATCCAATTCTTTACAGAATACGAATTGTGTGGTATACTTTCAACAGTGCAGTTGTTTGGTGCGAAACTTTTCGAAACTCCCCGTCCGCACCCACAGACAGCTGTGCAATAACCACGATAAGGAGCATACGACCGTGATGTCCCGTCTTTTTTCTACTCCCGATTTCGAGTCCGCCTTTACCTATGAGGGCCATGACCTGGGTGCCACCTGGAGCAAGGATCGCACCGACTTCCGTGTCTGGGCGCCCACTGCCGAAGCAGTGTGGCTGCGCCTGTATCACAGCGGTACCCCCGGTACCGATGATCTGCTGGATCAGCGCGAAATGAAGCCCGATGTCAACGGCACCTGGGTGACCTGTTTCAACGGCAACCTCAACGGACTTTACTATACTTACGCCGTCAACCATGCAGGCAACTGGGTGGAGGCCTGCGACCCCTACGCCCGCTCCACCGGCGTCAACGGCAAACGCGCCATGATCCTGGATCTCCAGTCCACCAATCCCGAAGGCTGGGATACCGATACCGATCCCAACGCCGGCATCGCATTCACCGATGCCATTATCTACGAGCTCCATGTCCGGGACCTGTCCATCGACCGCAGTTCCGGCATCCGCAACAAGGGCAAATATCTGGGCTTGACGGAGACCGGAACCAAGACTGCTTCCGGTATCCCCACCGGCCTGGACCACATCAAGGATCTGGGCATCACCCATTTGCACCTGCTGCCCGTCTACGACTTCGGCAGCGTGGATGAGAGCCATCTGGAGCGTCCCCAGTTCAACTGGGGCTATGATCCTGTCAACTTCAATGCGCCCGAGGGTTCCTATTCTTCCGATCCCTACAACGGCGCCGTCCGCGTCCGGGAGATGAAGCAGATGGTCAAGTCCCTCCACGACAACGGCATTTCCGTGGTCATGGACGTGGTCTACAACCATGTTTATGACGAGAAGACCTTCTGCTTCAACCAGATCGTCCCCTACTATTTCAGCCGCACCAAGAACGGCAAGTTCTCCAACGGCTCTGCCTGCGGCAACGACACCGCCTCCGAGCGAAGCATGGTGCGCCGCTACATTGTGGATTCCGTCTGCTACTGGGCTGACGAGTACCACATTGACGGCTTCCGCTTCGACCTGGTTGGTCTGATCGATGTGGACACCATCAACGAGATCGTGGCCAGGGTCCACGAGAAGCACCCCAACGTGATCTTCTACGGTGAGGGCTGGAATCTCCCCACCGACCTGACCAAGCCCTGCAAGCTGGCCGTCCAGAGCAATGCCTACCTGACCCCCGGCTTTGCCTACTTCAACGATACCCTGCGGGACGCTCTGCGCGGCAGCGTGTTCTTCTCCGACGCCCTCGGCTTCGTCACCGGCGCCACCGGCATCGCCCACAAGCTGGAAAGCTGCTTCCGCGGCATGCCTGAATGGTGCCCCACCCCCGCACAGACCATCAACTACGTCTCCTGCCACGACAACAACACCCTCCTCGACCGCATCTCCCTGGCAACTCCCGGCAGAACCTTTGAAGACCGCGTCCGCATGAACAAGCTGGCTGCCGTCTTTTACCTGACCGCCCAGGGCGTGCCCTTCATGCAGGCAGGCGAGGAAATGCTGCGGTCCAAGCCCGGCCCCAACGGCAGCTTTGTGGAGAACAGCTTCAAGTCCCCCGACAAGGTCAACTCCATCAAGTGGAACAACCTGAAGGATCCCGTCTATCAGTCCACCTTTGAATACTACAAGGGTCTGATCCGGTTCCGCAAGGCCCACCCCGCCCTGCGCATGACCTCCGACTACGAGATCCTGTCCCACATGGTTCCCATCCACTGTGATCAGGCTCATGTGGGTGCCTTCCGCATCCGCGAAGAGATCAGCGAGACGGAAACCAATGATCTGTTCCTGGTTTTCAGCGCCTCCGACAAGACGGAGCACCTGGCACTGCCCGAGGGCAAGTGGGAGATCCACGTAGGTGATGAAAAAGCCGGTACCGAATCCCTCGGCGTTGTCGAGGGTATGCTGACCATTCCCCCCATCTGCGGCATGGTTCTCGTGAAGCAGAAGTAAGAAACAAAATAACGGCGAGCCTTCCGGCTCGCCGTTTTAACGTGAGGTATTCTGATGACTGATGTCGTTGCTGCTCTGATCTGGGATCAGGGCCGATTCATGATCTGCCAGCGCCCGGCACACAAGGCCCGGGGACTGCTCTGGGAATTCGTGGGCGGCAAAACCGAGCCGGGAGAGTCCATGGAGGATGCTCTGGTGCGGGAATGCCGGGAGGAACTGGATATCACTGTTTCCGTGGGTGACATTTTCACCCAGGTGATCCACGAATATCCCGATATCCACATCCGCCTGACGCTTTTCAACTGTACCATTGCAGCGGGAACACCGAAGCTGCTTGAGCATTACGATCTGAAATGGATCCGCCCCAGTCAGATCCCGGAATTCGATTTTTGCCCCGCTGACAAGGATATCCTGAAGCTTATTCAGGATCGGCATAGCGGATCTGCCGTGTAACGGTGGCACAATTGCCGGAGGAATCGGTCACGGTATAGGTCACGATGCCGTCCCCCTCTGTCACAACAACGCTGTCCGTAATATCGCCGTCGTAATTATCAACTGCCAGATAGCCTTCCTCCCGGTAGGGCTGCCCCGGCCGGGTGAAAACGGCTGTGTTGGTGAACAGCGTGATGACGGGTGGCTGTGTATCCGTCACTTTCACATTCCGGACAACCGTGCCGCTCCACGGCCCGAAGGATGCGGTGTAGGTGATCTGATGTCTGCCCAGCACCAGACCAGGCGCGGTGCCCTCTGTCCGGACATCCAGCGCCAGTCCATCGGTCAGGATGATGGAGCCCCGCAGCACCGCAGACGCCCCGGGATCTTCGTAGCTTTCCCCGAACTCCAGGGTCACCGAAGGATCGCCGTTCATCCGGATCTCCACGGCAAATTCATTCACCACCAGTAAAAAAAGCAGCGCGGTGATCAGCACCACCATTACCAGCGTTACACTGACCAGAATGATCAGCCATCCCCGGCTCGTCTTGTCCCGGGTCAGTTCGTCCGTGCCCATATTCACCACGCTCCTTTGCGCCACATTATACCACAAGCAAACAAAAAAGAAAAGCCCTTTCGAAAGGAAGACCACCATGCTCGACATCATCATCCGTGCCGGATGCTTCATCGCCATCATCGCCCTGGGATTTACACTGCGGCGCTTCGGCGTTTTCCAGGCATCGGATTTTCGGGTTCTTTCCACCATCGTCATCAAAATCACCCTCCCCTGCGCCATCATCACCAGCTTTGCAGGCAGACAGATCGATCCTGCCATGCTGTCCATTGCCCTGCTGGGTTTCGGCGGAGGCCTGATCTATGTGATCCTGGGCTTCCTGTTGAACAAAACCAAGGAAGAAAAAGCCTTTGAGATGCTGAATCTCTCCGGCTACAATATCGGCAATTTCACGCTGCCCTTTGTCCAGAGCTTCCTGGGCAGCGTGGGGGTCATCACCACCAGCCTGTTCGACACCGGCAACGCCTTCATCTGCCTGGGCGGCGCTTTCGGCGCAGCGTCTGCTGTCAAGGCCGGAAACGGGTTCGACTTTGGACGCATCGCAAAAGCTCTGGCCAAATCTGTGCCCTTCCTGTGCTATATTCTGGTGATCAGCCTGAATCTGTGCAGCATCTCCCTCCCCGGCCCCATCATCGAATTCGCAGGGATCGTGGCAAATGCCAATGCCTTCCTTGCCATGCTGATGATCGGCGTTGGCTTTCATATCACCGCAAACCGTACACAGATCGGACAGATCCTGCGGCTTCTGGCGGTGCGCTATGGTGTTGCAGCCGTTCTGGGTATGTGCTTCTGGAATTTTCTGCCCTTTGATGCGGAGGTTCGCCGTGCACTGGCAATTCTGGTATTCAGTCCCATCGGTTCCGCTGTTCCTCCCTTCACAAGGGAGCTGGGCGGCGATGTGGGGCTGTCCAGTGCCGTCAATTCCATTTCCATCGTTATCAGCATTATCATAATTGTAATGCTGCTGTCTGTTCTTCTATGTAAATGTCAATGAATATTTGAGCCAGGTGCTAGCCAATATTTGAGCCACTTATGCTAACGAATACTTGAGCCACCTGGTGCCGAAGCGTGAGTGAATTGTTGAGCCGGGTGTGACCGAAAATTCAGCCAGCAGTGTTG
>JAFTVM010000049.1 GCA_017465745.1 Oscillospiraceae bacterium
CGCCAACGGTGTCGCATTCGGCCTGATCACCCACTGCCTGCTGAAGGCTCTGACCGGCAAGTTCAAGGAAATCAAGCCTCTGTGCCTGATCGTCGCTCTGATGTTCCTGTTCCGTTACGCTTTCATGTCCATGTAAGCGTTTTCCCCGCATAGCAGCTGACACTGAATAGAAAGAAGCCGGCAGCGCAAGCTGCCGGCTTTGATCGTCTCCCGGGAACCATGGAATCCAAATAAAAACCGGACACCCTGGGGTGTCCGGTTTTGCTGTCAGTCAAACAGATCCTTCAGCACGTCGAAGAACTTCTTGCGCTTGGGCGTCTCTTCCAGTCCTTCATCCAGCTGGCGCAGCAGCTCCTTCTGCTCCCGGGTCAGCCGGGTGGGGGTCTCCACCACCACGGTGAAGCGCTGGTTGCCCCGTCGCTTGGGATTACCCACCTCAGGGATGCCCTTGCCGTAGATGGTGAAGGTGGTGCCGGTCTGGGTACCCTCCGGCAGGTCATAGGGGACCTTGCCGTCCAGGGTGGGCACCTGGATCTGGGCGCCCAGAGCCGCCTGGCTGAAGGTGATGGGCACCTCGCACAGGACCTCCGTACCACGGCGGGAGAAGATGGCGTGGCGCTTGATGTAAACTTCCACCAGCAGGTCGCCATTGGGGCCGCCGTTGGAGCCCACGCAGCCCTCGCCCCGGACGCGGACGCTCTGGCCGTCGTCCACACCGGCGGGTACCTTCACCTTGATCTTCTGGGTGCGGCGGACCTTGCCCTTGCCCTTACAGGTGTTGCAGGGGGTCTTGATGACCTTGCCCTTGCCGCCGCACTTGGGGCAGGCGGCAGTGGACTGCATCTGCATGCCCATGAAATTCTGCACGGTACGGACCTGGCCGGTGCCGTGGCAGGTGGTACAGGTGTCGATAACGCCGTCTGCAGAGCCGGAGCCGGAGCAGGAGGCGCAGTTCTCGATGCGCATGGCGCCCACTTCCTTCTCGCAGCCGAAGGCAGCTTCCTCGAAGGTCAGCTCCAGGCGGGACATGACGTTCTCACCCCGGCGGGGCATATTGGCGGTATTGGCGCTGGAGCGGCCGCCGCCGCCACCGAAGAAGGAGCCGAAGATATCACCCAGATCACCGAAGTCACCGAAACCGCCAAAGCCGCCGCCGTAGCCGCCATAGCCGCCGGCGCCGAAATTGGGGTCCACGCCGGCGAAGCCGAACTGGTCGTAGCGCTGGCGCTTCTCCTCGTCGGACAGGACCTCGTAGGCCTCGCCCACTTCCTTGAACTTCTCCTCGGCTTCCTTATCGCCGGGGTTGCGGTCAGGGTGGTATTTCATGGCCGCCTTTCGGTAGGCCTTTTTGATCTGATCGGCGCTGGCGTTCTTCTCAACGCCCAGCACCTCGTAGTAATCACGTTTATTTTCTGCCATATATATTCACCTCGTATAGGAGAACGATTGTAGGGCGGGGTCCTGACCCCGCCGACCAGGCAGCGAATATCTAAGCGTATGGATATGGCGAAAACTTTTGTCTACGCATATTCGATACTTTTCTGATCGCTTCAGGTTATCGGCGGGGTCAGGACCCCGCCCTACATTGGGATTTTCCTATAATACACCAATAAGGGGCGGTTTGCACCGCCCCTTTGGGGTTAAATCTTAGTCAACAGTCTCGTAGTCAGCGTCCACGACACCGTCATTGCCGGGCTGCTGATAGCCAGCCTGGGCGCCGCCCTGGGGAGCCTGCTGCTGGTACAGCTTCTCGGAAACCTTGTAGAAGGCCTGCTGGACTTCGTCGATGGCAGCCTTGATGGCGGCCAGGTCGGTGCCCTTGTTCAGCTCCTTCAGCTTGTCGACGCTCTGCTGGATGGCAGCCTTGTCGTCGGCGGAGATCTTGTCGCCCAGGTCGGTCAGGGTCTTCTCGGTCTGGTAGACCATCTGGTCGGCCATGTTGTGGGTGTCGACCTCGTCCTTGCGGGCCTTATCCTCGGCAGCGAACTGCTCGGCTTCCTTGACAGCCTTCTCGATGTCAGCGTCGGTCAGGTTGGTGGAAGCGGTGATGACGATCTCCTGCTCCTTGCCGGTGCCCAGGTCCTTGGCGGAAACCTTGACGATGCCGTTGGCGTCGATGTCGAAGGTGACTTCGATCTGGGGGATACCGCGGGGTGCGGGAGCGATGCCGGTGAGCTGGAAGCGGCCCAGGGTCTTGTTGTAGGCAGCCATCTCACGCTCGCCCTGGAGGACATGGACCTCAACGGCGGTCTGGCCGTCGGCGGCGGTGGAGAAGATCTGCTGCTTCTTGACGGGGATGGTGGTGTTGCGGTCGATCAGACGGGTGAACACGCCGCCCATGGTCTCGATGCCCAGGGACAGGGGAGTGACGTCCAGCAGCAGGATGTCGGTGACATCGCCGGTCAGAACGCCGCCCTGGATGGCTGCGCCCAGAGCCACACACTCGTCGGGGTTGATGCCCTTGAAGCCGTCCTTGCCGGTGATGGACTTGACAGCCTCCTGGACAGCGGGGATCCGGGTGGAGCCGCCCACCAGCAGGACCTTATCCAGATCGCTTGCCTTCAGACCGGCGTCGGACATGGCCTGACGGACGGGCTTCATGGTGCGCTCCACCAGGTCAGCGGTCATCTCGTTGAACTTGGCGCGGGTCAGAGTGACGTCCAGGTGCTTGGGACCGGTGGCGTCAGCGGTGATATAGGGCAGGTTGACAGCGGTGGTGGTCATGCCGGACAGCTCGATCTTGGCCTTCTCGGCAGCCTCCTTCAGGCGCTGCATGGCAACGCGGTCATTGCTCAGGTCGATGCCCTCGGTCTTCTTGAACTCGGCAACCAGGTAGTCCATGATGCGCTGGTCGAAGTCGTCGCCGCCCAGGCGGGTATCGCCGGAGGTGGACAGAACGTCGAAGACGCCGTCGGAGATCTCCATGATGGAGACGTCGAAGGTGCCGCCGCCCAGGTCGTAGACCATGATCTTCTGCTCGCCTTCCTTATCCAGGCCGTAGGCCAGGGCGGCGGCAGTGGGCTCGTTGATGATACGCTTGACTTCCAGACCGGCGATCTTGCCGGCGTCCTTGGTAGCCTGACGCTGGGAGTCGGAGAAGTAAGCGGGAACAGTGATGACAGCCTCGGTGACAGTGGTGCCCAGGTAAGCCTCGGCGTCAGCCTTCAGCTTCTGCAGGGTCATGGCGCTGATCTCCTGGGGGGTGTAGGCCTTGCCGTCGATGGTGACCTTGTAGTTTTCGCCCATGTGGCGCTTGATGGAAGCGACGGTGCGGTCGGAGTTGGTGACAGCCTGACGCTTTGCCACCTGGCCGACCATACGCTCGCCGGTCTTGGAGAAAGCGACAACAGAGGGAGTGGTGCGGCCGCCCTCGGCGTTGGCGATGACGACAGCCTCGCCGCCTTCCATGACAGCCACGCAGGAATTAGTAGTACCCAGATCAATACCGATAATCTTAGACATAATGAGTTCCTCCTATATATTAACCAAAGTTTTTACAATTTCGTAGGGCGGGGTCATGACCCCGCCGAGCAGGTTCCGAAACCTGCCGGGTTGGATTATCGCAGAATCGAACATTTTCGGAAAAGCCGTTTCTGCTTCAAAACTTGTAGGTGGTCGGCGTGGTCATGACCACGCCCTACAAAGGGATTTTCTTAGTTAGCGACTTGCACCATTGCAAACCGGACGACCTTGTCGCCGATCTTGAAGCCCTTCTGGAACACCATGGAGATAACGTTCTCCCCCAGTTCTTCGTTGTCCACGTGCATCACGGCGTTGTGGAAATTGGGATCGAATTCGTCGCCCACATTGCCGAAGATCTCCACGCCCAGGGAGGTGAAGATATTGACCAGCTCCGTCATGGTCATCTCCACGCCCTTCTTGAAGGCGGCGTCTTCGCATGCCTGGTTCAGTGCCCGCTCCAGATTGTCATAGACCGGCAGCAGCTTTGCCACGGCGTCGGACTTGCCGTGGGTGTAGCTGGCGTCCTTCTCCTTGGCGGTGCGCTTGCGGAAATTGTCGTACTCAGCCGCCAGACGCAGGTGGGCGTCATGCTCGGCGTTATATTTTTCTTCCCAGGGGTTGACCGCAACGACCTCCTCCAGGGTTTCTTCAGTTTCCTGAACCTCGGGAGTCTCCTCGACGGTTTCCTCTGCGGGTGTTTGATTCAGTTCCATTTCGTTAGACACGTTTTATGCCTCCATATTCTCATCGCCCTCGGCGGGAGCGGGCAGCTGGGCCTGCTCGGGCTTGGCGAACATTTTTGAAAGGCTCTCGGCGAAGTAGCTCAGCCGGGCCGTAACCTTGGCGTAATCCATCCGGGTGGGGCCAACCACACCGATCATGCCCTGCATGCCGTCGCCGATGTCGAATTTCGTCATGACCACGGAGGTATCCTTCAGCTCCTCGGCCACGTTTTCAGGACCCACCAGAACACGGGTTCCGTTGGCGCCCTGCATGACGGCGGGGAGATTGGAGAGGGATTCCTCATCCAGGCCGCTGATGACCTTCTGGGCCTTGTCGATGTTGCGGTACTCAGGGTGACTCAGCAGCCGCATCTGGCCGGCCACGGCCATGTTGGCGCTGGACTGGCGGCGGAGGGTATCCGTGGTGAATTCCACGATCACCGGCACCAGGGAAGCGGCGGCACCGGCGGAGCGCATCACCCGGTCCAGCAGTCCCGGGGTGAATTCCTCCACCATCAGGTCCGCCATGGTGGCGTTCAGCAGCGCCGACAGCAGCTTCAGATCGGCTTCCTCCACATTCAGGGGCAGCTTGATGAGCTTGTTGACCACTTCGTCGTTACTGAGCATCACCACCAGGATGAAGCTGCCGGCGCCGGCCTGGATCAGCTCGAAGCGCTTGACGGTGGCGTTGCCCTGGCGGGAGGAGATGGAGATGGCGGGCAGGTCCGTGGCCTGGGAGACCAGCTTGGCGACCTTTTCCACCATTTTGTCCACCCGCTGCATCTTTTCCTCGATGGCGGAATTAATGGACTTGGTCTCGTCGATGCTCAGGCGGTAGTCCGCCATCAGCTCATCCACGTACAGCCGGTAGCCTGCGGGGGACGGGATCCGTCCGGCGCTGGTGTGGGGCTGTTCCAGGTAGCCCATATTGGTCAGCTCCGCCATTTCATTGCGGATGGTTGCGGAGGAGTACTTCATGTCCGGCAGGGCCGCGATGGCCTTGGAACCGACCGGCTCCGCGGTGCGGATATACAGGTCTACGATCGACCGCAGGACCTTCTTTTTCCGTTCGCTGAGTTCCATTTGCATCCTCCATTTCTTTAGCACTCCATATCCTTGAGTGCTAAGCACACTATACCAGAGAGTGCTAAAAAAGTCAAGGGGAGGATTTTGAATTATTCTTTAACAATTCAAATTGTAGTTTGTCGTACACTTAACGTTTTCAATTGTAGGGGACGGGTCACCCGTCCCGGCGGTAAAACCTGGCGAATTGACATTTGTATCGGCGAATTCGTAATCGGAAGGTTCACGGGACGGGGAACCCGTCC
>JAFTVM010000106.1 GCA_017465745.1 Oscillospiraceae bacterium
ACTTCTTCGCGATCTAAAATAAAAAATGCGTGATACCCAGCCCATGGGACTGAAGTATCACGCATTCTTTTGTTGTTGCACCCTGTTTGGCAGCTACCCTATGTCAGTAGTTTTCATACTGTCTTATTGGAAGCTGCCTTGGGGCTGGTCTTTTTTTGATTCGCATTACAGGTCACAGCTCAGCAGGTCGTCCAGGGTCTCCCGGCGGACGGCGATGTAGGGACCGTTTTCGCCCAGCATCACGATGGGCGGACGGGAAACGCGGTTGTAGTTGGACGCCATGGAATAGTTGTAGGCGCCGGTGGTCAGCACAGCCAGCAGATCGCCCCGCCGCATCTCGGGCAGGCACACATCCTCCTGGATCAGGTCGCCGCTCTCGCAGCAGCAGCCGGCCACCGTCCACAGCTGCTCGCCGTAGTCGTTCATGCGGCTGGCGGGCAGAATGGTATAGCTGGACTGGTACAGGGTGTAGCGGGGATTGTCGGTCATGCCGCCGTCGATGGCCACATAATTCTTGAAGCCGGGGATCTTCTTGATGCTGGCGGCGGTGTAGAGGGTCATACCGGCGTCGGCCACGATGCTGCGGCCGGGCTCCATCAGGATGGCGGGAGCCTCCAGGCCGAAGTCCTTACAGATCCCCGCGATCAGCTCACCGATGGCCTTGATATTGGCGGCGTAGTCGATGGCGCTGTCGCCTGCCACGTAGGGCACGCCCATGCCGCCGCCCAGATTCACCACAGGGGCACAGAAGCCATGCTTTTCCTTGATCTCGGCCACGAATTTCAGCATCAGCACAGCGGCGTCGCAGAAGGGGGTGGGATCGAAGATCTGGGAGCCGATGTGGCAGTGGTAGCCGCAAAGCTCCACATTTTCCTTGCCCAGCGCCCGCAGGATCAGTTCCTCGGCCTGGCCGGTCTCGATGGCGGCGCCGAACTTGCTGTCAATGCGGCCGGTGTTGATCTTCTCATGGGTGTGGGGGTCGATGCCGGGGGTCAGGCGCAGCAGCAGCTTCTGGCGGATGCCGCGGCGGCCGGCTTCGGCGTTGATGGCGTCCAGCTCATCGGCGTTGTCACAGACGAAATAGCCGATGCCGTGGTCCATGGCCAGGGCGATGTCCCGGTCGGTCTTGCTGTTGCCGTGGAAATAGGCGTTTTCCATGGGGAAACCGGCCTTGGCGGCGGTGTACAGCTCACCCACGGAAACCACATCCACGCCCATGCCTTCCTCCCGCATGATCTCGTAGATGCGCTTCATGCTCAGGGCCTTGCTGGCATAGAGGGGGTGGGAACCGGCGGGCAGGTACTGCTCCATTGCGGCCTTGTATGCCCGGCAGCGGCTGCGGATCAGCTCTTCATCCATCACCAGCAGGGGGGTACCGTATGCGGCGGCCAGGCTGGCGGTATCGTGGCCGGCGAAAACCAGGTGGCCGGCGTCGTTGATTGACAGGTTCTTGTAGATCATAATTCTCGTTCTTTCTTTTTGGACTTTATTCCCCCCTTTGGGGAGGGCTTATTCAGTATTACAGCATATGGGCCAGCATCTCTTCCCGGCTCATGAGGCTCAGATCCGCAGGGGATACGTCGAAGATGGTCTTGCAGCCGGTGTAGCCCCGGGCCTTCATCTTCATGGCGGCTCTTGCCATGGCAACGAGGACGGAGGAGGTGAACTGGGGATTGGAATCCAGGGTCAGCTTGTATTCGATGGTCTGCTTATTTTCGCCGTTCCAGCCGGTGACGCCGCTGCGGATGACGCTGCCGCCATGGGGCAGGCCGGAATGATCCCGCTTCATCTCCTCCATGGTGATGAATTCCACGGTGGTGTCGTAAGGCTCGAAGTAGTTGGGCATGGTCTTGATGGACTGCTCGATGCAGCACCTATCGGCGCCGTCCTCTGCCACCACGCAGCAGTAGCGGGTGTGCTTTTCCCGGGCGGTCAGCTCGGGATTCTCGCCGCAGCGGACCCGGTTCAGGGCCTCGGGCACGGGGATGGTGTACTGGCGGCAGTCGATGACGCCGGGCAGCCGCCGGACGGCGTCGGAGTGGCCCTGGCTGACGCCCCTGCCCCAGAAGGTGTAATCCTTGCCCTCGGGGAGAATGGCGGCGGCGTAGAGCCGGTTGACGGAGAAGAGGCCGGGATCCCAGCCCACGGAGATGAAGGCGATATGGCCGCTTTCGGATGCGGCTGCGTCCACACTGGCATAATGCGCCGGGATATTGGCATGGTTGTCGAAGCTGTCGATGACGTTGAAGTCCTTTGCCAGAATGGGGGTCATTCTGGGCAGGTCGGTGGCGCTGCCGCCGCAGAGGATCATCACATCGATCTTTTCCTTCCAGTTTGCCGTTTCCGCCAGGGGCAGCACGGGAACATCGGGGGTCAGGATCTTCACGCAGGCGGGATCCCGGCGGGTGAACACCGCGCACAGGTTCATGTCCGGATTCTGCCGGATGGCACACTCCACGCCCCGGGCCAGATTGCCGTAACCAACAATACCAATATTGACCATAGTTTCATCCTCTTCCTTATGATAAAGGTTTAAGCTTATTATATATTGCCCAGTTGACAGTTATGGTGTCGGCTTCGCGGCTGATTTGAAATCATTTCCGCAGGAAATACAATCACTGTCAACTGTCCATTGTCCACTGTCAATTCTTATACGTTAATACCTGCGTCGCGCATCTTCTGGCGCAGGTTGGCTTCGTGTCCCTCTTCCATGGTCACCAGGGGCAGGCGCAGGCGGTTCTCGCAGTAGCCCATGGCGGCCATGGCGGCCTTGACGGGGATGGGGTTGACCTCGCAGAACAGGGCATTGGTCAGGGACAGGTACTGCTTCTGCATCTCCATGGCACCGGCCACGTCGCCGGTCAGCATCTTGTGGCACATTGCGGAGGTCTCGGCGGGCAGTACATTGGACAGCACGGAGATGACGCCCTTGCCGCCGCAGGCCATGATGGGCACGATCTGGTCGTCGTTGCCGGAGTAGATGTCCAGCTTGTCCCCCACCAGAGCGGCAGTTTCCACGATCTTGGAGATATTGCCGCTGGCCTCCTTGATGGCGGCGATGTTGGGATGATCGGCCAGGGCCACATAGGTGGCAGGCTCGATATTGACGCCGGTGCGGGAAGGCACGTTGTAGAGGATCAGAGGCTTGGTGGAGGCGTCGGCAATGGCGGTGAACATGGCGATCAGGCCGCGCTGGGTGGTCTTATTATAGTAGGGAGTTACCACCAGCATGCCGTCATAGCCGATCCCGCAGGCGTACTGCGTCAGCTCGATGGCGTAGTCGGTATCATTGGAGCCGGTGCCGGCGATCATGGGGACACGGCCGCCCGCCACCTCCAGTGCGAACTTCAGAACCTGGCGGTGCTCTTCATCGGTGAGGGTGGAGGCTTCGCCGGTGGTGCCGCAGATGACCAGGGCGTCGATGCCGGATTCGATCTGCCATTCGATGAGCTTCTTGAGTGCAGGGTAATCCACGCCATTTGCGTTCATGGGGGTGATGAGGGCGGTGGCTGCGCCCCGGAAAATGCTTTCAGTCTTCATAATAATAGCACTCCTTCGAAAAAAATAAGCCGATGCTGGGCATCGGCTATCAAAATACAGCAATATATCATCTCGGATACTTGATGCATGATGATAGCACTCCGCTGATGCGACAGTCGGACAGGTCTTATCCTGCCTGACCAGAAAGCCGTTCGCCTGAGCTTTCTTCGGCGACGATCCCTTTCCCATCCGCCCCAGCCCTGCGAAGGCCTCCCGGCAGCGGTACTCTTGATGCGACGCACCTCTATCATTTTGCTCTATTCGGTTGCTTGCAGTTTAACATATTAAACAGAACGTGTCAATACAATTCGTTCAAAATGTTCAAATTGTGTCCGCCGAATAAAAGTACATGTTCACCCCACCACAAAACACACAGCGGAACAAATTGTCGTTTATCGCTCGGTTTTGGAAACCTATTGTAGGGGCCGGCGCCCTCGACGGCCCCTACGGTTTAATTCCTAACGGTACGATAAACTACAATTGGAAGCGATTCCCGGAGGTAAAAAAATCCGGGCGGCACTTGACAGACAAATGTCTCCGTGGTATGATACGGGCAACCGAATACAAACCGTTGAAGCGGAGATAACGGTAGTGATGCCTCCACAGAGAGTCCGGGGCGCTGGGAGCCGGGTGAGAAACACATTATCAAATGGACCGCTGAGGGTGCAGTCAAATGGGGCTTCCCCAGAGTATTCTGCAACGTGTGGGCATACGTCAGTTGCCGGGGATGTGCAGGCATCCCGCAAGGGCACAGGGTCGCTCCCTGTGAAAGCAAGGTGGCACCGCGGATAAAGCTTTTATTCGTCCTTGACAGAAGAGGCATTCTGTCAGGGACGTTTTTTATTTTGGGAGGAATTACTATGTTACTGACCAGACGATGGCGTCGCTGAACGTGACCGCAATCAACACAAAATAACAATCATCTGATTTGGAGGAATATTTATGAAGTTTAACAATGTGGATTTTGATACCTATTTTAAGAATTACCCCGATGAGAACGGCTTTTTCGGCAAGTACGGCGGAACCTACGTCACGCCTGAGCTGAAGAAGGCAATGGATGAGATTACCGAGGCTTACTTCACCATCTGCAAGTCCAGCAAATTCATCACCGAGCTGCGCCGCATCCGCCGGGAGTTCCAGGGCCGTCCCACCCCCATCTCTCACCTGGAGCGCCTGTCCAACTCCCTGGGCAATGTTCAGCTCTATGTCAAGCGTGAGGATCTGAACCACACCGGTGCCCACAAGCTCAACCACTGCATGGGCGAGGCGCTGCTTGCCAAGTACATGGGCAAGAAGAAGCTCATCGCTGAGACCGGCGCCGGCCAGCACGGCGTGGCCCTGGCCACCGCCGCTGCCTACTTTGGTCTGGAGTGCGACATCTATATGGGTGCCGTGGATATCAAGAAGCAGGCTCCCAACGTGGCCCGCATGAAGATCCTGGGTGCCAATGTCGTGGAGGTCACCCACGGTCTGGCTACCCTGAAAGAGGCCGTGGACGCCGCTTTTGCCGCCTATGCCGCCGATTACGAAAATTCCATCTACTGCATCGGCTCCGTCGTGGGTCCCCATCCCTTCCCCATGATGGTCCGCGACTTCCAGAGCGTGGTGGGCATCGAGGCCCGTGAGCAGTTTGTGGGCATGACCGGCGAGCTGCCCGACGCCGTCGTGGCCTGCGTCGGCGGCGGCTCCAACTCCATGGGCATGTTCTCCGGCTTCCTCAATGACCCCGTGGACATCTACGGTGTCGAGCCCCTGGGCCGCGGCACCACCCTGGGCGATCATGCCGCTTCCCTGACCTACGGCGAAGAGGGCATCATGCACGGCTTCAATTCCATCATGCTCAAGGATGCCAACGGCGAGCCTGCCCCCGTCTATTCCGTGGCCTCCGGCCTGGATTACCCCTCCTCCGGCCCCGAGCATGCCTTCCTGCACGACCTGGGCCGCGTCAAGTACGACGTCGTCGATGACGAGGAGACCATCGACGCCTTCTTCACCCTGTCCCGCATGGAGGGCATCATCCCCGCCATCGAGAGCGCCCACGCCGTTGCCTACGGCATGAAGCTGGCCAAGAAGATGGGCAAGGGCTCCGTCCTGATCTGCCTATCCGGCCGTGGCGACAAGGATATGGACTACATCATCGAAAAGTACGGCATCCGCTGATCATCACGAAAAGGCGCCCCAGGGGGCGCCTTTTCTGTTTGCAGCACCGGGCGCAGCGTGCTATACTGAAAGGAAAAAGGGGGAAGCGTCATGAAAGCAGATCTGCATATCCACACCACCGCCTCCGACGGCAGCGACACCGCCGCCCAGGTGCTGGCGAAAGCGGCGGCCCGGGGAGTTGGGATCCTCGCCATCACCGACCACGACACCATCGATGGGGCAGTGTCCGTGACGGATGTTCCGGCGGGGCTGCGCTTCATCCGGGGCATCGAGTTTTCCTGCGCGTTCCCCGGGGGCAAGTGCCATATTCTGGGCTACGGCTATGATCCGGGAGACCCCGTCTTCCTGGCAGCGCTGGAAGAGGGCCGCCGGCTGCGGCAGGAAAAGACCCAAAAACGCATCGCGTTCCTGGCGGAGCGGTTCGGCATCCTTCTGACGGAAGAGGAGGCGGCGTGGCTGCGCCGTCAGAAATCCCCCGGCAAGCCCCATCTGGGTAACATTCTGGTGAAGCGGGGGCTGGCGCCGGATAGGGATACCGCTATCCGGGACTACATCAACCCCTGCAGGGGCGGCGCCGGCCGCATCGGAGCGGAAACCGCCATCCGAAGCATCCTCCACGCCGGAGGCATCCCCGTCTGGGCGCATCCCCTGGGGGGCGAGGGAGAGCGACGGCTGACCCCGGCGGAATTCAACGCCCGGCTGGCCATCCTGATGGAGTACGGCATCCGGGGACTGGAGTGCTGCTATTCCCGCTACGACAGGCCGGATACCGCCTTCCTGCTGCAGCAGGCGGCGCAGCACGGCCTGCTGGTCAGCGGCGGCAGCGATTACCACGGCAGCAACAAGGTGGGAATCGAACTTGGAATGCTGAATGCGGACAACACCGCCGTGGACAGCGCAGCCCTGACCGTCCTGCAGGCGCTCCGGTGAATCAATAGGCTTCTCCCCCCGGGCGAAGCCTTATTTCATGGACACCCCCGTCAATGTGCACACACGCCGGCGGCGATCTGCTGCACCAAAGGGCTTCACAGGGCGCAAAAATAGGACAAAATGCATATGATTTGCATAATTTCCACCAATTCTCAGCGCGCGGACACTTGTCCATGCACAAAAGTCACAAAACAGTTGTTAAAATAGTGTGAATTTTCAGAAAATAAGCATGTTGAAAACATGGATTCACTATATTATAATCTTTATAATTGGCATGATACAGGATATTGACCAACTGCCGCCACAAACCGGGTTTGAATATCACATTCATAGACTGTATACAACCTATACAATCATCCGGTGACGGTAATCTCAGGAAAGGAAGGATCCTATGAATTCCAAGACATTATTATACATCCTCAAGCGCATTGCCCTGGCTGTCCTGACGGTCTGGGTGGTCATCACGGTGACCTTCTTCGTCATGCGCGCCGTGCCCGGCGGCCCCTTCCTGGGCGAAAAGGCCATCTCCGAAGCCGCCACCGCTGCGCTGGAGGCCAAGTACGGCCTGGACAAGCCGGTGCCGGAGCAGTACTTCACCTATCTCAAGGATATCGTCACCCGTTTTGACTTCGGCCCCTCCCTGAAGCTGCGCGGCCGCCAGGTCATCGATGTGATCACCGAGAGCATGGGCGTTTCCATCAAGCTGGGTCTCACCGCCGCCAGCATCGCCCTGGTCTGCGGCGTTGTCCTGGGCGCCGTGGCTGCCCTGCGCCGCAATAAGGTCATCGACAAGGTCATCATGGTCATCACCACCGCCTGCATCTCCATGCCCTCGTTCATCATGGGTACGCTGCTGCTGCTGGTGTTTGCCCAGATGCTGGGGCTCGTGCCGGCCAATGGCGAAACGGCAGAGGGCCTGATCCTGCCCATCATCACGTTGTCCCTGTCCCCCATGGCAAACATCACCCGTCTGACCCGCTCGTCCATGCTGGACGTTCTGGGCCAGGACTACATCCGCACCGCACGGGCCAAGGGCGTCTCCCAGCTGAAGATCATCTTCGGCCATGCCCTGAAGAATTCCCTGATCCCCGTCATCACCTACTTCGGCCCCATGCTGGCCTACATCGTCACCGGCTCTCTGGTTGTCGAGCAGATCTTTGCCGTCCCCGGTATCGGCCGCTACTTCGTCAGCTCCATCACCGGCCGTGACTATCCCCTGATCATGGGTACCACCATCGTGCTGGCTACCCTGATCGTCATCATGAACCTGGTCAGCGACATCCTCTACAAGGTCGTCGATCCCAGAATCACCCTGGAATAAGGAGGTGCCGATATGAAGCTTAAGAAATATCCCGGTCTGAGTATGCACGTCGATATGGACGATTTCCTGCCCGCCACCGACGCGGAAAAGGCCTACATGGTACAGATGCGCCCCTCCACCACCTTCTTCAAGGACGGCATGAAGCGCCTGTTCCGGAACAAGATCGCCACCATCAGCCTCATCGTCATCGTGGCCGTCACCCTGGCCGCCATTCTTCTCCCCGCTTTCTGGCCCTACAGCTACGACACCATGCTGGGCGTCCGTCCCGGCAAGCCCGTTGACGCTTCCTACAACAACCTGGCTCCCTTCGAGTACGGCGAGACCGAACTGGAGCGGATCGCGGCGGGCGAGGACGTGTTCCCCCATGTTTTCGGCACCGACTCCGCCGGCCGTGACTACTTCATCCGTGTGGTCTACGGCACCCGCATTTCCCTGGCCGTGGGCTTCTTCGCCAGCATCATCGTGCTGATCATCGGCATGACGGTGGGCTCCATCGCCGGCTACATCGGCGGCAAGGTGGACCTGATCATCATGCGCATCGTCGATATCATCTACTCCCTGCCCGATATGCTGATGGTCATCCTGCTGGCCTCCGTCATGAAGGTCTCCCTGGGCCAGCTTATCGAGGGCACCGTCCTTGAAAAGCTGGGCAGCAATATGATCTCCCTGTTCATCATCTTCGCGCTGCTCTACTGGGTCAGCATGTCCCGCCAGATCCGCGGCCAGATCCTGTCCCTGAAGGAGCAGGAGTACGTGCTGGCCGCCAAGTCCACCGGCGCCAAGGCCGGCTGGGTCATCACCAAGCACCTGCTGCCCAACTGCATCAGCGTGGTGGTCATCTCCACCGCCCTGCAGATCCCCAGCGCCATCTTCACCGAGAGCTACCTGTCCTTCCTGGGCCTGGGCGTCAACGCCCCCATGCCCTCCCTGGGCAGCCTGGCCTCCGATGCCCTCAACGGCATCACCTCCTACCCCCACCGTCTGGTGATCCCCGCCATCGTCATCTCCCTGATCGTCCTGTCCCTGAACCTGTTCGGCGACGGTCTGCGGGATGCCTTTGACCCCAAGCTGAAGAATTAAGGAGGATGCAACTATGGCAATGTTAGAAGTAAAAGACCTGCGCACCTCCTTCTATACCCCCGCAGGCGAAGTGAAGGCCGTCAACGGCGTGTCCTTCAACCTGGACCACGGCAAGGTCCTGGGCATCGTGGGCGAGTCCGGCTCCGGTAAGTCCGTCACCGCCTATTCCGTCATGCAGATCCTGGAAAAGACCGGCAAGATCGTCTCCGGCTCCATCAAATTCAATGGTGAAGAGCTGGTGGGCGCCGGCGAAAAGGAAATGAAGAAGATCCGCGGCAACAAGATCTCCATCATCTTCCAGGACCCCATGACCTCCCTGAACCCCACCTACACCATCGGCCGCCAGCTGATGGAGGCCATCCTGCTGCATACCAACCGCAACAAGAAGCAGGCCCGGGAGCGCGCCATCGAGATGCTGCGCCTGGTCAACATCAACGAGCCCGAGAAGCGCATGAACCAGTACCCCTACGAGTTCTCCGGCGGTATGCGCCAGCGCATCATGATCGCCATGGCTCTGGCCTGTGAGCCTGACATCCTCATCGCAGACGAGCCCACCACCGCCCTGGACGTCACCATCCAGGCTCAGATCCTGGAGCTGATGCAGAGCCTGCAGAAGGAGCTGGGCATGGCCATCATCATGATCACCCACGACCTGGGCGTCGTCGCCCAGATGTGTGACGAAGTCATCGTCATGTACGCCGGCTCCATCTGCGAGCAGGGCACCGCCGACGAGATCTTCTACAACCCCAAGCACGAGTACACCAAGGGCCTGATCCGCTCCATCCCCACCATCGAAAACGATGGCCAGAAGCTGCAGCCCATCACCGGCACCCCCATCGACCTGCTGAACATGCCCGCCGGCTGCCCCTTCGCCCCCCGGTGCGACGCAGCCATGAAGATCTGCCTGCGCCAGCGCTGCGAGCGGATGCAGATCAACGAATGGCATCAGGCCGCCTGCTGGATGAACGTGAAAGAAGAAATGGAAAAGGAAGGAGGCGCGGCTGAATGAGCGACGTAAAAACTCTGGTTGAAGTCAAGAATCTGAAGGAATACTTCAATATCACCACCGGCCTGTTTTCCTCCAAGCCCCTGAAGGCTGTGGACGACGTCTCCTTCGCCATCCGCAAGGGCGAGACCCTGGGTCTGGTTGGCGAATCCGGCTGCGGCAAGACCACCGTGGGCCGCACCCTGCTGCACCTGTACAAGCCCACCTCCGGCGAGATCTGGTTCGACGGCAAGCAGGTGGTCACCAGGAAGGATATTCTGGAGTACCGCAAGAAGACCGCCATGGTCTTCCAGGACCCCTACTCCTCCCTGAATCCCCGTATGACTGTCTCCGACATCATCGCCGAGCCTCTGGACGTCCACAAGATGTACCAGAACAAAAAAGAACGCCAGGAGCGCATCCTGGAGCTGATGGCCAAGGTGGGCCTGAACTCCGAGCATGCCAACCGCTACGCCCACGAGTTCTCCGGCGGCCAGCGCCAGCGTATCGGCATCGCCCGTGCCCTGTCCATGAATCCCGAATTCGTGGTCTGCGACGAGCCTGTCTCCGCCCTGGACGTTTCCATCCAGGCCCAGGTCATCAACATGTTCGATGAGCTGCAGGAGCAGATGGATCTGACCTACCTCTTCATCGCCCACGACCTGCTGGTGGTCCGGCACATTTCCGACCGTATCGCCGTCATGTACCTGGGCAAGATGGTAGAGCTGGCTGACGCGGGCGAAATTTATGACCATCCCCTGCACCCCTACACCAAGAGCCTGATGTCCGCCGTTCCCCTGCCCGACCCCAAGAAGGCAAGAGAGAACAAGCGCATCGTCCTCTCCGGCGATATCCCCAGCCCCCTGAACGCCCCCTCCGGCTGCCCCTTCCGCACCCGCTGCCCCTATGCCACCGACGCCTGCGCGGAATCCATGCCGGAATTCAAGGAGGTCTCCACCGGCCACTTCGTGGCCTGCCACAACATGGACAAGATCAACTGATCATCCGCCCCAATCCGCTTCACACCTGCTTTGGCGGGTATGAATATGGGCATCCTCTGAAAATCCTTTTTTGATGGATTGGACGAGAGATTTGGTTTCAAATAAAGTTTCGGAAATTCCGGAATCCTCTGTGTATTGCGGGATTTTCGAAACGCATAGTTGGAGCCAAAGATCCGGCCAAGCCGCAAAGGGAGGGTTTTTAGCGGTGCCTCAAACTAACATGAGAAAGGAACATGAAACATGAAGAAACTGATTGCGCTCCTGCTGGCCATCGTCATGGTTATGAGCCTGGCTGCCTGCGGCTCCTCCAGCAACAACGAGACCAATCCCCCCACCGATGGCGACAACGAAAATGTCTCCACCGAAATGACCGCCGAAGAGAAGGCACTGGCTGAGGCTGAGATCCGCTACGCCATCGGCCTGCTGTTCGACCGCAACTACATCGTCGAGAGCGTTTCCCAGGGCGGTGAGCTGCCCGCTTCCTCCTTCGTCGCCATGGGCATGACCGACGCTGACGGCTCCGAGTTCTACCAGAACGCCGGCAACTCCGACGACTACATCGGCTACTTCGACGCTTCCGCCGAAGCTTTCGAGGACAACTACGCCAAGGCTTACGAGATCCTGACCAAGTACTACGAGGTCGACGAGCAGGGCATGCTGGTCAACTTCCCCACCCTGAACTACATCTACAACACCAACGAGAGCCACAAGGCCATCGCTGAGTACCTGCAGGGCGCTCTGTCCGGCGTGGGCATCACCATGAACCTGGAGAACCAGGAATGGAACACCTTCCTGAACACCCGTAAGAACGGTGACTACTCCGTGGCCCGTAACGGCTGGCTGGCCGACTACAACGATCCCATCTCCTTCCTGGATATGTGGACCTCCACCTCCGGCAACAACGACGTTCAGTTCGGCAAGGGCGAGCACGCCTCCGTCGCTGTCTACTCCCTGGATCTGACCGACCTGGGCTACGACGTCAAGGTCGAGAACGGCACCTGGGCCGAGACCTACGACGTGATCATCGGCCTGATCAAGACCTGCACCGATTTCGAGACCCGCTATGAGCTGATGCACAGAGCCGAGGACCTGCTGATGTCCACCGGCGCCATCGTTCCCATCTACTTCTACACCACCACCTTCATGCTGGACGACTCCGTCGACGGCTTCTTCTACAACCCCCTGGGCTACAAGTACTTCTGGAAGACCACCGTTAACGGCGGCACCGAGTCCCTGCCCGTCTGCATCGGCTCCGAGCCCGACACCATGGATCCCGCTCTGAACTCCGCCGCTGACTGCGCCACCATGATCAGCCACCTGTTCGCCGGTCTGGCCAAGTGGGATCAGGATGCCAACGGCAACCTGGTCATCGCTCCCGACTGCGTTGAAGAGCTGGTCGAAGGCGTTGAGAACGAGGACGGCACCGTCACCTACACCTACACCCTGAAGGAAGGCCTGAAGTGGTCCAACGGCGAGCCCCTGACCGCCAAGGACTTCGCAGATTCCTGGCAGCGCGTTATCGACGTCGTCGGTGACTACGAGTACATGTTCGACGTCATCAAGGGCTACTCCGAGGGCAAGCTGGCTGTCGCCGCTCTGGACGACCGCACCCTGGAAGTCACCCTGAACAATGCCGTTGCTTACTGGAACGAGCTGCTGGCATTCCCCACCTACTTCCCCGTCTACAACGCAGCAAACGTTGACGAGGCTTGGGCAACCGACGCTTCCACCTACGTTTCCAACGGCGCTTACACCATGACCGCCTGGGAGCACAGCTCCGTCATCACCGTCGCCAAGAACGCCAACTACCATGCCGCTGACGATGTCACCATGGAAGAGATCAAGTTCTACCTGTCCGACGACGACAACAACATGCTGACCAACTTCAAGAACGGCAGCTGGCTGGAGATCGACTCCGTTCCCACCAACGAGATGGCTTCCCTGAAGGTCGAGTACGCTGACGAGTACTACACCATCGGCCAGATCGGCACCTACTATGTCTGCTGGAACGTCAACGAGCCCCTGCTGCCCCAGGAGTAATCCCTGAGACATCACCCCAAACGAATCCCCGCCTCTTCGGAGGCGGGGATTTTTTATGCGGCGGCTGATTACATACAAAAAGCACCCCGAAGGGTGCTTTTCTTATTGGTGCGGGCAACAGGACTCGAACCTGCACGCGCTCGCAGCGGAACCGAAAGGTGGTGTCACCTCAGGGAAGGATTTTTGATGAGATCTGCCAGCGTGACACTGTCCAGATAGTCGTTGATCCGCCGGTCCAGTTCTGTCCAGACCGGGAGTGTCCGGCAGTCTGCCGCCCGGTCGCAGGGCGCAGCACCGCATTCCAGGCAGGAAACGGGAGCCAGAGTACCTTCTGTCAGCCGCAGAATCTCCCCCAAGGTATAATCTTCCGGCGCTCTGCTCAGGCGGTAGCCGCCGCCCTTGCCCTGGATGCCATCGACGATATTGTTCTTCGCCAGCACGGGCAGGATCTTTTCCAGATATTTCAGGGAGATCCCCTGACGCTCCGCCACGTCCTTCATGCGGATATAGCCGTCGCCCTGATGCTCTGCCAGATCGATCATCACCCGCAGGCAGTAGCGGCCTCTTGTTGAAATCATCATGGGAATCTCACCTCACTTTTTTCTCAGTATAGCACAGCTTGGACAGATTATCAATCGGCAAAGAGGGGTGTGGACAGATAGCGGTCGCCGGTATCGGGCAGGAGGACCACAATGGTCTTTCCTGTGTTTTCTTCCCGCTGGGCGAGCTGGATGGCTGCCCGGACAGCAGCGCCGGAGGAGATGCCCACCAGGACGCCCTCAGCCTTGCCAATGAGTTTTCCGGTGGCGAAGGCGTCCTCGTTGGTGACGGTTACGATCTCGTCGAAAACATTCGTGTTCAACACATCGGGCACAAAGCCTGCACCGATGCCCTGGATCTTGTGGGGGCCGGGAACGCCGGTGGACAGGACGGGGGAGGAGGCAGGCTCCACGGCAACCACCTTCACTTCCGGCTTCTGCTCCTTCAGATAGGTGCCCACGCCGGTGATGGTGCCGCCGGTGCCCACGCCTGCCACGAAGATATCGACAGTGCCATCGGTATCCTCCCAGATCTCCGGCCCGGTGGTCAGATAGTGGGCCTTGGGGTTGGCGGGATTGGTGAACTGACTGGGGATGAAGCTGCCCGGGATCTCCGCTGCCAGTTCCTGTGCCCTGGCGATGGCCCCCTTCATGCCCTTGGCACCTTCCGTCAGCACCAGCTCCGCACCGTAGGCCTTCATCAGCTGGCGGCGCTCCACGCTCATGGTGTCGGGCATGACAATGATGATCCGGTAGCCCCGGGCGGCGGCAACGGCAGCCAGGCCGATGCCGGTGTTGCCGGAGGTGGGCTCGATGATGACAGAGCCGGGGGTCAGCCTGCCGCTGGCCTCCGCGTCGTCGATCATGGCACGGGCGATGCGGTCCTTGACGGAACCGGCAGGGTTGAAATACTCCAGCTTGGCAAGGATCTTCGCCTTCAGATCGAACTTCTTTTCAATATGGGTCAGCTCCAGCAGGGGAGTGTGGCCGATGAGCTGGTCTGCGGAAGTGTAAATGTTAGCCATGATAGTTCCTCCTTAAATTGCGTCAAAGCATGCTTGCAGGTCAGAAAGAATGTCGTCGATATGTTCGGTGCCGATGGACAGCCGGATGGTGTTGGGCTTGATGCCCTGATCCAGCAGCTCGGCTTCGGTGAGCTGGGAGTGGGTGGTGGTGGCCGGGTGGATCACCAGACTCTTCACATCCGCCACGTTGGCAAGGAGGGAGAAGATCTTCAGATTGTCGATGAATCTGTGGGCTTCCTCCACGCCGCCCCTGATCTCAAAGGTGAAGATGGAAGCGCCGCCGCCCGGGAAGTATTTCTCATACAGGGCGTGGTCGGGATGGTCTTCCAGGCTGGGATGGTTCACGTGCTCCACCAGGGGGTGCTTGGCCAGGAATTCCACCACCTTCTTTGTGTTCTGGGCATGGCGTTCCAGCCGGAGAGATAATGTTTCTATACCTTGTAACAGCAGAAATGCTGCGAAGGGGGAGATGCAGGCACCGGTATCCCGCAGCAGCACCGCCCGGATGTAGGTGACGAAGGCGGCAGGACCGGCGGCATCCACAAAGGAAACGCCGTGGTAGCTGGGATTGGGTTCCGCAATGGCGGGGTACTTGCCGGATGCAGTCCAGTCGAATTTGCCGGAATCCACAATGACGCCGCCCAGGGTGGTGCCGTGACCGCCGATGAACTTGGTTGCGGAGTGGACCACGATGTCCGCACCATGCTCGATGGGACGGATCAGGTAGGGGGTGCCGAAGGTGTTGTCCACCACCAGGGGCAGTCCGTGCCTGTGCGCCAGTTCCGCAAGGGCGTCAATGTCGGGAATGTCGCTGTTGGGATTGCCCAGGGTCTCAATGTAAATCGCCCGAGTATTGTCCTGAATGGCGGCTTCGACTTCCTCCAGATCATGGATATTCACGAAGCTGGCCGTAATGCCGAAATTGGGGAGAGTATGCTCCAGAAGATTGTAGCTGCCGCCGTAGATGGTCTTCTGGGCAACGAAGTGACCACCGTTCTGACCCAGCGCCTGGAGCACATAGGAGATGGCAGCAGCGCCGGAAGCCACCGCCAGGGCAGCTGCACCACCCTCCAGCGCGGCGATGCGCTTCTCGAAAACGTCCTGGGTGGAGTTGGTGAGACGGCCGTAGATGTTGCCGGCATCGGTCAGCCCGAACCGGGCAGCAGCGTGGGCGCAGTTATGGAATACATAGGAAGTAGTGGCGTAAATCGGAACAGCACGGGCATCGGTGGCAGAATCAGCGGTTTCCTGACCAACGTGGAGCTGTAACGTCTCAAATTTGTAGTTAGACATGGTCCATTTCCTTTCTGAACGTGAATTGTGGTTACGGACATCGACAGCCGCACATTCGCCCAAAACGGAAATTGGCTCTGACCAGAGCCTCAAAGTAGTTCTTCATGAGAGAACACCTCTTTTTGTCTAATTACTCACCTGTTTGGTAGGTGATTGAAGTATAACACCAAAAACCTACCTTGTCAATCGGTTTTATGGGTAAAATTTCAAAAAAGAAAACAGCAGTGGTACGGCCTGTATCACTGCTGTTTATATTGGTGCGGGCAACAGGACTCAAACCTGCACGCGCTCGCAGCGGAATCCGAGGGGGAGATCACCCCACGAAAGGATTCGGCTCAAGCATTCACAACAGGCGGATGCCCCGCTTTTTCAGCCGGAAATATCCGACGCCCAGGATGCCGCAGAAGACCAGCGCTTCTACGATGCACAGGATCCACCAAGGGAAGGACCCGCAGATTTCGCAGTCGCCAGCCTCCGCCGTGTAGACTTCCCCGCAGGCGCAGGCATGGCTGTGGATGGTGCCCTGATCATCAAACACATGGTCATGGGGCAGCACCGGGGCCATCTCGAAATCGCAGACGGTACAGACCTGCGGGTTGGAAATGGTGGCCGCCGGACCGGCGGTGTGGGGATCGAAGACCACCTTTTCACCGCAGTCGGCGCAGGCGTACCAGTGGCCGGTGCTGTCGGAGGTCCAGTCCTCCGCGGGGGCGTGGGCAGGCTCACGGATCATGCCGCAGGTGTTGCAGTCGGCGTCGCAGGCACCGTCAAAATCATGGGGCGCGGCGCTGTCCTTCTCGTTGCAGTCATCGCAGGCATGCCAGTGGCCCATCTCGTCGGTGGTCCAGGTTTCGGCAAAGCTGTGGACATGGGCGCCTTTGGGCTTCAGGATCCGGTTACAGACGGTGCAGACCTGATCCGTTGTCTCCGTAGCCTTGGGGCCGGGGGTGTGGGCAGCCTGCTCCGTTTCATTGCCGCAGCCGGCGCAGCTGCGGAAATGCCAGTTTTCGTCATGCTTCCAGCCATCGCCGTACTGATGGCCCTCCGTCAGCACATGGCTGCAGACACTGCAGATCCGCTTGTGATCGGCGTCATCGACAAATACACATTCTCCGTAATCGTGATCCGCGATGGGGATGGTCTCCATTTTGGTGGCGCTGCAGCCGGTACAGGTCAGCTTGCGCTTACCGGTCTGCTGACAGGTGGCTTTTTCGGTGACGGTGCCGCTGTTCCAGGTGTGGTTCACGGTTTCTTTTTTGGCGCAGACGCTGCAGGTGCGGCTGTGCTTGGTGTCGCTGACCTTGCTCCAGGAACCGTATTTGTGGTTATTGGTGACGGGGATAGTCTCATTCTTGGTATGGGCGCAGCCGGTGCAGGTCAGCTGCCTGGTGCCGGTATCCTTGCAGGTGGCCGCCTTGATCACCTTGCCGCTGTTCCAGGTATGATTGGCATTCTCCTGCTTGCCGCAGACGGTACAGGTATGGCTGTGCTGGGTATCGCTGAGCTTGCTCCAGGAACCATACTTGTGGTCGTTGGTCACAGGAATGGTCTCCTCCTTGGTTGCGGCGCAGCCGGTGCAGGTCAGCCGCCTGGTGCCGGTATCCTTACAGGTGGCAGCCTTCACCACCGTGCCGCTGTTCCAGTTGTGGGCTTCGGTCTTCTGCTGACCGCAGATGGTGCATGCGCTCTCATGATTACTGCCGTCCACCTGGGTGGCGCTGCCGTAGGAATGGCGGCAGGATACGGTGACGCTGGTACCGCTGAGGCTGCAGGGTACGCTGAGGCTGGCGGAGCCGGAGATGCTGTGGCTGCCGAAGGAAGCGGAATCCTTCACCCGCATGTTGATGGTGAAAATGGTGCCGGAAACCACCGCATCGGTCTGCATCACGAAAACGCCGCCGTTGCGGGACGCGGAAACTTCTGCCAGGGTGGCGTTGCTGACATTGCAGCTGCCTCCCAGGAATTCAAAGGCGCTGCTGTCGTAGCTGAGGATCACGCCGCCGTTGCTGACGGGCTGGTCATTGGACAGGCTCACCGTCAGTGTGAAGGTATCGCCCCGGTACAGGGTACCGGAGGAGCTGCGGATGCTCATGTGGGCGCTGCCCGCCGCTTCCGCATTCTGGGCAGTCCCCAGAAACACCATACCTGCCAGCACCAGGCACAGCATAATGGAAATGATCTTTTTCATTGGTTATTCTCCTTCTGCGGGGTTAGTGGGTTCTTCCGGCTCCGTGGCTTCTGCAGGCTCGGTGGACGCTTCAGGTTCCGTGGATTCCTCAGGCTCGGTAGGCTCCTCAGGCTCTGTAGACGCTTCGGGTTCCGTGGGTTCCTCAGACTCTGTAGGCTGTTCAGTCTCTGTAGGCGCTTCAGGTTCCGTTGGTTCCTCAGGCTCTGTAGGCTCTTCAGGTTCCGTGGGCAGCGCCTCTTCCTCCCATTCGACCTCCAGGGGGAACTGGTCGGGGAAGGAGATATGCCACAGAAGCTGCATCACGTCGTCCCGGTTCACCGTGCCGTCGCCGGTGAAGTCCGCGGGCACCCGGATGGGGAACTCCGCCGGGAAGGAAATGTGCCACAGAAGCTGCATCACATCATCCCGGTTGACGGTTTTGTTCAGGTCGATATCGCCGGGCAGGTAGGGCACCACCTCCACCTCATAGGCGGCAGTCAGGGTGTCATAGGCCACCGTAACGGTCTTGGTGCCGTAGGTTTCGGATTCAAAGCCCGCCGTGGTATAGCCCTCGGTGACAATATGCCCGGTACCGTCGGAATAGGTCAGCTCCAGCGCCAGACCCGTGGTGTCCAGTTCCTCACCCTTGAGGTAGATCAGCGATGCAGGCAGCCGGGAAATGGTCATTTCTGCCAGGGTCGCATCGTCGCGCTTCCACACGGCATACAGGGTCAGGTCGTCATAGGCGCTGAGGATGTCGCCGCCCACATACCGGGCGAATTTGCCCGTCTTTTCCATGTTCCAGCCAAGGAAGGTATAGCCCGCCCGGACGGGAACGGTATTGCTGACAGTGACGGAGTCACCCTCCGCCTGGGTCTGGGCTGCCGGTGCGCCGGTGCCGCCGGCGGCATCATAGGTCAGGGTATAGGTGTCCAGAACCGTCAGCTTCACCTTGCCCGCCGCGGAAGCGCCAGAACGGTTGCAGGCAATGACCTGCACCTCATACTCACCCACAGGCAGATCCGTCATGGTAAAGGTCCGGGTCAGCCCCAGGGTCTGCTCCTTGTAGAGTACGCCGTCCCTGTAGACCTTCAGGCGGTACTGCTCGGTGTTGGCAGGCGCGTTCCAGGTGATGACGGCATCGTCCCCCACCACATATTTCGTCCTGTCGGCGCTCAGTGTGGGGGACGCCGGGACATCGTGGTATTTGGTCAGATATTTCGCCTTGATATGCCCCCGCAGACCGTCGTATTCAATATACGCCCAGCCGTAGGACATACCGTGGACATACACCACCGCGCCGTCGGAGACATAGCCCACATAATCGGCAGAGGTACTGTGGGTGGTACGGATCCGGATGGGACCGGCAGTGGTGGACATCAGATAGTAGCCCTTGGAAGAGGAGGAACAGCCGCAGGCATAGCAGCTGCCGCAGCCGGGCTTCACGGCATTGTAGCCCGTGTAGTACTTGTCGCCGCAGGCGGTACATTGATAATAGGTCTTGTGGGGATGGGCGCTTTCAGTGCCCTTGATGTAGGTGTGATCCTTGTCGCAGCCCTCGTAGGCGGGCACGCCGAAATAGTGGGCGCTGATGAGCCGCTTGTTGGTCATGACATAATAGCTGTCCACTTCCGGATCATCGGGCACCTGGTAATCGTGGTATTTGGCGTTGCCTTCGATGCAGTAGAAGAAATCACCCTCCACATACCAAACGATACCCACATGGGTGTACTCTTCCGTGAAAAAGAGGTCGCCGGGCTTGGGGGTATAGTTTTTACCGTGGTAGGACTTGATCCCAAAGCTGGTAGGATTGGCTCTGGGGCTGTCATTCAGAATATCCGTGGAGATATCCGCCTGCCGGGCGCACCAGGACACAAAGGAGGCACACCAGGGCTGAAAGGGATAGCCCAGCCAGTCGCCGTATTTGGTGTCATTTTCCACCTTTTCCATGTATCCCAGCTGGGTGAACGCCACAGCCAGGATATCCTCCCGCTGATTGCCGGTGTTGACATGGGTATTGATATATTCCACACCGCCGGGATTGGCGGCCCCGGCCGGCAGTACTGCCGTGGTGAAAAACATACACAGCGCCAACAGAAACGGAATGATCCTGATTTTCCTTTTTTGCATTTTCCATCTCCTCGAATCCTGTACAAAGTCGATCATTTTTATTCTACAATGAAGCATTGCAAAAATCAACAAAAAGCACCCCAAACGGGGTGCTTTTCTTATTGGTGCGGGCAACAGGACTCGAACCTGCACGCTCTCGCAGTGGAACCTAAATCCACCGAGTCTACCAATTCCACCATGCCCGCGTATTCTTTTGTGCCTCTGATTTTTACACGGAGAGGGATCCGAGGTGGAGCGTTTCGCTTGATCCACATTATATAAAAACAGGTGAACCTGTTCTTATTTCCAGTTGTCCAGGATCTCTCTTGTCATAGCTTTGACCTGTCCGGCATCCAGACCGATTGTGTTCTTGCTGAGATTTTCGTCTTTCATTACAAGAACTTCACTCAGCCAATCTTTGTGATAAGAAACACTGGAAACATACTTTGAGCTACGGGACGACGCAGTAGATACACGGTTCCAATTCGTGTGGTTCTTGTCAACCTTATCGTAATAGGCATAGGACACAAACCAGGTTGCACCCATCTTAGACAGAATATCGCCACCGGCAAAAGAAAAATTATGATTTGCCATAGCATATCCTCCTAAAAACATTCACTGATGTGACAGCACCGAAATCCACTGAGGCTAACATGCCCGCATACGGTGTCATTTTATCACAGGGACGGTGTCTTGTCAATGTTGCACCGTTCCCGGTGGGGGATTTGTGTATCTTTATGCCTTTACTTTCCTTCCCTTTTGGCTTATAATAATAGGCTGAGGAGGTGGGAGCATGTTCGACGATCCCAAGAAGGAGCTGCAGGCGCTGGAGGACCAGCTGCTGGCAGCCGAAGCGCAGCAGGAAACTTCTGAACTGGATGACGCAGAATTTGAGAAGCTCTATGACGAGATCCTGGAAGAATTCGGACCCCGGAAAGCATCCGGCGGCGACGCCCCGGTACAGCCCGAACCTCCCATCCGCAATTTCGCCAACGGCTACGGCGGCGTGGTTCACAGCCGCCCCATCGGCACCGACGGCGATGAGATCCTCCCCGATGACGAGCCCGTTCCCACCGAGAAGGGCGGCAGGGGGCTTGTGGTCCTGGCCGTTCTCGAATGCGCAGCCATCGCCGGTGTGGTGGTGTACTGGGCGCTGAATTTCCTGTGATGGGCGCGGAAAACAAGGTGGTGGGCCGGTTCGCCCCCACGCCCTCAGGCCGGATGCATCTGGGCAACGTGTTTGCCGCCCTCATCGCCTGGCTGTCGGTGAGAAGCCGCAAAGGCGAACTGGTGCTGCGGATGGAGGATCTGGACACCCAGCGGACCAGCAGCGATTTCGCAGACATTCTGCGCGACGATCTGCGGTGGCTGGAGCTGGACTGGGATATCGAGACCCCGCCCCAGAGCATGCGCAGCGCGGTCTACGACCGCTATTTCGAAAAAATGATGGACGAGGGTCTGCTGTACCCCTGCTACTGCACCCGCAGCCAGCTCCACAGCGTCAACGCCCCCCATCTTTCCGACGGCACCTATGTCTACCCCGGCACCTGCCGGAACCTCCAGACCCCGCCCCCGGGACGCAGGCCCGCCTGGCGCGTCAAGGTGCCCGACCGGGAATGGTACGTCCGGGATCTGGTACAGGGGGACTACCGCCTGAATCTGGCCACGGGCTGCGGCGACATGGTGGTGCGCCGGGCTGACGGCGTGTACGTCTACCAGCTGGCGGTCACCGTGGACGACGGCGAGGCCGGCGTGACGGAGGTGGTCCGGGGCATGGACCTGCTCAGCTCCGCTCCCCGGCAGATGTACCTGCAGGAGCTGCTGGGCTTCCCCCATCCCACCTACGGCCATGTTCCCATGCTGCTGGCTCCCGACGGCCGGCGCTTAAGCAAGCGGGACAAGGATCTGGACCTGGGTGAGCTGCGCAAGCGGATGTCCGCGGCGGAGCTGATCGGCCATCTGGCCTTCGCCGCCGGACTCATCGAAAAAGACGCGCCCATTTCCGCTGCGGAGCTGGCTGCCGAATTTTCCTGGGACGCGCTGAAAGGCGATTCCATTTATCTGCAATTGTAATTTTACGTTCAATATAGAAAGACTTTAGGAGGTCAAAAATTATGGCAAAGAAACCCGTTCTTGTCGTTCTGGCAGCCGGTATGGGCAGCCGTTACGGCGGTCTGAAGCAGATCGATCCCGTGGGCTGCTGCGGCGAGGCGATCCTGGACTACTCCCTGTACGACGCCCATGAGGCAGGCTTCGAGACTGCCGTCATCATCATCAAGGAAGCCATCAAGAAGGACTTCATGGAGACCGTAGGCAAGCGCCTGGAGAACTGCCCCATGGAGATCCGCTATGCCTACCAGGAGCTGGACAAGCTCCCCGCCGGCTACACCGTTCCCGCCGACCGCACCAAGCCCTGGGGCACCAGCCACGCCATCCTCTGCGCCCGGGAAGCCATCGACGGCGCTCCCTTCGCTGTGGTCAACGCCGACGACTACTACGGCAAGTCCGCCTACAAGGTGATCTACGACTACCTGTGCCAGGCTCAGGACGGCGAGAAGTACGACTACGCCATGGTGGGCTACCGCCTGGACAAGACCGTCACCGACAACGGCTCCGTGGCCCGCGGCGTCTGTGAGACCGACGAGAACGGCTATCTGACTTCCATCGTGGAGCGCACCCAGATCGAGAAGTACGAAAACGGCATCCGTTTCACCACCGACGGTGGCGAAACCTGGACCGATGTGGCCCCCGAGACCACCGTTTCCATGAACCTGTGGGGCTACACCCCCGGCTTCATCGATGAGATCGAGGCCAAGTTCCCCGCATTCCTGGACGCCACCCTGTCCGGCAATGCCGTGAAGGCTGAATTCTTCCTGCCCGGCACCGTTGGCCAGCTGCTGGAGGAGAACAGGGCAACCGTCAAGGTGCTGCGCTCCCCCGACAAGTGGTACGGCGTCACCTACGCCGCCGACAAACCCGGCGTCGTCGCCGCCCTGAAGGCCATGAGCGAGCAGGGCCTGTACCCCGCCGACGGTCTGTGGACCAAGAAGTAATCCATACCATCCCGGACGCAAACGCGTCCGGGATTTTCCTTTTACGGAGGTTGTAAATCGCAGTTTGAACTGCTCCGCCCGCCATTTTCCCCACACAGTCTCTCTATTTTTGTTTTCTTTGCCGAAATATGCAAAGGAGTCCTGGAAAATTTGTGCATTTGGCCTTGACAATCCCCCTGTGGACAGTTAAAATATATAAGGTATGGTGTACGCTGCCCCAGTTTCTGATTTGGTGCGGCGTTTCATGATAACCGGCATGACGCCGGGGAAATGGTATGTTACGCCTCATGGGCGTTTTATTTCTGACAATTGACCTGCCGGGGTGGTGTCCCGGTTGGTTTTCATGCAGATTTTAACACCGATGAGATGTCATTCCACCCCTCCCCTGGTTTCGTGTCTGAAAACTACAAGAGGAGGTGCGCATCAGAATTATGGATCCCATCGTAAAAACCATTTTGATCGTTGTTGGCTATCTGCTGGTGGCTGCCGTCTGCTTCGCTGTTGGTATCATCTACCGCAAGAAGGTCGGCGAACGGGAGATCGGCTCCGCTGAGACCGAGGCGACCCGCATCATCAACGAAGCGATCCGCTCCGGTGAGAGCCGGAAGAAGGAAATGCTTCTGGAAGCCAAGGACGAAATCCATAAGTCCCGTACAGAGCACGACAAGGAAGTCAAAGAACGCAGAGCGGAGCTCAGCAAGCAGGAGCGCCGCCTGGAACAGAAGGAAGCCACCCTGGACAAGAAGACCGAAGCTTTCGAACGCAAGGAAGAAGAGCTGGCCCGCAAGCTGGCCAAGGTCACCGAGACCCAGGCTCAGGCCGACGAAATCAAGAAGCAGCAGCAGGACACCCTGGAGCAGATCTCCGGTCTGACCCAGGAGCAGGCAAAGCAGTACCTGCTGGAAAGCGTGGAAAACGAAGTCCGTCACGACGCCGCCATGAAGATCAAGGAGATCGAACAGCAGCTCAAGGACGAGGCTGAGGAGAAGGGCCGCGAGATCATCGCCACCGCCATCCAGCGCTGCGCCGCTGACCACGCTGCCGAAACCACCGTATCCGTCGTGGCACTGCCCAACGACGAGATGAAGGGCCGCATCATCGGCCGCGAGGGCCGGAACATCCGGACCCTGGAAACCATCACCGGCGTCGATCTGATCATCGACGACACCCCCGAGGCCATCACCGTCTCCAGCTTCGACCCCGTCCGCCGGGAGATCGCAAGACTGGCGCTGGAGAAGCTCATCGCCGACGGCCGCATCCATCCCACCCGCATCGAGGACATGGTGGAAAAGGCCAAGCGCGAAGTGGACCGCACCATCCGGGAGGAAGGCGAGCGGGCCTGCTACGAGACCGGCGTCCACAATCTGAACCCCGAGCTGGTGAAGATCCTGGGCCGCCAGAAGTACCGTACTTCCTACGGTCAGAACGTGCTGAACCACTCCATCGAAGTGTCCCACATCGCAGGCCTCATGGCCGCCGAGCTGGGCGTGGACGTGGCACTGGCCAAGCGCGCCGGCCTGCTGCATGACCTGGGCAAGTCCATCGACCACGAAGTCGAGGGCAGCCATGTGCAGCTGGGCGCCGACCTGGTCCGCAAGTACAAGGAAAACGCCGTTGTGGTCAACGCCGTCGAGGCACACCACGGCGACGTGGAGCCCAAGACCGTCATCGCCGTCCTGGTGCAGGCAGCAGACGCCATCTCCGCCGCCCGCCCCGGCGCACGCCGCGAGAACGTGGAGAACTACATCCGCCGCCTGCAGAAGCTGGAGGAGCTCACCGGCTCCTACCCCGGCGTGGACAAGGCCTTCGCCATCCAGGCAGGCCGCGAGGTCCGCATCATGGTCAAGCCCGAGGTGGTCACCGAGGACAACATGATCCTCCTGGCCCGGGACATCGCCAAGAAGATCGAAGCCGAGCTGGAATACCCCGGCCAGATCAAGGTCAATGTCATCCGCGAGACCAAGGCAGTGGAATTCGCCAAGTAACTGCAAAAAAGAACGGGACAGCGAAAGCTGTCCCGTTTTTTCTGTTATGTCAGGATAATGGAATCCGGATCATCCCGGTTGCGCAGGCGCATCCGCAGCGCCGTCAGGGAAATGGCCAGATTCTCGTTCTGCACCAGGATGTGCTCCGGCACCTTCAGATGCACGGGGGCAAAATTCCAGACGGCCTCTACGCCGCACGCCACCAGCCGGTCGCAGACCGCCTGGGCATAGGCGGCGGGAACAGTGATGACGCCCACGCTGACATGGTGGCCGGTGCAGAAGGCTTCCAGCGCCTCCATGGGATAGACCGGCGTCCCCTCCGGGGACTGCTTGCCTTCCGGATGCTGGTCGAATCCCGCCACGATCTTCAATCCGAATACCTCAAAGCCGCTGTAATCCAGCAGGGCCTGGCCCAGCTTGCCCGCCCCCACCAGAATGGCGTCGGTAACATTGTGGTTATCCAGGAATCGCTCAATATCCCGGATCAGATTTTCCCGCTGGTGGCCGGTCTTCCGGCGGCCGCCGTCGCTCACCACCGCCAGGTCCTTGCGCACCTGCACGTCACCCAGATCCAGCGCCCTGGCCAGGGCTGTGGCCGAGATATGCACCGTATCCGCCGGCAGGGCTTTCAGATAATTCAGATAGCCGGGCAGCCGGCTGAGCATCGCCTTTGAGACTCTTTTCAATTTCCCATCCTCCGTACAAATCCGCACAAAAAACCGGATCTCCCAACCCATGCAGAGGATCCGTTTCGATATTTTTGTAGCAAATTGCTCAATTTTTCTTTTCTTTTTCAGATTATACTATTTACTCTTGCCAAAACCAATAAGGTTATGATATTTTATCTATAGAAATAAACTATGAATAAAGGATTGAAAACTTTGAACTATAACTATCTGCGTTATTTCTCCGTGCTGGCTCAGGTGGAGCATTACACCCTGGCCGCCGCCCGGCTGGAAATCTCCCAGCCCTCCCTCAGCAGCGCCATCCACAATCTGGAAACGGAGCTGGGCGTCAAGCTCTTTGAGAAGACGGGCCGCAATATCCGGCTGACGGAGGAGGGCCGCTATTTCCAGAAAAAGGTGGATGCCGCCATGGCGGAGCTGAACACCGCCACCCACACCCTCCGGGCCAGCCGGGAGCGTGCGCCCATCGTGGTGCGGCTGGGGCTGGTGTCCGGTACCCTGCAGGGCATCGCGGCGGAGCTGATGGCGGATTACCTGGCCCACGAAAAACGGTTCCGCTTCCATCTGACGGAGGACGCTGCCGAGAACCTCATGGATATGGTGCGCCGGCAGGATCTCCACGTGGCCATTGTGGACACCGCCGTCCGTGACCGCAGCCTCCACTTCCGGCGGCTGCGCCAGCGGGATTTCTGCGTGGCGCTGCCTTCCGGTCATCCCCTGGCGGAAATGGAATCCATCAATCCCCATCTGCTGACGGACCTGCCCCAGATCGCCTTCCACACCAGCCTGGACCGCAGCTTCCAGGAATGGGCCAGCGAATCGGAAACCCATGAGAATATCCTCTGCCAGGTCAACACCGTCCAGGGCGCCCTGGATCTGGTGGCCGCCGGTGCGGGCTTCGCGGTGATCCCCGACGAATGTGTGCCCGCCCGCCCGGATATCGCCTGCATCCGGCTGGAAAACCGCCACCAGGCGCTGTATCTGTGCATGCTCTACGACCGCTGGCTGGCCCCCCCGGTGTGGGAATTCGTGGAACGGCTGGTCAGGACCATCCGTCAGCGTACGACTTAAGGTGCTGTTTCCGTCGTTGCACCAGCAGACGGAATGTGCTATGATATAAGATAACAAATATCCGAAAGGAGCATTCCCATGTTTGAGATCATTTTTGGTATTTTTGCCGCGATTTTCGCATTTGCTTTCCTGGCAGTGGGCGTCATGGCTCTGGTGGGCGGCGCTCAGCAGAAGCGCCGCTGCAGCGCCACCGCCGCCGGCGTCGTCTCCCGGATCCACGCCGAGGAACAGCACAGGGGCAAGCGCCGGGTCACCATCTTCACCCCGGAATTCCAGTTTGAGGCAGACGGCCATACCTATACCATGAAATCCCACTTCGGCTCCATGAAGCGGGAATTCAAGGAGGGCCAGGCGGTCACCATCCGCTTCGATCCTGCCGACCCCGCAGCCGCCTATGTGGCCGATGATGTCAACAACTCTTCCCAGGGCGGCATCATGTGCGTGTGCTTCGGCCTGCTGCTGGCGGTGGGCGCCGTGATGCTGTTTACCTGATGTATACCTCTTTCAGCGACCACTGCCGGGAAAAATACGGCTGCAAGGTCTACAAGCTCTCCCTCAACGGCGGATTTTCCTGCCCCAACCGGGACGGCTCCCTGGGAACCGGGGGCTGCATCTTCTGCGACGGCGCCGGGGCTTTCGCCGCCCGGGGAGACTCTGTGACCGCTCAGCTGGAAGCAGCCAAGGCCCGGGTAGCCGCCAAGAACAGGTGCGGCAAGTATATCGCCTATTTCCAGGCCTTCACCAATACCTATGCCCCGGTGGCGCGGCTGCGGCAGCTCTACGAAGCGGCCATGGCCCCCGACGAGATCGTGGGACTGTCCATCGGCACCCGGCCGGACTGTCTGGGCCGTGATGTGGTGGCGCTGCTGGCGGAATTGAACGCCCGCAAGCCCATCAGTGTGGAACTGGGTCTGCAGACCATCCACGCCGAATCCGCCCGGTATATCCGCCGGGGCTATGAAACAGCGGTCTATTACGACGCGGTGCGCCGCCTGAAGGCCGCCGGTATCGAGGTGGTGACCCACATCATCCTGGGTCTGCCGGGGGAGACCATGGAAATGGCCGCCCAGACCACCCGGGCTGCCGTGGCGGCAGGAACGGACGGGGTCAAATTCCATCTGCTCCATGTGCTGCGGGGCACGGATCTGGCGGCGGAATACGCTGCCGGGAAATTCCGCTGCCTGGAGCTGCCGGAATACGCCGCGTGGCTGAAACGGTGCCTGGAGGAGGTACCGAAAAATGTCGTCGTCCACCGGATCACCGGCGACGGCGCAAAAAAGGACCTGATGGCTCCCCTGTGGTCCGCTGACAAGAAGCGGGTCCTGAACTATCTGAACCGGTATCTGGGACAAAACCCGTAAAAAACGGACATTCTGAATACCAAAGGAGGAATGATGATGAACGATGTGAAGACCATCGCCGCCTACCTGTGCAGCCGCTACCAGGCCGCCCACGGCCAGCGGATCGATGAAATGAAACTGCATAAGCTGCTTTATTTTGCCCAGCGGGAGAGCCTGATCCGCAATGACGCGCCCCTGTTCGAGGGTGAGTTCCAGGGCTGGCGCTTCGGCCCCGTGCTGCCCGCCATCCGGGAGAGCTACCGCTGCGATGATTTCGGCCCCGCCGGCGATCTGGGCGACGCACAGGCCATCGTGGACGATGTGTTCGACAGCTACGCCGAAAAGGATTCCTGGAGCCTGAGCCGCCTGACCCACGGTGAGATCAGCTGGAAGAGATCCCGCAAGGGCATCGCCCCCAGCGAGAGCAGCGCCAACCCCATCCCCCTGGACGATATCCGCCTGGACGCCGACCGGATGCGCCAGCGCCGTCAGATGCTGGACCAGTACGGTCTGCTGTAACAGGAGGCCGCCATGTCTGATATGACCCGCATCACCCCCGAGCAGGAGGCCATCCTGAACACCTACACCTGCGAGCGTCTCACCGCCACCCCCTCCAACCGCCTGCGCTCCCGGGAGTTCTACTCCCGCCGTGGCAGAAGCCTGGTGTACAAGCTCCAGGAGGATGCCTGGTACGAGGATACCGACGGCCTGCCCGCTGCCTATTACGTGGTCAAGAACGCCCGGGGCAAGATCGCTCTGTTCTTCTCACTGAAGTGCGGCACCCTGTGCGACCCCGATTATGTGGCCAAGGTCTTCGAAAAGTACGACCGCAGCAAGGAACTGATGGCCGCCCTGCAAAATAGGGAAAGCGAAGAATGGGCCTATGACTATCTGGAGCAGCTGCGCACCGCTTCCGGCGCCATCCCCTACCTGGAGCAGATGACCATCGTATCCAAATATATGGACGCCAACGAAGAACGCCGGGACATCAAGAAGGAGAAAAAGACCGAGCCCAGCCGGAAGATCCTCCGGGTGGACGAGGCCTTCCCCGCCATCGAGCTGGTGCATTTCTGTGTCAACGACAATCTCCGGCAGGAGTGGAAGGAGCTGAACCTGGGCCGCGGCATGGGCGAAGTGTTTTTCTGGCGCTTTGTGGTGCCCAGGATGCTGCAGATCCACCAGCTGATCGGCTGCGAATATGCCTATCTCTTCGCCGCCGACGGCAGCCGTGACGGCACGCTGATCAACTACTACGAAAACGCCCTCCATTTCGAGCGCCCCACCAACATGGGCGGCATCAAACCCCGGTATGATTTTCTGTGCACCTTCATGTGCAAGCGGCTGTTCCGCCTGAGCCGGTTCCGCAAGTCCTGCCTCGATCCCAGCCTCTACGACGACGAGGATCCCCTGGGTCTGGCGGATTACTGCAGGGATTTCTTTGAGAATTTTAACGAAGTGCCCACCATGGACTGACGCTACATACACCCCCCGCCCCTGCAAACAATCGGGGCGGGGGTTTATTGGGCGGGGATTCAAATTGCAGTTTCTCGGTCCGGTGACAGATGTGCCGCGAACCGAGCATGTCATTGCAAGGAGGGCTGAAAGACCCACGTGGCCATCTCCCGGTACAACGTCCTTTTCATTCCATAAAAATAACCGGCACCCTACGGGTACCGGTTATTTTTATGGGGTGGATAATGGGATTCGAACCCACGACCTTCAGAGCCACAATCTGACGCGCTAACCAACTGTGCTATATCCACCATATTCTGTTTTAGCCGAAAGATGGTACGCCAAGAGGGACTCGAACCCCCGACCTACTGCTTAGAAGGCAGTTGCTCTATCCAGCTGAGCTATTGGCGCATTTGAATGGAGCGGGTGACGGGAATCGGACCCGCGTGACCAGCTTGGAAGGCTGGTGTTCTACCATTGAACTACACCCGCGGATACTCTCGGCTGGTTGATTCAGCCAGAAGATAGTATCACAGATTTGAGAAATTGTCAAGTCTTTTTTAGAATGTTTGGAATTTTTTCGTAAATCACATCTGCCACTGCGCCGTCGGCGCACTTACACACGTTTTCATAGCGATGGGCGATGATGGCGTCGGCAGGGCAGAAAGCGTAGTCCGCCGCGTCCAGCATGGAAATATCGTTGCTGGCGTCCCCCACGCACACCAGAATTTTCCGGCCCAGGTGGGCTTTCAGGGTCCGGGCGGCTTCTGCCTTGCTGACGCCCTTTGCGTGGACGTCGATGAGCCGGGTGGCAGAGCGGAAAATTTCGATCCTGTCCCCCCAGCGGCGGCGCAGCAGATCCTCGGCGGCATTCATCTCCGCCAGCTCCTCCGGGGTAGCGTCGAAGAGCCGGGCCACGGTGTTGTCGTAAAATTCGCCGTAGAGGGTGAATTTCAGAAAGGGCCCCAGATCCTGGCCCCAGCGGGCCGTGGCATGGGGGCAGCCGTTGTGGATGTTGAAGGCGTCCCACCTGGGATTGGGGAGAAACGTATAGTGGGCGTCGGGCCCCTGGACCTCCACCGTCAGGCGGGGGAACATTTTCAGCAGCTCCTCCACCGTTTCCCACAGATCCATGTCGAAGGGGCGCAGCAGGGACAGCTCCCCGCTCTTCTGGTCGCAGGCGGCAGAGCCGTTATACAGCAGCAGCGGCGCATTGACGGGCACCTTGTCCCAGATGGAGCGGTACATGGGCACGGAGCGGCCGGTGTTGACGGTGAAAGCGCCGCCGTTTGCCATGAAATATTCGATTGCCTCAATGTTGCGCACAGGGATGGAAGAATCCGGCGCCGTCAGGGTGCGGTCGTAATCAACGGTCAGCAGCACATCGGAGAAAATACCCATGTTGTTCGTTCCTTTCTTTTTAATGCTGAATGCTGAATTAAGGTGTCATCTCCGCGCTAAGAGCCGCCCTTCAGGCGGTTGCGCTCCAAAACGCGCCTGCGGGCGCAGGGCTTCGCCGACTATTTAATTCATCTCCGAAGGAAATACCACAATTATGCATTCAGCATTAACATTATCCCATCCGTTCCAGTTTTTCGAGAACTTCCTTAAAATACTGGGGCAATTCCGCAAACACCAGGACGGGTCGTCCGTCCCTGGGGTGCCGGAAGCAGAGCTGGCCTGCGTGGAGGCACTGGGAATCCTGGCCCAATTCGGGCTTCTTGTGGCCGTAAACCAGGTCCCCCAGGATGGGGTGGCCGATATGGGCCATATGGACGCGGATCTGGTGGGTGCGGCCCGTCTCCAGCTTACAGCGGATGTGGGTGTAGCCCCGGTAGCGCTTCACCACCTCCCAGTGGGTCACGGCCTCCTTGGAGTTGCGGGCCGTGACGGTCATCTTCTTGCGGTCGGAGGGATGCCGGCCGATGGGAGCGTTGACGGTGCCGGAGTCCTCCCGGAAGGAGCCGCAGACGATGGCCTCGTAAGTCCGTGCCATGGAGTGGTCTTTCAGCTGGCTGGCCAGCATGGTGTGCGCCAGGTCGTTTTTCGCTACCGCCAGCAATCCGCTGGTGTCCTTGTCGATGCGGTGGACGATGCCGGGGCGCAGCTCGCCATTGATGCCGCTCAGGTCGTCGCCCATGGCGTACAGCAGGCCGTTGACCAGGGTGTCGTCCTGGTGGCCGGCGGCGGGGTGCACCACCAGGCCCTTGGGCTTGTTGATGACCACCACGTCCTCGTCCTCGTAGACGATGTCCAGGGGGATATCCTTTGCGACGATGTCCACCTCTTTCGGCTCCGGGATGGTGACGCAGATCTCGTCACCGGGATTCAGCTTGTCATTCTTTTTGCCGGGCTTGCCGTTGCGGGTCACCGCGCCCTGCTCCATGAGCTTCTGGGCGGCGGAGCGGGTCAGCTCCGGACAAACACGGGCGACGAAGGCGTCCAGCCGCTCGCCGGGGGTGTCAGCATAAAATGTCATTTCTTCCCGTCCTTCCAGAATTCCTTGTTGAAGAAGATCAGGCTCACCACAAGGGCGATGCAGCCGCAGGTGATGAAGCAGTCGGCGACGTTAAACACGGGGAAGCGCATGAATTCGGTCTTGATCATGTCCACCACGTAGCCCAGCCGGATCCGGTCGATCATATTGCCCAGGCCGCCGCCGTAGACGGCCATAACGCACCACCACTCGAAAGCGCTCAGGTGCAGGCTCTGCCTGCGGTATTCCCAGACCAGCGCCACGGTAAAAACGGCAAAGATCAGGGCAAAGAGCCACTGCATCCCCTCGAAGGAGGAAAAAGCAGCGCCGGTGTTCTGTACGTAGGTCAGCCCCAGAAAGCCCGGGATAAACTCCACATCCTCATACAGGGCGATGTTTGCCACCGTCAGATATTTGGTAAACTGATCCGCTCCCACGATGGCAGCGATGAAGATCACATAATAAAGCAGCATAGGGTCTTTCCTTTCGGTTTGTTAGAGATATCTTACCATCGCGGTCAGGGAAAGTCAAATGAGATTCGGATTGGCGTATGTTACGGAACGCAAAACTGCAATTTATTTCTCTTGTTAAAATTTCCCTGCTGTGGTATACTCACCATAGACGGACACATCCGCCGGAGCACACTTTTTATCTTAGGAGGATACAATTATGAGCAAGTACGCCGGTACTCAGACCGAGAAGAACCTGGAAGCCGCTTTCGCCGGTGAATCCCAGGCCCGCAACAAGTATACCTACTTCGCATCCAAGGCCAAGAAGGAAGGCTACGAGCAGATCGCAGCCCTGTTCCAGAAGACCGCCGACAACGAGAAGGAGCACGCCAAGATGTGGTTCAAGGAGCTGGGCGGCATCGGCAACACCGCCGAGAACCTGCTGCACGCCGCTGAGGGCGAGAACTACGAGTGGACCGACATGTACGACGGCTTCGCCAAGACCGCCGATGCAGAAGGCTTCCACGAGCTGGCCGCCAAGTTCCGTCTGGTGGCCGCCATCGAGCGCCACCACGAGGAGCGCTACCGCGCCCTGCTGCAGAATGTGGAAACCCAGCAGGTCTTCGCCAAGAGCGAGGTCAAGGTCTGGGAGTGCCGCAACTGCGGTCACATCATGGTGGGCACCGAGGCCCCCGAGGTCTGCCCCACCTGTGATCATCCCCGCGCCTACTTCGAGGTCAACGCCAAGAACTATTGATCCGCCTGATATGAAAATTGCCCCGGAACGGCCGTTCCGGGGCATGTTTTTTATGTTCTCTTGCGGTAGGTATTGGCCTTTTTGCCGGCGGCGTCCAGCTTGGCTGCCGTCCGGCGCATGATGACGCCCCATTCCCGGGCCGTGCGCTTGGAGGCCCGGTCGGCGTCCATGTAGCTGCACTGGGGCATGATCCGGCTGCCGAAGCGCCCCGCGAATTTGTTATCCACGCCGAAAGCCATGGCGTAGGGGATCAGCTCGAAGAAGCAATCGGGATTCCGGCTCAGCTCCTCCTTGATGTCCTCCCGGCGGATGCCCGCCAGATAATGCCGCAGACCCAGGATCTGACAGGCCATCTGCCAGCCGGATTTCGTCCGGCGGCCGCCCCAGGCGGTGAAGAAGCCGGCCAGGATCTGGAACACCGTACTGATCAGGCCCGCCGCAGGCCGGTCGGTCAGGACTCCCACCAGGATCCACACCAGACAGCAGCCCAGGGCCAGGGGCACATCATCCCGGTGGCGCAGGTGGAGCCGCATGAAGCCGGCCTGGATCTTCCAGGCGGCAAAGCTGCCCAGACCTGCCAGCATCACAGCCAGCACCACCTTCCAGGGGCCGGCCTCCACCAGATTGGCGCCCATGGCGGCGCCTGCGATGGTGCTGACCAGCATGGCCAGTACCCGGAACACATTCCGGGCGCCCAGGCCGCCCAGGGTGATCTCCTCCCGGCACTCGATGGTATTGCGGACAGCGTACCAGAGCCGGCCGTACCGGGTACCGGTACCGTCGACGCTGCGGTTCTTACCAAAGAGCTTGTTAAAGCACTTGACCTCGAATTCGCTGCGCTCATTGCCCATTTCCATGCGCTTGTGCAGCCACACCCGGTCCCGCCTGTCAGGGACGATACGCAGGTAGCCCAGCTGGGCCCACTGGAACACCAGCATGGTCAGGTCGCCGCCCTCCATGCTCAGGCGGCTGCCCAGCTCGCCGGCGTGGATGCCCATGGGGGCCGTGCTGCGCCGGCCGGCGAAAACCGGAAGGCTGCGCAGGAAGAGGATCCAGAACACCAGCGCCAGCACCGCTGCGGCGGACATGGCGTACAGGTGGAGGGTTTCTTCATTTTCGATGATCACCAGCTCCGGGAACTGCTCCAGGGTGACCGGGATGGTCATGTGCAGGGTCTCCTTATCCTTCATGACCTCGGTGACGGTGCCGGAAACGATGCCATCGTTAAACGTGTAGGTCAGGTCGGACTCGATACTCTGCAGGAAATAGCCGCTGTAGAAGCTGGGAGACTCCGTCACCCCGTCGGGCAGGACCACGGAGAAGGACATGGATTCCACGGGATAGTCAAAACCCGACAGCAGGGGCAGACTCAGCACCAGGCGGCGCTGCGCCCCATCGTCATCGGTTTCTTCATAATCCACCACGGCGGGGATGGTATAGCCGAACAGCAGATCCTGCACGCCGGTGACGCCGTCCAGGAAGGAAAGATCCACCAGATCCACGCTGGCGTTGACCCGGCTGTGGATCGTCTCCACGGGGGCTCCGTTCAGCGTCACTTCATCCGCGCCCCTGGGCAGGGGGAAGGTGAGATTTTCCACAGGGTTTTCCAGGCGGATGCTCACCGTCAGCATCACCCGGGCACTTCCGTCGGTGAGGACTGTGGTATCATTGCGGACCGCATCGGCCCGGTTGTCGGCATAGACAGCGCCGACCAGCAGCGCCAGGCAGAGAAAAAAGATGGTAAAGCGGCGCAATAAAGCCCCTCCTTTCGATTTTTTTCGATACTTCTGATTCAAACATTCTAGCATAGGAAACCGGGAAATGCAAGGGGCAACGGGGGATTCTTAAATGATCGTTTGGCGATGGTATCATACCGCCAATGCAGGGGAGGGCCAAGCCCCTCCCCTGCTCCGGCGTATATGATACGAAAAAAGCCGCCCGGAAGGGCGGCTTTTTTACCTTCATTATCTTCTTCTGATGGGCTGGGTGGTATCCTGAATATTCAAAAGATCCGAAATGATGGCATTGGAAACCAGGTAGCCCTTGGGGGTCAGGCGCCAGCGGCCGTCTTCAGCCTTGACGGCGTTGCCGTAGCCCTTCTGAACTTCCAGCGCCTCCTCCAGGGGGGCGAAGGGCAGCATGAAGCGGCGCTCGTAGTCCGCTCCGCTGATGCCGTTGAGGGTGCGAAGCCGCAGCATGATATACTCACCGGCCCGCTCCCGCAGGGGGATCTCCTCCACCTCGTCGATGACCTGGCCGCCCTGGTTGATGCCCTTGATGTAGGCCTCGAGATCGCGCACCATCTTGTAGCGCTTGCCGGCGAAGTCGGAGCTGGCGTCGGGGCCGAAGCCCAGGTACTCGCCCCCCAGCCAGTATTTCATGTTATGGCGGGAGTACAAGCCCTTCCGGGCGAAATTGGAGATCTCATACTGGCGGAAGCCCCGGGCGGACAGCAGCTCCACGGCGGTGGTGTACATATCCGCCTGGGCGTCATCGTCGGGGAACCGGAACCGGTCCTGATGGTTGTACAGGGGGGTGCCCTCCTCCAGCTTCAGGCCGTAGCAGCTGATATGCTCGGGGTGCAGGTTCATGACCCGCTCCAGGGTGTCCGTCCAGCCCTCCATGGTCTGGCCCGGCAGGCCGTAGATCAGATCCACGGACAGATTGGTAAAGCCCGCCCGGCGGATCTTGTCCACCGCGGACACGGCGTGGGCGAAGGTGTGGGGGCGGCCGATGGTTTTCAGCAGCTCGTCATCGGCACACTGGACGCCCAGGCTGACCCGGTTGAAGCCCTCGTTGCGCAGCCGCTGTAGCAGCTTGATGGCCACGGAATCGGGGTTGGCTTCGAAGGTGATCTCGGCGCCCACGTCCACATCGAAGCTGCGGCGGATCTCCGCCAGAATGGAGCTGAGGCCGGCGGAGCCCAGATGGCTGGGGGTGCCGCCGCCGAAATAGATGGTGTCCACCTTGTAGCCGGGGGCCAGGGGGCCAGTCTCCTTGATGTGGGCGCAGACGGCCTTCACGTAGCGGTCCATCAGCTCCTCATTGCGCTCCTTGCAGGGCAGGGAGTAGAAGTCGCAGTAATGGCACTTGCTGCGGCAGAAGGGGACGTGGATATAGATACCCAGAGGGGTCTTGTTGCGTTTTACGAATAAGGGCATGGGATTCCTCCACATTAAATATCGTAGGGCGGGGTCATGACCCTGCCGATCAAGTTTCATATTATCTTGTACCCACCGAATAACGGTGATCATTACTACTCAATAATCGTGAGGTGGGCGGCGGGGTCATGACCCCGCCCTACATTTCATTATCAATCCTCGTCGAGTTTGAGGACGGCCATGAAGGCTTCGGAAGGCACGGACACGGTGCCGAAGGTGCGCATACGCTTCTTGCCTTCCTTCTGCTTCTCCAGCAGCTTCTTCTTACGGGTGATATCGCCGCCGTAGCACTTGGCCAGCACGTCCTTGCGCAGGGCCTTGATGGTCTCGCGGGCAATGATCTTGCCGCCGATAGCCGCCTGGACGGGGATCTCGAACTGGGCGCGGGGGATGTTCTCCTTCAGCTTCTCGCAGATCTTGCGGGCGCGGGGGTAGGCGTTGTCGGCAAAGAGGATGAAGCTCAGGGCGTCCACGATGTCGCCGTTCAGAAGGATATCCAGCTTCACCAGCTTGCTGGGACGGTAGCCGATAAGCTCGTAGTCCAAAGAGCCGTAGCCCCGGGTCCGGGACTTCAGGGCGTCGAAGAAGTCGTAGATGATCTCGTTCAGGGGCATCTCGTAGTGCAGCTCCACACGGTTGGCGTCCAGATAGACCATGTCCTTGAACTCGCCGCGGCGCTGCTGGGCCAGCTCCATGATGTTGCCCACATATTCCTGGGGGGCGATGAGGCTGACCTTGGCATAAGGCTCCTCCGCCAGCTCGATCTCCATGGGATCGGGATAGTCCAGGGGGGTATAGACCAGCATGGTCTCACCATTGGTCTTGGTGATGCGGTAGACGACGTTGGGAGCGGTGGTGATCAGGTCCAGATTGTACTCCCGCTCCAGACGCTCCTGGATGATCTCCATGTGCAGCAGTCCCAGGAAGCCGCAGCGGAAACCGAAGCCCAGGGCGATGGAGCTTTCCATCTCATAGAACATGGAGGCGTCGTTGAGCTTCAGCTTTTCCAGGGCTTCCCGCAGGTCCTGGTACTTGGCGCCGTCGGCGGGATAGACGCCGGAGAAGACCATGGGCTGGACCTCCCGGTAGCCGGGCAGAGGCTCGGCGGCGGGGTTATCCAGGGTGGTGATGGTGTCGCCCACCTGGGTATCGGCCACGGTCTTGATGGAGGCGGTGATATAGCCCACCTCGCCGGCCCCCAGGGCGTCGGCAGGAATCAGGCCGTTGGGGCTCATGGTGCCCACCTCCACAACCTTATAAGTCGCGCCGGTGGCCATCATGCGGATATCCTGACCGGCCCGGACGGTGCCCTGCTTGATTCTCGTGTAGACGATGACGCCCCGGTAGGAGTCGTACTGGCTGTCGAAGATCAGGGCCTGGAGGGGGGCCTCCCGGTCACCGGTGGGCGCAGGAACATCCCGGACGATCATTTCCAGAACGTCATGGATGTTGATGCCGTTCTTGGCGGAAATTTCGGGGGCGTCCTCGGCGGGGATGCCGATGATGTCCTCCACCTCTGCCTTCACCTCGGCGGGCCGGGCGGAGGGCAGGTCGATCTTGTTGATGACGGGCAGCACTTCCAGACCCGCGTCGATGGCCAGATACGTGTTGGCCAGCGTCTGGGCCTCCACACCCTGGGAGGCGTCAACCACCAGCACCGCACCCTCGCAGGCGGCCAGGGAGCGGGAGACTTCGTAGTTGAAGTCCACGTGACCCGGGGTGTCGATGAGGTTCAGGGCATAGGTTTCGCCGTCGTCGGCGGTGTATTTCAGGGTAGCGGCGGTGGCCTTGATGGTGATGCCCCGCTCCTTCTCCAGCTCCATGGAGTCGAGCATCTGCTCAGCCCGGATGCGCTGGTCGATGGCATCGCACTCCTCCAGCAGCCGGTCCGCCAGGGTGGACTTGCCGTGGTCAATGTGGGCGATGATGGAAAAATTTCGAATCTTGGAAAGTTCGGTCATATTGTTGCACCTCAGAATAATTCATAGGAACGCCCTCGCCCCCGCGTTTACGAGGGGGGTGGCGCGAAGCGCCGGGGGAGTCAGATCATTGCAGCGTATACTTCCCCCTGCCCCTTCGGGGCCTCCCCCCTCATAAATGAGGGGGGCAAGGATGCATACAGGGCATAATCACGCATTTTCTTGATTATATCGGAAAATTCCAAAAAAGTAAACCGTATCTTTTCGTTTCTTTCGGGGAAAAATGATGCTGAGCCGGGGAAATTTCTGTTGAAAAGGCGTAATTTTCAAAAAATTCACGGAAAAACCCTTGCCAAAAAGTTTTTTTCGGGGTATAGTTTAACGGCTGAGAAAATATAAAGGCATTACCACTGAGATAAAGAGGGGATTTACATGAGCAATCCTAAGAAGAACGCCAAGAATCTGGAAGACGTCCAGGCCGCCCTCCAGGCGCTGATCGCCCAGGGCAAGAAGGAGGGCATGATCCGTGCCGCCGACCTGAACGCCCTGCTGGAGAAGATGGATCTGACGCCCGAGAAGATCGAGGAGATCTATGACCGCTTCGAGGCCATGAACATCCAGATCGTCACCGCCGAGCTGGAGCTGGATCTGGGCGACGACGATTTGGCCGACGACGGTGTGGATCTGTCCAGCCTGGAAGAAGAAGACCTGGTGGACCCCGTTGACCTGGCCGCCGAATACTCCCTGGACGACCCCGTCCGCATGTACCTGAAGGAGATCGGCCAGGTGAAGCTGCTGAGCGCCGAAGAGGAAGTGGAGCTGGCCAAGCGCGTGGCCGAGGGCGACCAGTTTGCCAAGAACAAGCTCACCGAGGCCAACCTGCGTCTGGTGGTCTCCATCGCCAAGAAATATTCCGGCCGCGGCCTGCACATCCTGGACCTGATCCAGGAGGGCAATACCGGCCTGATCCGCGCAGTCGACAAGTTCGACTGGACAAAGGGAAACAAGTTCTCTACATATGCAACCTGGTGGATCCGGCAGGCCATCACCCGCGCCATCGCCGACCAGGCGCGAACCATCCGTGTTCCCGTGCATATGGTGGAGGTCATCAACAAGGCCACCCGCTGCAACCGCAAGCTGGTGCAGGAGCTGGGCCGCGAGCCCACCGTTGAAGAGATCGCCAAGGAACTGAACCTGCCTGTGGAGAAGATCATCGAGGCCAACCGCACCGCCGCCGATACCCTGTCCCTGGATACCCCCGTGGGCGATGAAGAGGATACCTCCATCGGCTCCTTCGTGGAGGACGAGCGCACCCCCGGCCCCGCCGACGCCACCTCCAACGCATTGCTTGCCGAAGCTCTGAAGGAGATCCTGGACACCCTGACCGAGCGGGAAGCTGACGTGCTGCGCATGCGCTTCGGCATGTACGACGGCCGCACCCACACCCTGGAGGAAGTGGGCCAGATCTTCGGCGTTACCCGGGAACGGATCCGCCAGATCGAGAACAAGGCCATCCGCAAGCTGCGCCACCCCAGCCGTGCCAAGAAGATCCGCGATTTCTACTGCTAAGATTTCGGATAAGCCCGCCGCAAGGCGGGCTTATTTCATTGTAGGGCGGGGTCACGACCCCGCCGACCACATTGCGATTATTGACAGGTAGGTATATTGCAGGATGTTACGACCACCATGTCATTGCGAGGAGCATAGCGAAGCGATCTCTAATATATGATTGCCGGGGGCAATCACACAATAGATCACGCGACGCGGCAATCTCCTGGTACCAAGGTTCGTTCCCTGACAGCGTATCAGAACGTTGTACCGGGAGATTGCCACGCCCCTTTTGGGCTCGCAATGACAGTGGTTATCGGTAGCTGGCAGGGGTGATCCAGCCCAAGCAGTTTCTGCCAGGTGGTCGGCGCGGTCGTGACCGCGCCCTACAGAATAAATGTATGACGATGCCCAATTTGTGCAAAAAATATCAAAAAAATATTTTGAAAACCTGAAAGTTTTTCTTTACTTTCGGGAAAACTCATGTTATGATAGTCGGGCTGGCTGCGGCCAGACAAATCCATCCCGCCGCTCGGTTGAGGGAGAAGGCTGAAAAACAGCACTCCACTACCCCTCTACTTGGCTGTTGGGAAATATTATATTAAAGGTGGAAAACACAATGATTCAGAAGGCTAAGAAGACTGAAGTTATCCTGGCTAACGCTACCCACGAGGGCGACACCGGTTCCCCCGAGGTCCAGGTCGCTATCCTGACCGCTCGCATCAACGAGCTGACCGATCACCTGCGCGTGCACAAGCATGACAACCACTCCCGCCGTGGTCTGCTGATGATGGTTGGTAAGCGCCGTTCCATGCTGGACTATCTGGCTAAGAAGGACATCAACCGCTACCGTGCTCTGATCGCCAAGCTGGGTATCCGTAAGTAAGATATTTGGAAGGGCGACAGCAATGTCGCCCTTTTTCAAAGCCTACCGATCCCCATGTAGGGCGGGGTCATCTTAATGATGGTGTGATTGCCCCCGGCAATCAGAATATTCTGATTCGCTGCGCGACGCACCGCCCCGCCGACACACCCACAAATTTCGGTCAGGTTTGTTTGTTGCTGAACGTTACCGATTCCGCGTCGTCCATGTGCAGCAATCATCGATACCTGATCGGCGGGGTCATGACCCCGCCCTACAATCAATTTAACCACTACCTCGGGAGCAGATTTAGCAGTTGATTGAGCAGCTGAACCGTCGGCGGCTGAATCAAGTGCTAAACCTCCCGAAAACTTCAAATCTATACAGGAGGTTTTTACCAATGATTACGCGCAAGCAGTATCCCAACCATCATGTTTATGAGATGGAAATTGGCGGCCGCCCCTTCACCGTGGAAACCGGTAAGGTTGCTGAGCTGGCCAATGCCGAGTGCATCTGCCGTTACGGCGACACCGTCGTCCTGGTCACCTGCACCTGCAACCCCATTCCCAAGGCAGGCATCGACTACTTCCCCCTGACCATCGAGTTCGAGGAGCGCATGTACTCCGTGGGCCGCATCCCCGGCTCCTTCAACCGCCGCGAGGGCAAGCCCTCCGAGCGCGGCATCCTGAACAGCCGTATCATCGACCGCCCCATGCGTCCCCTGTTCGACGAGGAGCTGCGTAACGACACCGTCGTCACCTGCACCGTTCTGGCCAACGATCACGAGAACCCCGTGGAGGTCGTGGCTTCCCTGGGCGCTTCCATCGCCATCGCTTCTTCCGATGTGCCCTGGAACGGCCCCGTGGCTACCACCAACGTGGCTTACCTGAACGGCCAGTATATCGTCAACCCCTCCGCTGACGAGCGCGCCGCCTGCGAGTGCTTCGTGTGCATCGCTTCCACCTTCGAGAAGGTGGTCATGATCGAGACCGAGGCCAACGAGGCTCCCGAAGCAATCGTCTACGAGTGCATCCGTGTGGCCCACGAGACCAACATGGAGATCGTCAAGTTCATCAACGGCATTGTCGCCGAGATCGGCAAGCCCAAGTTCACCTTCGAGAAGGCTGCTGTCAACCACGACCTGCTGGACGACCTGTGCGAGTACGGCATGGGCCAGATCGAGTACGCTCTGGACACCGACGACAAGAACGTCCGCGAGGAGCGCCTGACCGCTGCCCGCCTGGACTTCGCTGACAAGTTCGCTGAGAAGTACGAGGACTTCGAGACGCACATCGAGGTCTGCCTGTACAAGATGCAGAAGAAGGTCGTCAAGAAGTGGCTGCTGCAGGGCAAGCGCGTCGACGGCCGCGGCATGGACGAGATCCGTCCCCTGGACGCCGAGGTCAGCGTTCTGCCCAGAGTTCACGGCTCCGGCCTGTTCTCCCGTGGCCAGACCCAGGTCCTGTCCATCTGCACCCTGAACACCCTGTCCGCATCCCAGAAGCTGGACACCATCTACCCCGAGGAGTCCAAGCGTTATATCCACCACTACAACTTCCCCTCCTTCTCCACCGGTGAGGCCCGTGCCGCCCGTTCCACCTCCCGTCGTGAGATCGGTCACGGCGCTCTGGCCGAGAAGGCTCTGCTGCCCGTGATCCCCCCCATCGAGGAGTTCCCCTACGCCATCCGCGTGGTGAGCGAGGTCCTGTCCTCCAACGGCTCCACCTCTCAGGGCTCCATCTGCGGTTCCACCCTGGCTCTGATGGACGCCGGTGTTCCCATCCGCCGTCCCGTCGCCGGTATTTCCTGCGGCCTGATCTCCGACCAGGAGACCGGCGAGTGGAGAACCTTCACCGACATCCAGGGCGTTGAGGACTTCCACGGCGAAATGGACTTCAAGGTGGCCGGTACCACCGAGGGCGTCACCGCCATCCAGATGGACCTGAAGAACAAGGGTCTGACCATGGAGATCATCGCTGACGCTCTGGAGCGCTGCCGCGTTGCCCGTCTGGAGATCCTAAACGAGGTCATGCTGCCCTGCATCGCTGAGCCCCGCGCTGAGGTCAGCGAGTACGCGCCCAAGATGATCAGCATGAAGATCCCCGTGGAGAAGATCCGCGAGGTCATCGGCTCCGGCGGCAAGACCATCCAGAAGATCTGCGCCGAGACCGGCGCCAAGGTGGACATTGAGGACGATGGCTCCGTCTTCATCTCCGCTGTGGACTCCAACGCTGCTTACGCCGCCAAGAAGATGGTGGACGACATCTGCTTCGTCCCCGAGGTGGGCAAGCTGTATTACGGCAAGGTCGTCCGCATCCTGCCCATCGGCGCATTCGTCGAGATCGCTCCCGGTCACGACGGCATGGTCCACATCTCCAAGCTGGAGAACCGCCGCGTCGAGAAGGTGGAGGACGTCCTGAACCTGGGCGACTACACCTGGGTCAAGTTCATGGGCTTCGACGAGAAGGGCCGCGCAAACTTCAGCCGCAGAGATGCCCTGAAGGAAATGGCCAACCAGTAATGGACCATTCCCATATAAAACCGAAGAGCACCGCGAAAGCGGTGCTCTTTTTTGGTACAAATTATTGTAGGGGACGGGTCCCCCGTCCCGGCGGTAAAACCTGACATTTGTATCGGCGAATTCGTAATCGGAAGGTTCACGGGACGGGGAACCCGTCCCCTACATTGGTGTACCATATCGGAACAATAAACTACAATTTAGGTTATCGGGTTTAATAAGCAAAGTTATCGACGAAAGTCTTGGCCCCCTCTCTGAGGGGGCTGGCACGGCGTAAGCCGTGACTGGGGGAGTGTCGCATCGTCAGAAGGACACTCCCTCCGAGCCGCCTGC
>JAFTVM010000004.1 GCA_017465745.1 Oscillospiraceae bacterium
GACAACAGCCTATGTATATATTGTGGTATATCGTTACAATCACAAAATATCCAACACATCCGTCGTCGATACGGGGGCGGCGGGGTCATGACCCCGCCCTACATTGGCGTTGTTTAACGGAACGATAAACTACAATTTGAATCTCTGCAAACAGCCCCCGGAACGGGTTCGTTCCGGGGACTTGTGCTGTTTATTTTTTTATCAGCGTCACGACGCTTTCCACATGGCTGCACCGGGGGAAGAGGTCGGCGGCCAGGGCGTTTTTCAGGACGTATCCCCGCTCCTTCAGCAGGGCCACATCTCTTGCCAGGGTGGCGGGGTCGCAGGAGACGTAGACGATGCGCCGGGGGGCGAAGCGGGCAAGGGCTTCGATGGTGTCGGCGTTCAGACCCTTGCGGGGCGGGTCAACGACCACCACGTCGGCTTTGATGCCCTTGGCTTCCAGCGCCAGGGCGGCCTGGCCTGCGTCGCCGCAGAAGAATTCGGCGTTTTCGATGCCGTTGCGCTTGGCATTGTCCTTCGCGTCCTCCACCGCCTGGGGGATCACCTCCACGCCGATGACTTTTCCGGCGGCGGATGCCATGGCCAGGGTGATGGTGCCCACGCCGCAGTAGAGGTCCAGGACGGTGTCGTTTTTGGTGATTTCAGCCTGCTCGATGGCGGCGTGGTACAGCCGCTGGGCCTGATGGTGGTTGACCTGGTAGAAGGAGCGGGGGCTCAGCCGGAAATTCAGACCGCAGAGGGTATCCTCGATATAGCCGGGGCCGTGGAGGGTGATAAATTCATCACCCAGGATGGCGTTGCCCTTCTTTTGGTTGACGGCCAGCACCAGGGTGGTAAAGCCGGGAATCTTTTTCAGGCGGCTCACCAGCTCGTGGGCCTTGGGGATGGAGCGGCCGTTGCACACCAGGCACACCAGGATCTGCCTGGACACGGCGCCCCGGCGGACGTAGATGTGGCGCAGGAGGCCCTTGCCGGTGGTCTCGTCGTAGACGGATACCTTGTTCTGGTTAACATAATCCATAACTGCATCCTTGACCATATCGGTCTCGGCGGGGAGGATCAGGCAGCGCTCATTTTCAACCACCTGGTGAGTGCCCGCCCGGAAGAAGCCGGCATAGGCTTTCCTTTTGAAAGCCACGGGATACTGGGCCTTGTTGCGGTAGCCGTGGCAGTCAGGAGCCGCCAGGATGGGCATGTTTTCCAGGTTTTCACCGCCGATCCGGTTCAGGCAGTTTTTGACCCGCTCGGCTTTCAGCCGGGATTCCTCTTCATAATCCATATGCCAGAAATCGCAGCCGCCGCACAGCTTCGCTACAGGGCATTCCCGGTTGACCCGGTGGGGGGACTTTTCAAGGACTTCCGCGATCTTGCCCGCCGCCCAGGTTTTGCGGGCCAGTTCGATGCGGATATTGTATTTTTCTCCCGCGATGGCGTTGGGAATAAAGACCGCGCAGCCTTCGATATGGGCAACGCCCTGTCCCTCGGAGGTGTAGTCGGTGACCACGGCCTCATAGATTTGGTTTTTGGTCAGCATAATTTGACCTCCATATAGGTTTTTCGGGGGGTAAAGCCGGATTTTTCGTAGAACCGCAGGGCGGTATCGTTGCCGTGCCAGACGTTCAGGGTGAGAAAACCGCAGCCGCACTGTTTGGCGTATTCCAGCGTGTGGGCGTACAGTGCTTTTGCCACGCCCTGACCGCGGCAGCCATCATCCACGCACAGGTCGTCGATGTAAAGCTCCTGGCTGTCCATGAGGACGGGGTCATTCAGCGTCTGCCTGTGGACACAGAAGCAGTAGCCTGCCACAAAATCCCCCTCCGCCGCCACGAAAATGGGGCGCGTGGGGTCGCGGAGGATTTTTTCCAGGTCGGATTCGTTATATTTCAGCGCGCCGGAGCGGAAAATGTCCGGGCGGATCACATGGTGGACTTCGCCCACCTGTTTGAGCAGTTCGATCATACCCGGGATGTCCCGGACCTCGGCTTTACGGATCTCCATAGGGTCAAACCTCTTTTCAGATGTATAAATTGTAGTTTACCGCTCCGATATGGTGCACCAATGTAGGGGACGGGTTCCCCGTCCCGTGAACCTTCCGATTACGAATTCGCCGATACAAATGTCAATTCGCCAGGTTTTACCGCCGGGACGGGCGACCCGTCCCCTACAATTGAAAACGTTAAGTGTACGACAAACTGCAATTTACAATCTCAACATACAAAAACAGACCCCGCTGATAAAGCGGAGTCTGTTTGATGAACTTGATTAGTTCAGGGCAGCCTTGGCAGCCTCGACGACAGCAGCGAATGCGGCGGTGTCGTTGATAGCCATCTCGGACAGGCTCTTGCGGTTCAGGTCGATGCCGGCCTTCTTGACGCCGTTCATGAACTTGGAGTAGTTCAGGCCGTAGGGAGCGACAGCAGCGCTCAGGCGGCTGATCCACAGGCGGCGGAAATCACGCTTCTTCAGCTTACGGCCGGTGAAAGCGTAGTTGCCGGACTTCATGACCTGCTGCTTGGCCATCTTGAAGTGCTTGGACTTGGAACCCCAGTAGCCCTTAGCCAGCTTCAGGGTAGCATTTCTTCTCTTGCGCGTCATCATTGCGCCTTTAACTCTTGCCATTTCTGTATCCTCCTATTCTGGCTTACTTGTAGGGAATCATCTTCTTGATTGCATCCACATTGGTCTGGTCGGCGTAGGTGGTTGCACGCAGATGACGGGTTCTCTTGGTGGTCTTCTTAGTGAGGATGTGGCTCTTGTAAGCGTGAGCTCTCTTAACCTTACCGGTCTTGGTCAGGTTGAATCTCTTCTTTGCACCGCTATGGGTCTTCAGCTTGGGCATAGGTAGTTCTCCTTCCGTATATTCAGTGGTGAATCAAATACTTACTTGCTATTCTTGGGGGTCAGGAACATCGCCATGAAGCGGCCTTCCAGCTTGGGATTCTTCTCCATGGTGGCGATCTCAGTGCAGCTCTGTGCGAAATCCATCAGCAGCTTCTCACCCAGGTTGGTGTGGGCCATCTCACGGCCGCGGAAGCGGACGCTGACCTTGACGCGGTTGCCGTCAGTCAGGAACTTCTGGGCAGCCTTGACCTTGGTGTTGAAGTCGTTGGTGTCGATGCTGGGACTCATGCGGATTTCCTTCACTTCCACGACGCGCTGGTTCTTCTTGGCTTCCTTCTCACGCTTCTTCTGATCGAAGCAGAACTTGGAATAGTCCATGATCTTGCAGACGGGGGGAGTGGCGTTGGGAGAGATCTTGACCAGATCCATGCCCTGCTCTTCGGCCAGAGCGTTGGCCTGTGCGGCGGACATAATGCCCAGCTGGGCACCGTTGGAGCCGATCACGCGCAGCTCCTTGTCGCGGATCTCCTCATTGAGCTGATGATCTAACTTTGCGATGGTAAGCACCTCCAAAATAAACAACAAAAAAGCGGATGCCAAAGCATCCGCATACTCGCACTGATACCCCAATTGACCCAGGGGAAGTGGAATATTAACCTCTTTACGACTGCTGGAGGTGAGGCGGATGTTCAGCCTTCTTTATTACCTGAGTATTCTAGCATACCCACCCCCATTTGTCAAGCATTATTTTCATTATTTTTATGGATTAAATTGTAGTTTGTCGTACACTTAACGTTTTCAATTGTAGGGGACGGGTCACCCGTCCCGGCGGTAAAACCTGGCGAATTGACATTTGTATCGGCGAATTCGTAATCGGAAGGTTCACGGGACGGGGAACCCGTCCCCTA
>JAFTVM010000107.1 GCA_017465745.1 Oscillospiraceae bacterium
GGACGGGTTCCCCGTCCCGTGAACCTTCCGATTACGAATTCGCCGATACAAATGTCAATTCGCCAGGTTTTACCGCCGGGACGGGCGACCCGTCCCCTACAATTGAAAACGTTAAGTGTACGATAAACTACAATTTACACCTCCAACCACGAAAAAAGCACCGCTCTTGCGAGCGGTGCTTTGAGTATGTATGCGGATCAGGCGTTGGCCTTCTTGGCAGCCTTGGCGTCGGCGTAGATGGAGTAGCCGTTGGACAGAACGGTCAGGATGTTGGCCAGGAAAGCGAACCAGTTGCCGTAGAAGCCATCAAAGAAGCAGAACAGGGACTGCGCAATGATGATGGCAACGCGGAACACGTTGACGTTCTTGGTATCCAGAACAGCGGTCAGGATGATGGTGTACAGGACGGGGATCCAGTAGATAATCTTCAGGAAAGCGACATCGTTGGTGCCGTTGTAGCCTTCGATGGTGCTGTTGTAGAAGCAGACGCTCAGGACGATCTGAATGACGATGAAGATGATCTTCCACATCATGGGCTTGTTGGACTTGGGCAGGATCAGGTTACGAACCACACCCAGGAAGTTGCCAATAGCGCCGGAAATTGCGCCGAACAGGAAGTTACCGGCACCCAGGAAGCCCAGCTGGAAGCACTGGCCGATGACGATCTGCTCCTTCTTCTTCAGGAAGCCGATAGCGACCATGATGATGCAGGCGATAGCAGAACAAATATTAGCAACAATGATAATAGGTTCCATAATATCCTCCTAATATTGTGTAAATAAATGTAATTTCGTATAAGAAATTACAAAAAAGTATTTTTGCAAAAATCCCCCAGCCTTGCGACTGGGGGACTTTGTTCACTTTAGAAGCTACGAATTACTCGAAGATCTCGGTGACGACACCGGAACCGACGGTACGGCCGCCCTCGCGGATAGCGAAGCGCAGACCCTTCTCGATAGCGATGGGGGTGATCAGCTCAACGTTCATGACGACGTTATCGCCGGGCATGCACATATCAGTGCCCTCGGGCAGGGTGATGATGCCGGTGACGTCGGTGGTACGGAAGTAGAACTGAGGACGGTAGTTGTTGAAGAAGGGAGTATGACGGCCGCCTTCTTCCTTGGACAGGACGTAGACCTGACCAGCGAACTTGGTCAGAGGATGGATGGAGCCGGGCTTGCACAGGACCTGGCCTCTCTCGATCTCCTTCTTGTCAACGCCACGCAGCAGAGCGCCGATGTTGTCGCCAGCTTCTGCGTAGTCCAGCAGCTTGTGGAACATCTCGATGTCGGTGACGGTGGTGTCCTTCATCTCGTCGCGCAGGCCAACGATCTGAACCTTGTCGTTCTTGTTGATCTGACCACGCTCGACACGACCGGTAGCAACGGTGCCACGACCGGAGATGGTGAAGACGTCCTCGACGGGCATCAGGAAGGGCTGGTCAGCCTTACGGTCGGGAGTGGGGATATACTCGTCGACAGCGTCCATCAGAGCCTTGATGCAAGCGTACTCGGGAGCGGACTGATCCTGAGACTCAGAGATCAGAGCGTTCAGAGCGGAACCCTGGATGACGGGGATGTCGTCGCCGGGGAACTCGTAGAAGGACAGAGTCTCGCGGATCTCCATCTCGACCAGCTCCAGCAGCTCCTCGTCGTCGACCAGGTCAGCCTTGTTCATGAAGACAACGATAGCGGGAACGCCGACCTGACGGGCCAGCAGCAGGTGCTCCTTGGTCTGAGCCATGGGGCCGTCGGTGGAAGCGATAACCAGGATAGCGCCGTCCATCTGA
>JAFTVM010000050.1 GCA_017465745.1 Oscillospiraceae bacterium
TGCGCTACTTCAACCCCATCGGCGCCCACATCTCCGGCCGCATCGGCGAGGATCCCCGTGGCATCCCCAATAACCTGATGCCCTATATCACCCAGGTGGCCGTGGGCCGCCGGGAAAAGCTGAGCGTCTTCGGCGACGACTACGACACCCCCGACGGCACCGGCGTCCGGGACTACATCCACGTTGTGGACTTGGCCAAGGGCCATGTGGCCGCTGTCAAGTACGTCGCCGCCCATTCCGGCTGCGAGGTCTTCAACCTGGGCACCGGCTGCGGCTACAGCGTGCTGGACATGGTCAGGACCTTCCAGGAAGTCAACGAGGTCCCCGTGCCCTATCAGATCGTGGACCGCCGCCCCGGCGACCTGGCCACCTGCTACGCAGATCCCGCCAAGAGTGCAGAGGTTCTGGGTTGGAAGGCGGAGAAGTCCCTGGCCGACATGTGCCGCGACTCCTGGAGATGGCAGAGCCAGAATCCCAAGGGCTTCGGCGAATAACTGAAACAGCGAACGGCCGTGACGGAAATTCCGCCACGGCCGTTTTTATGGTTTTCCTCTATTCGAAAATCTCCTCCAGCTGGGCCGACCGGCCTGTGGGGGTGGTGCCAAAGCGCTTGGCATAGGCACGGGTGAAGGAGGAATAGCTGCGGAAGCCCGACCGGAAGCAGCTTTCCGTGGCACTCATGCCCCCTGCGATCAGGGCGCGGGCGTGGAGGAGCCGCCGGTCGGAGAGGTAGCTGTGGATGGACTGGCCCGTCTCCCGGCGGAACAGGCGCATCATGTGATATTTGCTGATATAAAACTGTTCGGACAGATGATCGATGGTGATATCCTCCGCCAGATGGGCGTCGATGTAGCGCAGGATATCCTGGACGCGGCTGTTGCCGGGCTGCACGGGGCTGGGCAGGGCAGCGGAGCCGCTGCGCTGGTTCCGGGCGATCTCCACAAGCAGCTGCAGAAGCAGCACATTGCCCAATATCACATGGCCGTAGCCCTCTTCGGCGATCTCCCGCTCCAGCCTGGCGGCCAGCGAAAACAGCTGCCGCCTTTGCTTTTCCCCGGGACGCAGCACATGGCCACCCCCGCCGGAGAATACGTCGCTGAGGTCGCAGCTGCCGCCGGACTGCCGCCGCAGAAATGCGGGGGAGATGTAGATGATGATCCGCTCGCAGGGGGCGCCGCTGTCAAATTCCGGCCGGTGGACACAGTGGCTGCCGATGAGAACCACATCCCCCGCCTCCAGACTGTAGCGGTGTCCCTCCACCATATAGCCGCCGCTGCCGGAGCGCAGCAGCAGCAGCTTGCAGAATTCGTGGTAATGATAGTCCACTTTCGCACCCGCTGCGTCATTTAAGTGGAATAGCCGGAAGTCATCCAGCAGATATCCCCGGCTTTTGTATTCGTTCATGGCATGGTTCCTCCAAGGGAATGGGAGATTCAAATTGCAGCTTAGCGTCCAGTTACTAAAAACCAATGTAGGGCGCGGTCATGACCGCGCCGATCAGCTAACATCATTTTCCCAACCGCAATCACGGCAAATTGTTTGACTTTCCGTTAAATACAGCCACTCAATTTTGTTTTTGCATCGGCGGGGTCATGACCCCGCCCTACAAATGCGGTGTACGATAATCTACAATTTACAGAAAGAGCATCTTTTGCAATAATGATAGCATAAATTGCGTTTATTTTGCAAGAGGTGCGGTGTACAATAGCGAAGATATTAAATAAAGAAAAGGAGGATTTTCCGTGAAGAAATTCCTGAAAAATTATGCCTCCATCATTGCCATGCTGGTTGGCATTGTTGGCGGCTGTATCCTGGGCGCCTTCTTCCCCAAGACTGAGACTTCCGCCGGCGCTACCGTGCTGAAGCCTCTGGGCACCCTGTTCATCAACATGATGTTCTGCATCGTGGTCCCCATGGTCTTCGCGTCCATCGCCGGCGCTGTGGCCAATATGGGCAACCGCAAGCGTGCAGGCAAGATCATGGGCATCACCATCGGCACCTTCGTCATCACCGGCGCCGTGGCAGCCATCATCATGTACTTCGTCCTGCAGGTCTACCCCCCTGTTCTGACCCCCTGGACCGACATCCCCTCCGAGGAGATGGGCGAGTACGCATCCCTGTCCACCCTGATCGTCAACTTCTTCACCGCCGAGGACTTCGTGGGTCTGCTGAGCCGCCGCGCCATGCTGCCCCTGATCGTTTTCTCCATTCTGTTCGGCTTCGCCGTGAACATGAACGGCGGCAAGGATTCCATCATCGGCAAGTGGCTGGAGGACCTGTCCGCCGTCATGCTGAACTTCGTCAAGATCGTGAGCTTTTACGCCCCCATCGCCTTCTTCGGCTTCTTCGCTGACCTGGTGGCAACCTACGGCCCTCAGATCACCACCGACTATGCCCGCGGCCTGCTGGCCTACTATCCCCTGTGCGCTGTGTACGTCTTCACCGCCTTCCCCCTGTTTGCCTTCATCGGCGGCGGCAAGAACGGTCCCCGTGAGATGTTCCGCCACATCCTGAAGCCCGCTATGGTCTCCCTGGGCACCTGCTCCTCCGTCGCTACCATCCCCACCAACATGGAAGCCGCCAAGGACACCGGTATCTCCAAGGACGTCTCTGACATGGTCCTGCCCCTGGGCGCTACCATGCACATGGACGGCTCCTGCTTCTCCTGCGTCCTGAAGATCGCCTTCGTCTTCGGCGTCTTCGGCAAGGACTTCGGTCTGGATATGCTGATCCCCGTGATCCTGGTTGCCGTCCTGTCCTCTGTGGGCATGTCCGGCGTGCCCGGCGGCGGCTACATCGGTGAGTACATCATCTGCTCCATCTTCTTCGCCGATCAGATGGCTCTGGCCTTCCCCATCCTGGTCACCATCGGCAACCTGGTGGATCCCCCTGCCACCATGATCAACGCCGCAGGCGACTACGTGGTCTCCTTCATCGTCGAGCGCTTCGTCACCGGCAAGGACTGGCTGGAGAAGCACCTGGCTGCAAAGAAGTAATTCCATAAAATATTCCCGGCAGCTTTCAGCTGCCGGGTTTTCTATGCTCGTGTCATTCCAATTAACGAGAAACGACAATTTGACCCCCGCTTTGCAGCGGGGGTTTTTGTTATTCTTCTTCCGTCTTCTTGGGGGTGATACGGTCGGCAATGCGTTCCATGGCGTGTTCCATGTCCTTGTAGACGCTTTCCGACACCTTGCCCAGGGCATTCTCCTGGTAGGCGCCCATGGCTTCCCGCAGGCGCACCACCCGCCGGCTGCCCTCTTCAGCGTCTCCCACCGTCAGATTGTAGATGGGGGTGTAGCTGTAGGAGGTGACGCGGGTGTCGCCGGAGGCGTTGTCCCGGGTGATCTCCAGATCCAGAATGATGGAATACTCCGTACCGGCCCGGTCTGCGGTGCCGAAAAAGTCACCCAGTGAAAAGGCCGTCATCTGTCCGGTGACAGGATCGTAATCGATCTGATGGAGCATGTGGGAATGGGTACCCAGGATCACATCCACACCGTTCTCCTGCATAAGCTCCGCAATGTTCTCCTGGTTCTCCGTCACCAGATCCTTGTATTCACTGCCCCAGTGGACCAGAGCAATGGTCAGATCCGGCTTCTCGGCGGACACACTGCTCAGAATGGCCGTGATGCCGTCCTTATCGATCTTCTGATAGGTGGTGGCGTAGTCGGTATACAGCAGGTTGACGCAGTCCTCGCTGCCGGCAGGCAGGCTCAGGCCGCCCACGCCCTTGGTAAAGGCCACGAACGCAATGCGGATGCCCTGAACCTCCACCATGGTATAGCCCTTGGCATGCTGGAATTCCTCCGCCGAGCCATAGGCACCCAGGGGTTCCAGCCCGGCGGCGCGGATATTCTCCAGGGAGGTGGCAAGACCCGCAACGCCGTGGGTCACGGAGCAGGAGTTGGCCATCTGCACCAGATCCACGCCCATGGCACGGAGGGCCTGTGCCAGCTCCTTGGGAGCCGACTGGGTCTTGGTGCCGTAGGGGGCGCCCACCAGGCTGCCCTCAAAATTCAGAACTGCCAGATCCGCTTCCGCGAATACGGATGCCACATCCATGAATGTGTCCGTATAATCGTAGCCGTTGTTGACGCGGCCGGCGGCCACGGTGGCGTCGTTGATATTCAGATCGCCCGCCGCTGCCAGGTGGATCACCGTGGTGGGACCCATGGGCTCCGTTGAGCCTTCCGTGGGCGCATCGGTGGGGGAGACCGTGGGCGTATCGGTGGGCGCTTCCGTACCGGCGGAGGGCGCTGTTTGGTTCACAGTGGGGGACTGGGGGGTCTGGACGGTCTCGCCGGAGCCGTCACCGCCGCCTTTGATCATATACACGCCCAGGGCGGCCACCGCCAGTACCATTACGGCGATCACCAGACGCAGCATCATCGCCTCCCGCTTCTGCTGCTGCCGCCGCTGCTCACGGATCGCATGGCGTCTTTTGATTTCATCCGGGCCAAAGGCCATGATATCCCTCCTTATGGTCAGTATCTTCGGATGTTTATTCTACAATATTTTCGCAGTTTCCACAAGAGGAAACTGTGCCGGGTTTATTTCTAATCGCAGTTTATCGGTCTGTATCAAACAACGCAACCACGTACCGACCCCCACTGTCATTGGGAGGCTTGGTCCGCAGCACATCGTGCATCGGAACGAGAAACTGCAATTCAGTTAACCGGCAGGTTTACATAAAACGTATTAATTCCATCCCTGCCTTCGGCCCAGATCCTGCCGCGGTGGTCGGATACCACCCGCTCGGCGATGGCAAGGCCCAGGCCGTAGCTGCCGTTGCGCCTGCGGGCCGGATCCACCCGGTAGAACCGCTTGAAGATATCCCGGCACTGGCGGGCTGTCAGCGTAACGCCGGGGCTGGCCACGCTGAGACAGCACTCTCTGCCGCGGCTTTCCAGCGCCACCCGGACAGTGCCGCCGGGGGCGGCGTATTTCAGGGCGTTGTCCAGCAGGATCTCCGCCACCCGGCGCAGCTGAACGGTGTTGCCCGTCAGCGTGATGTCGGGCCGGATGCGGCTTTCCAGCGTCAGTCCCGCCTCGAAATACAGCGGTTCAAAGGGCAGCAGGGTCTGTTCCAGCAGGGCGCTCCAGTCTATGGCCTCCCGCTCCGCCGTCGTCTGGCCGCTGTCGGCCCGGGCCAGCTGCAGCATGCTCTCCACCAGATCCCGCATCTGCCGGGACATGGCCACGATGGAATCGGAGGATTTCCGCTGTTCGTCATTTTCTGACTTTTCCCGCAGCAGCTCCGCGTTGGTCAGGATCACCGTCAGGGGGGTCTTCAGCTCATGGGAGGCGTCCGCCACAAACTGGCGCTGCTGCTCCCAGGCCTGCTCCACGGGGCGGATGGCCCAGTTGGCCAGGAAAATGCTCAGGATCAAAAATGTGAAAAATCCCAGTGCGCCGCTGAGGATGCTGCTGCGCACCAGATCCCGCAGGGTCTCCATCTCCGAGGAGATATCGGTAAAGGCGTAGAACATCCAGTCCGCCCGGTCGGCGCGGTAATAGCGCAGCTGATAATCCCGCAGAACGCCGGTCTGTTCCCCCTGCTCCGCTGCCGCCCGGTAGATCTCCAGGAGCAGCTGCTCATCGGACAGGTCATAGTATTCATTGCCCACGGCCCAGACACTGCCCTGGCTGTCCAGCAGCACCAGGAAGCACGGATACTCCGCGCCGGGCTTTCCGAAGCCGGGGCGCCTGCCGTCCGGCGGCTCCCGGGCGGCCTGCTCCAGGGCGGTCACGCTCAGCCGGGTCAGACTGCTCTGGGCGGCGTTATACTGGCCCACCAGCAGCACCGTCAGCATCACGGTGACGATGGCCATGGTGATGCAGATGAATTTGATGCGCAGCCGCCGGATCATGCCTGCTTCACCTCCAGGTGATAGCCCAGGCGGCGGACGGCTTCGATCTTCACATCGGAGCCGATGGCGCTGAGCTTTTTCCGCAGGAAGCCCACGTAGACCTCCACGTGGTTTTCCACAGCGTTGGAGTCAAAGCCCCAGACCTTCTGCAGCAGGGTCTCCTTGGAGATATTCCGGGAACCGGACTGCAGCAGAAAGCGCATCACGTCGAATTCCCGGGCGCTGAGGCGCACCTCGCCCTTTGCGGCCCGGAGGATGCCGGTGGTCAGATCCAGCTCCGTATTGCCGCAGCGCAGTATGTCCATCTGTTCCCCCTGGCGGCGCAGGAGGGCACGGACGCAGGCCAGCAGCTCCCGGCTGTCAAAGGGCTTGGTCAGGTAATAGTCGGCGCCGGAATTCAGACCCTCGATGCGGTCAAGGATATCGGATTTGGCGGTGAGCATCAGAATGGGCACCGCGCAGTGCTCGCTGCGCAGCTGCCGGGCCACCTGATAGCCGTCCAGCCCCGGCATCATCACGTCCAGGATCACCAGATCATGGACGCCCAGCCGGGCATACTGCAATCCGGCGTCGCCGTCATAGGCCGCCTCCACCTCGTATCCCCGGGAGGAAAGGAGCGCCGCCACAGAATCTGCCAGCATTTTTTCATCTTCGATGAGCAGGATTTTCATGGATGGGTCCTCCTTCTGAACCGGATCAAATTATCGTTTACTTCTCAAAATATTTTCTCGTTTCCTCGGCGTCTTTACGGATCTGTGCCTGCAGGGCGCTCAGGCCGTCGAATTTCGTCTCCGGACGGAGGAAGCGGTTGAATTCCAGGGTGATCTCCCGGCCGTAGAGGTCGCCGTCAAAGTCCAGGATCCATGGCTCCACGGTGACGCCCACGCCGTTTACCGTGGGCCGGGTGCCCACATTGGTGACCGCGGGCCAGCTTTCCCCGTCCACGATGCACCGGCAGGCGTAGACGCCGAATTTCGGCACCACCAGTCCCGGCTCCAGCACCAGGTTGGCCGTGGGGATCCCCAGGGTGCGGCCCAGGCTTTTGCCGTGGACCACGGTGCCGGAAATCATGTGGGGATGGCCCAGAAACTTCACGGCAGTCTCCATTTTTCCGCCCTCGATGAGGCTGCGGATATGGGTGGAGGAGATACGGACGCCGTCCACGGTCTGCTCCGGCACAATGACACAGGGCAGTCCCAGTTGGATGCACAAAGCGCGCAGCTTGTCCGCGTTGCCCTCGCCCCGGTTGCCGAAGCGGAAGTCATGGCCGCAGACGAAGCCCGCGGCGCCCATGTCCATCAGCTGCTGCAGGAAATCCCGCCAGTGCATGGACATGACCTCTTTCACCACAGGATATTCGTGGATATATTCAATTCCATAGGACTGAAGCAGCACGCTGCGGCTGCGGGCGGTGCTGATCAGGGCCGGAGGCGTGGGAGAGAACAGGGACTGGGGATGCCTGTCAAAGGTGATGGCCGCCGCCCGGCAGTTCAGTCTGTCCGCCATGGACACACATTCCCGCAGCAGTGCCTGGTGACCCAGATGCACCCCGTCAAAAAATCCCAGGGCAAATACACGTTTCTCGTTTCTCATGGTGTTATCTTCAAATTGTAGTTTGTCGTACACTTAACGTTTTCAATTGTAGGGGACGGGTCACCCGTCCCGGCGGTAAAACCTGGCGAATTGACATTTGTATCGGCGAATTCGTAATCGGAAGGTTCACGGGACGGGGAACCCGTCCCC
>JAFTVM010000108.1 GCA_017465745.1 Oscillospiraceae bacterium
CCCCTCCCTTGTCATCCTGAGCGTAGCGAAGGATCTGAATACACCATTCAGGGAGCACCTAAGTAGCGGAATATCAGTTCCGTCTGCCGCGAGGTAAACATGCGCTGGCTGGGACGGTAGCCCGCCTCGGCAAGCGCCTGTTTCAGGGCGGTGTTGTGGTTTATCCACTGCGCCAGTCGGTTCAGGGCCGCTCCGGCGGAAATGTCGGGTGCGTATGCCAGGGCCAACTCCTTCTTGGAGTAGGGGCGGACACGCCATGTGTAGTCTTCGTTCTCGATGGTTTTCATACCTTAAAGTTACGAAAAACCAGTGACTTCCGCCCCGTTTCGGCAATTGTTTTTATAAGTTTTTTCATCGTATTTCATGCTATTTCATGCTATCTCATCGTAGCTCATCGTAGCTCATATTGCCCGTTCGCGTTGCCATATCTTTGTATTGTCACTCAGAAAGAGGCTCTTTAGCGGCCGTAGAAAGGCTCTTTACGGGTAACAAAAAGGCTTATTAGATTTATTAACAATTAAAACAAGAAACAATTATGCCAAAAGGAATTTTGAAGTACAGACTTTATCAGAGAGAGAACAAGGAAAACCCGGAAGAAGACGCCAAGTGGTATGCCCGATCGGCACCCGACCGCACCATGGACTTCGAGGACCTGGTGAGCCACATGAGCGAACACAACTCGCCCTACTCGCGCGGTGTCATCCACGGAGTGCTGACCGATATGCTGGACTGTGTGAAGGAACTGGTGCTCGACGGCAAGAACGTGCGTCTGGGCGACCTGGGACTCTTCTCGGTAGGCATCAGCTCGAAGGGGGCATTGACCTCGGAAATGTGGAAGGTGGCCACCCACCTGCGTGGCGTACACCTCAAGGTGCGAAACACCAAGACCTGGAGCAACACCGAGCTGCGCAACAGCTGCACCATCGAAGAGTTGTCCAAGTACACTACGGGTGACGAGGAAGCTAAGGATGAAACCGGAGGAGGCGAAGCGGATGCGTAGGATTGATTACATTGTGGTGCACTGTAGCGCCACACGGGAGGGGCAGGAGCTCCCTCCCGATACCCTCGACGAGATGCATCGCGCCCGCGGATTCAGCGGTACCGGCTACCACTACTACATCCGCCGCACGGGCGAAGTGCTGAACACCCGCCCCATCGCCCAGATAGGGGCACACACCCGAGGGTACAACAACCACGGCATCGGCATCTGCTACGAAGGCGGCCTTGCTGCCGACGGCACCCCTGCCGATACCCGTACCCCCGAACAGCGTGCCGTGCTCCGTCTGCTGGTACGCCAGCTGCATGCCCGTTTCCCCGCCTCCACGGTGTGCGGCCACCGCGACCTCAGCCCCGACCTCGACGGAAACGGCCGCGTGGAGCCCCACGAATGGCTGAAGCAGTGCCCCTGCTTCGATGTAAAGTTTGATTTGTAAATATTTGAATTACAAACGGGTACAGTGTTATCGCCTGTTAAATACAAAAGTAGTCCCCATTCATTTTGCATAACGCCTGATGGCGGGGCTACTTTTGCATCAGAAGCTTCTACAAACATCAATCATTAATCAATTAAAAGAAAGGAAAAACAATGAATACAGAAAA
>JAFTVM010000109.1 GCA_017465745.1 Oscillospiraceae bacterium
AGCCACCTTTCTGTCCGCCTCCTTGTTACTTTTTAGGTGATAACCCAATTGTAACGCAGAGGCTTATAATTCGACACAGGTGGTCTACTTTTTTTATAGCGTTTCGGCCCTTAGTGGCCTAGTTTAATTATAGCGTTTGCAGATGGCTGCGTTATCGAAGCCGCTGGATTCGTTATAGGCATCGAACAGCACCTCAAGGATGCTCTCGGCATTGTTGGGGTAGTTGGGCTGCAGGGTGGCCAGGTGGGTCTGGAGAGCAGCCATAAACTCATTCATCTTCATCGTCAAAGCCCTCCTGGTAGGTTGCAGGCGCGAAAAACTGGCCTGCTGCGTGGAGTCGCTGCAGCTTGATCTGGGCTTCAAACCGGTCCTGGACCTCCATCACCACGTCTGTAAACTCGTATCGGTCATCGTGCCATTCCCTGATGCCCTGGAGATACCGTGAACGGCGCTTGTCATCGATGATGAAAGGCATGACATCGTGGCGCAGGCATTCCTTGAACATGATCAGTCTGCCCACGCGGCCGTTGCCGTCCTCGAAGGGGAAGATCTCCTCGAACCGGACATGGAAGTCCAGGATCTGCTTCCGCTCGATTTCGGTCTGGTTCTCGTAGTTCCGGATCAGTGCCGTCAGACTGGAATTGATCTGATTTACGGGCAGCAGCTCGCGGTCCCTGGAACGGGAGGTCACCGTCCGGTATTCACCGGGGCGCACCTGCTGATGGTAGGCATCCACGGTACCGGTCATCAGAAGCTCGTGGAGCTTCCGGATGAACTTCTGGGTCAGGGGCTCCATCACATGATCCAGGATGTAGTTGACGCAGTGGATATGGTTCAGGACCTCGATCAGATCTGAGACCTTCATGGGCTCAAAGGACTCCCGGACCTTGCCCTTCCGGAAGATGGACTCCACCTGCGCCCGGGTCAGACGACAGCTGGCCATCCGGGAGGAGGAGTAGGTAAGGTCAATGACCACAAAATCGTACAAACCGTGAAAATTCTTCTTTTTCTTCTGATTTTGCAGCTTTTTGGCCAGTTCCGACAACTCGGGTTCCTCTGTATACTCCAATACTGTCCGCTCCTCGCGGACTGCGTCCTCTGGAATGCTCCAGCCGTCCTTGTTCTGGACTACGCCGGGAACTCTTCCCTGTCTGCACAGTCTTCTCACTAAAATTGGAGAAACGCCCCATTTTTCGGCAATTTCCTTAGCTGATAAGTACTGCATAATTTCGTCCTTTCTCTTGCTGTATCGGTACAAAAAGGGCGATACACCCCCATTTCGCGATACACTTTTGTCTTGAATATATCTTGAATTACGACGAAACACAGCATACCAGCTATCACTTAATAGAATATTATACGCCAATTATAAACTATATGGACCATTTATTCTGTATATATTCATTTTGTCCACGAATAGCGGACATGGCATTCAAGAGGTCAGCGGTTCGATCCCGCTTATCTCCACCAGGAAGTCCTGAAATCGTAAGATTTCAGGACTTTTTCTTTTTATAATTCTGGTGTTTTCCCTATATCGGGGTGATTTTCAAACCACCTCGATACACCTCATTTGCCCGATACAATTCGTCTTGGATCAGGACGATTTTTATAGTCCAATACGTTTCCAAAGGTTCCCTTGCCGTTCCTGGAAAGCGCCTCGCTGA
>JAFTVM010000110.1 GCA_017465745.1 Oscillospiraceae bacterium
GACAACAGCCTATGTATATATTGTGGTATATCGTTACAATCACAAAATATCCAACACATCCGTCGTCGATACGGGGGCGGCGGGGTCATGACCCCGCCCTACATTGGCGTTGTTTAACGGAACGATAAACTACAATTTGAAAAAGAGTACCCGCCCCGGATGTTCCGGGGCGGGGGTTCGTCATCGTTTGGGATATGGCTTCTTCTCGTTGGTTCTGCCCAGCAGATAATCCACGCTGACGTTATACAGGTCTGCCAGCTTCATCAGGGCGTCCACAGGATAGTTCAGCACGCCGATCTCGTACTGGGAGTAGGTATTCTGGCTGACGCCCAGCACCTGGGCGACCTGCTTCTGGGTCAGCCCGTTATCGATCCGCAGGGAGCGGATATTTTCAAATCTCATCACTTCATAGCGCATACGATCACCCGCTGACACCATACTATATCTGAAAATAAGATATTGCATTCTATCTGAAAATCAGATAGAATGATGTCGCAGGCAGTGATTCCCCGCCCCTGGAATTTTCCGGGGGGCGGGATGCGGGTCATCGTTTGGCGTATGGCTTCTTCTCGTTGGTTCTGCCCAGCAGGTAGTCCACGCTGACCTGGTAAAAATCCGCCAGGGTATGTAACGCAGTCACCGGCACGTTCAGCCGGTTCAGCTCATAGTCGGAATAAGTGGTCTGGTGGATCTGCAGCAGCTGCGCCAGATCCCTCTGCTTCAGGTCATTGTCTTCCCGTAAATCGCGCAATCGGTTTTCATACATAAAATCACCCGCCTGTATTATCGTATAAGGTTATTTCCCTTATTGCATTTTAAGGGATTTTCCCTTAAACTAACAGGTGAGGTGATCAATATGAAACTGACCCCGGATCAGCGCAGGCAGCGTCTTTTGAATATCATTGCGGAAAATCCCGATTTCGCGGGGATAAAAGCGTCTCTTGACCCTGCCAAGGCCTGGTTCGACCAATTCACCGCCCGCCTTCCCGGCCCTCTGCGCAACCGCCTGCGGGAATACCCGGGGATGTTCTACTTTCTCCACCAGCGCATGATCGATACGGTCTGCAAGCAGATGAAATTTCAGGACGAAGATTAAATTCCGTAAAAAATACCCGTGGCCGAAGCCACGGGTATTAATTTTATTCAGCTTTCGCACATGTCGCGAACCGAGCCGCGCCCAGTGGCGTAACGAATCCAAATACGTCCGTCACGCTTCGGCCGCCGGCCCTGCTTATCTTACATGTCGAAGGGCTCCATGCCCAGGACGGGATGGCCGACCTCGCCCAGGTACTCCAGCAGCTGCTCGGGGTCCTCGGTGCAGACGGTCTCGTCAGCGATCATGTCGGTGAAGTTCTCAACACCGTACATCTCCAGGACGGTGGCGTCCAGACGCTCGCGCATCTGGTCCTTCAGCAGCTTGGGCATCCAGACGATACGGCCGGGGCCGCCTTCTGCTGCGATGAACTTCTTGGAGGAGATGAAGTGCTTGCCGTGGCCCATGAAGCCGGGGGTCTGAACGCCGCCGCCGGTCATAGAAGCCATCTCGGAGAAGCTCATACCCAGAGGAGTGACACCAGCATGCTCACGGCAGGTGATGACCACGCCCATGGAGCAGGGCTCAACACCACAGATACACTCGAAGCAACCGCAGGAGGTCATGGGATCCTCAAACAGGGAGTACAGAGTGATCCGCTCAACAGCACCGTAGGAGTACTTGTTGACAGCCTCGTC
>JAFTVM010000005.1 GCA_017465745.1 Oscillospiraceae bacterium
TACACCAGGTCGATCATGCCCCCCTCGGGGGTAATGTCGAAAAAGATGCTCTGGGCGCACACAGCCATCAGCAGGGTGCCCAGCTCCATCTGGTACAACGACTCATGGCGCACGCCCTGCTCAAAAATCATGCGGCTGCGCAGCTTTCCGGTGCGGTCCAGGATCACCTTGCCGGGCTCCACCCGGAAGGTGGTGGTGACGCCGTCGAGACCCGTCAGGGCGCTTTCCTCGTAGCTGATATCCCAGCCGCCGTCCCGGAAGTCCATGGTGCCGGTGGTCACCAGTTCGATGACGTCAGGCTCCATCCCCTCGTAGCGCTGGGTGCCCCGGATGGAAAGAACGACTTCCATCATTCACAGGCCTCCATGGCCAGCTGCAGCAGCTGATCCAGCAGCTGGCTGTAGGGGATACCGCTGGCGCCGAAGAGCTTGGGATACATGGAGATGGAGGTGAAGCCGGGCAGGGTGTTGATCTCGTTGAAGACGATGCGGTTATCCTCGTAGGTGACGAAGAAGTCCACACGGCTCAGGCCCTGGCAGCCGATGGCGCTGTAGACCTTGACTGCCATCTCGCGGACCTGTTCTTCCACATCCTCGGGGATCCGGGCAGGAATGTAGGCGGTGGAGGTATCGGTCAGATACTTGGCGTCGTAGTCATAGAACTCTGCGCCGGAGTCGATCTCGCCGCAGACGGAGGCCACGGGATTGTCGTTGCCCATGACGGCGACCTCCACCTCACGGCCGTGGATAAACTCTTCCACCAGCACCTTGTCGTCGAAGGCGGCAGCATCGTGGAGGGCCTTCACCAGGGCGTCCCGGTCGGAAGCCTTGCTGACACCCACAGAAGATCCGGTACCGGCGGGCTTGACGAACATGGGGTAGGCGAACTTGTTCTCCAGCGCGGCGGTCACATTGTTCAGGTGATGCTCCAGATCCACCCGGCGCACCAGGTGCCAGGCAGCCTGAGGAACCTGGGCGTGATCCACCACCAGCTTGGTCAGCGTTTTGTCCATAGAGACGGCGGAAGCGGCGATATGGGGGCCGACATAGGGAATACCGGCCAGCTTCAGCAGGCCCTGGATGGCGCCGTCCTCGCAGTATTCGCCGTGCATGACGGGGAACACCACGTCAATGACCTCGCGGACGACACAGTCGCCCTCGAAGCTCAGCAGACCCTGACCCCGGACGGGGGAGATGGCACCGCGGCGGTTGGCAGGATTGTTCATCCAGGTGCCGGCAGGCAGCTCGGAATAGTCGGTGCCGCCGAAGATGATCCAGTCGCCGTCCTTGGTGATGCCGACGGGATAGATGTTGTACTTTTCATGGTCGAGGTTATTCAGAACAGCTTCGGCAGAGCGCAGGGAGACCTCGTGCTCAGGGCTCATACCGCCAAACAGAATGCAAACAGAAAGTTTTTTCATGATTTACAGCCTCTTTCTCGAAAATATGATATGGAAATCTTGACACACAGGTGTATAATAGGATGCAAAGCAAACAGAAGGAGAATCACATGCAGATCGATCTGACCCCCAAGGAATTCCGCCGCCTGCTTGACATGGTGTACATCGGCAACTGGGTGCTCAATTCCACCCGCGGCAACGACCGCTTTGCCGACTATGACGACCTGGAGAGCAAGCTCTTCGGCCTGTGCCGGGGCACCAAAATGGGTGTCCTCACCGAACAGTGGAACGGGATCCCCATCCCCTCCAAGCCCTATGTGGAGGGCGGTATCCACGAAGCCATCGGCGTGTACGAGGATACCGTTTTCTATGAGATCCTGGCGGAAGAGCTGTCCCGCCGGGATATGGCCTATCCGGAGATCACCGACGACAACTACGATGAGATCGTCGGCCGGATGGAGGGCTATATGCGTGAATTCCAGGCCTCCGGTGTGGATCATTTGATCCTGGAGGATTGAAACACCGGAATGCGTACCGCTTGACGCGGTACGCATTTCTTTTTTACTTGAACAGTGCCTCGCCGGCGCGGTAGATGTCACCTGCGCCCACGGTCAGGACAATGTCGCCCTCCCGGGCGTTTGCCTTGATCCAGTCGGTGACGGCAGGCAGGGTGGCGCAGTAGGCAGCACCGGGGATCTGAGCCACCAGGTCCCGGGAGGAGATACCGATCAGGTTGCGCTCCCGGGCGGCGTAGATCTCAGCCACCACAGTCAGGTCAGGCTTGCTCAGCTCCCGGACGAAATCGTCGAACAGGGCGGCGGTGCGGGTGTAGGTATGGGGCTGGAAGCATACGATGACGCGGTTATACTTCATGGTACGCACAGCGGCGATCAGAGCAGACAGCTCGCCGGGATGGTGGGCGTAGTCGTCGTAGACATCGGCACCGTTAAAAACGCCCTTGTGCTCCATGCGGCGGCCTGCGCCGTGGAAGGTGGCCAGGCCCCGGGCGGTGACATCGCCGGGGATACCCAGCATCCAGGCGGTACCGGCAGCAGCCAGTGCGTTGATGGCGTTGTGCTTGCCCACGACCCCCAGGTTCAGATGGCAGTAGTATTCACCATCGCAGATGACGTCATAGCTGTGAAAATCATCGGTGATGTTGCGCACATGGATGCAGTTACCCTCACGCAGACCGAAGGTGGTGTAGTTCAGGTCCTGCATGGCGTCGACGGTATTGGGGTCATCGCCGTTGGCCAGGATGCCGCTCCTGGCGGAGGCAGCGAACTTATGGAAGGAGTTCTCAATGGCCTGCAGATCCTTGAAGTAGTCCAGGTGATCCTCCTCGATGTTCAGCACCACAGCCAGGGTGGGGAAGAAATTCAGGAAGGAGTCGCAGTACTCGCAGCTCTCCAGGATGATGGTATCGCCGTGGCCCACACGGTGGCCGGCATGCAGCAGGGGCAGGTAGCCGCCGATCATGACGGTGGGATCCTTCTGGGCCTCCATCATGATGTGGGTCACCATGGAGGTGGTGGTGGTCTTGCCGTGGGTGCCGGAGATGCAGATGGCATTCTTGTAGGCCTTCATGATCTCGCCCCAGGCCTGAGCCCGCTCGAAAACGGGGACGCCTGCAGCGCGGGCAGCGGCGATCTCGGGATTGTCGTTGTGGGCGGCTGCGGTGCGGATGATGCAGTCAGCGCCCTCGATGTTCTCCGCCTGGTGGCCGATGGTGACCCGGATCCCCTTGTTGATCAGCTCCTGGGTGGAAGCGGAGGCAGTCATATCGGAACCGGTGACAGTCATGCCCATGCCCTTGAGGACCAGGCCCAGGGGGCGCATGGATACACCGCCGATGCCCACCAGATGCACATGGCGGCCCGGTGCGATATAGTTTGCGATATTATAAGTAGAGTTAGGCATATATCTCGTCTCCTAAACGCATTGTGTCAGTCGGGTAATCATAGTACCCCTTATAATGAACTTAGGTATTATATATCAAGCCTTCCGATTTTACAACTGCAAAAGCGTATATTTGTGCATTTTTTCTTTATTTTTTACGACAAGCGTACAGAATCGGGATCACAGGAGACTGCCCCCGGCTCCTGTGATGGAATAACCATAAAAAACGCAGAGCCGGAATTGGCTCTGCGTTTTGGGATATGCCCGGATCAGCCCTTCTTCTGGGCGGCGCGGATGGTGAGGAGCACCGCCAGCAGGATGGCAAAGCAGATGGGCAGCACAACGACTGCACTCTGGATGAAGCCCGCCAGCACGAAGCCCAGGAAGGACACGCCGCAGCAGACCAGCACATAGGGCAGCTGGGTAGCCACATGGCTGATGTGCTCGCACTGGGCGCCGGTGGAGGCCATGATGGTGGTATCGGAGATGGGAGAGCAGTGGTCACCGGCCACAGCGCCGGCCAGGCAGGCAGACACGGCAATGATCATCAGCTCACCGGCGGGGAACACGGAGCAGACGATGGGCAGCAGCACGCCAAAGGTACCCCAGGAGGTGCCGGTGGCAAAGGCCAGGCCCAGGGCGATGAGGAATACGATGGCAGGCAGCAGATTTGCCATACCGGCGGCGGTGGTGCGGACGAATTCGGCAACGAAGACCTTGGCGCCCAGGTTGTTGGTAACGCCGGACAGGGTCCAGGCAAAGGTCAGGATCAGAATGGCGGCCACCATCAGCTTGAAGCCGTCAGCCAGTGCCTCGGTGAACTGCTTCAGGGTGATGACCTTCCGGGGGATGTACAGCACAAAGGTCAGCATCAGGGCGATGAAGGAGCCCAGCACCAGACCCATGGAAGCGTCGGAATTGCCGAACGCATCAATGAAGTTCATGTAGGAGCCGGATTCAGCATCGAAGAAGCCGCCGGTGTAGACCATGGTGATGACGCAGGAAACGATCAGCGCCAGGATAGGCAGCACCAGGTCGATGACCCGGCCCTTTCCGGCGTCAGCTTCTTGTTCCTCGGCGTAGGGACGGGCGGCGGTGGTGAACAGGTCGCCGTTCCTGGCGTTGCGCTCGTGCAGGCGCATGGGGCCAAAGTCCACCTTCAGCAGGCTCGCGAGGATCACCATGGCCAGGGTCAGCAGGGCATAGAAATTATAGGGGATGGAGCTGATGAACAGGCTCAGTCCCTGGCCCTCAGGGGCAACGCTGGAAACGGCGGCGGCCCAGGAGGAGATGGGGGCGATGATGCACACGGGAGCAGCGGTGGCATCGATGATGTAGGCCAGCTTTGCCCGGGAGATGCCGTGCTTGTCGGTGACCGGGCGCATGACGGAGCCGACAGTCAGGCAGTTGAAATAGTCGTCGATGAAGATCAGCATTCCCAGCACAGTGGTGGACACCAGCGCACCGGCCCGGGTCTTGATGTGCTCAGCAGCCCAGCGGCCATAGGCGGCGGAGCCGCCTGCCTTGTTGATGAGGCTGACCATCATGCCCAGCACCACCAGGAAGATCAGGATGCCCACGTTCCAGGAATCGGAGAGCTTGGCCACCATGACCTCAAACGTGTTGGTCACCATGCCCCAGGGGTTAAAATTGGAGTACAGCAGCGCGCCGGACAGAATGCCGATAAACAGGGAGGAATAGACCTCCTTGGTGATCAGCGCCAGACCGATGGCGATGATGGGAGGCACCAGGGACCAGAAGGTGGCATAGGTGCCAACGCTTTCGCGCACTGCGTCGATGGCAGCGGCGATATTGTCGGCAAAGCTGGGGTCAGTGCCCACATTGTCGGCATAGCCGTCCAGGTACTCCAGCGCGGAGGCCTCATCGGTGATCTCCGCAGCGCAAGCACCGAAGGCGCAGCAGCCGATGATGGATGCCGCCAGAATCAGCAGCACCAGGGTTCTTGTAAAGTTTCTCATGATTTCATATCCTTTCTGCAAAAGAAAAACCGTGAATTTGGAAGACTCCAACATTCACGGCGTACAGAAACGGTCCTGATCCGGAATGATAGCGCTCCACTTTCGTGACAGTCTGCCAGATCTTATCTGACAGCCCAGCATCCGTTCCCCGGGCAGAAACGGAAACTTCGGCGGTTTGCCCCTTCGCTCCGGCCGGGATTCCCGTCCCGATTGGCCTGAGTTACTCATGCGCACCGCACCTCTATCGATTCACAGTATTTGATTGACCGGGTGAGTATATCATTTCCCTGTCGAAAAGTCAATGGTTTTCCGGAATATTTTGAACAAATTGCAACCAATTTGGAAATTTTCTTCCGCCTTTGTTGCATCCGCCCCGGCCCTGTTATAAAATACCATCCGATCAGAAAGGAGTGCTGCGCCAATGATTCCATATACCCTGTCGGAGCTTGTTCTCTTCGGCATCCTGTACGCCCTTCTCGGCTGGTGTGTCCAGACCGCCATCCATGCTGTGCGGGATGCCCGGTTTGTCAATCCCGGATTCGCGAATCTGCCCCTGGAGCTGCACTGGGGCTTTCTCGCTGCGGCGCTGCTGCCGGTGCTTCCCACCCTGGATGACCGCCCGGCGCTGCAGTTTCTGCTGGTGTGGGTGGCCGTAAAATGCGTCCGGGAAATCGCCCGCCAGTTCACCCGGGAAATTTCCCCTCCCCGGCCCCGCAAGGTACGGTTTGCCCGGCATCTGGCCATTTCCGCTTCTGTATGGGCGGTATATCTGCTGATCCATCCGCTGCTGCACGCCCTGGTAACACTGGTGCCGGATTCCGTGGCTTCAGTTCTGGCCGCCATTCTGGCCGCAGCGGTCATGGCCGACCTGGCCTGCGTGATCCTGGCGCTGAAGCACAGGCCGGTCCCCCACTCCGCCGATGCCGTGAAGGATCGGACCAGGCGGTTCGGCGACCGCATCTGCAGTACCATCCGCACCCGCCTGGAGCGGGCCTACCCCGGTATTCTGGATGCCCACAGCCCCAGCCCGGTGTTTGCCCGTGGTATCTGCTTTGACAAGCTGGTGTGGGTATTTCTGATCTCGTCCTTCCTGGGCGCACTTATCGAAATGCTCTACTGCCGCCTCACCGGCGGCGTGTGGATGAACCGGTCCAGCGTCCTCTACGGACCCTTCAGCGTGGTGTGGGGACTGGGGGCAGTGTTGCTGACGGTGGCACTGCGGCCTCTTGCCGGCAAAGCCGACCGCCATGTTTTCCTGGCGGGATTTCTGATCGGCGGCGGTTATGAGTATCTTTGCAGCGTCTTCACGGAGCTGGTTTTCGGCACCGTATTCTGGGACTACAGCTGGATGCCCCTGAATATCGGCGGCCGTACCAATGTTCTGTACTGCATCTTCTGGGGGCTGCTGGCAGTGCTGTGGGTAAAGATGCTCTGCCCGCCCATGGAAGCGGCCATTGAAAAGATCCCGCCCCTGCCGGGCAAGATCATCACCTGGATCATTCTGGTGCTGATGGTCTGCAATGCGGTGCTTACCGGCGCCGCCATGCTCCGCTATACCCGGCGCCAGATACAGCCGGAGCCTGCCAATGTCATCGAGCAGCATATTGACGAACGCTTCGACGATGCTTTCATGGAATCCTACTGGCCCAATATGAAGCTGACAGGCACTTCCTGATTTGACACCCGTTCCCCGCCGTGATAAGATAGGAAAAAACACCCAAGGAGGCAGTTATGCCCAACATCATTGAGATCACCGATCTGCGCGCACCGGAGCTGTCCGTCTTTGCCCGGCTGACGGAGGCACAGCTGCGCAACAAGCTGGAGCCTGAGAAGGGCATTTTTATCGCCGAAAGTCCCAAGGTCATCAAGGTGGCCCTGAATTCCGGTTTTACCCCCATTTCCCTGCTGATGGAGCGGCGGCATATTGAAGGCGACGCGGCGGAGCTCATCGCCCGCTGCCCCGCTATTCCCGTCTACACCGCAGACCGGGATGTGCTGGCAGGTCTGACAGGCTACGAGCTGACCCGGGGCGTCCTGTGCGCCATGCGCCGTCCCGTTCTGCCCACAGTCGAAGAAATTTGCAAAAATGCAAAGCGGGTGGCGGTGCTGGAGGGCATCGTGGACTCCACCAACATCGGCGCCATCTTTCGCTCCGCCGCCGCCCTGCACATGGACGCCGTGCTGCTGACCCCCTCCTGCTGCGATCCCCTGTGCCGCAGAAGCCTGCGGGTCAGCATGGGCACCGTCTGCCAGGTCCCCTGGACCCGGATCGGTGACAGCAAGGAAGACTGGCCGGAAAAGGGCCTGGCCCGGCTGAATGAACTGGGCTTCAAAACCGCCGCCATGGCGCTTTCCGACGATTCCGTATCCGTGGATGATCCCGCCCTGATGGCGGAGGAAAAACTCGCCATCATCCTGGGCACCGAGGGCGACGGCCTCTCCCCCACCACCATCGCAAACTGCGACTACACCGTCATGATCCCCATGTCCCATGGCGTGGATTCCCTGAACGTGGCGGCAGCAAGCGCCGTGGCCTTCTGGCAGTTAAGGTCGAAGTAAATATGTTGGGGAGGGTCTTGACCCTCCCCAACTTGATAAAATCAAAACCACCGGCCGTGCCGGTGGTTTTGATTCAATTACAGGTGCAGCACCCGGTCCTTGATTTCCTGGGTTCTTCCCTGGTTCCAGAACTGGGTTCCGATATAGCCGCAGGTGCGGCGTGCCACGTTCATCTTGTTCTGATCCTTGTTGCCGCAGTTGGGGCAGACCCAGACCAGCTTGCCGTCGTCCTCCTCCAGGCCGATCTCGCCGTCGAAGCCGCAGCACTGGCAGTAGTCGCTCTTGGTGTTCAGCTCGGCGTACATGATGTTGTCGTAGATGAACTTCATGACCTCCAGCACGGCGTCGATGTTCTGCTGCATATTGGGCACTTCCACATAGCTGATGGCGCCGCCGGGGGACAGCTGCTGGAACTCCGCCTCGAAGGCCAGCTTGGTGAAGGCATCGATCTCCTCGGACACGTGAACGTGGTAGGAGTTGGTGATATAGCTCTTGTCGGTGATGCCGGGGATCATACCGAAGCGGTTCTGCAGGCACTTGGCGAACTTGTAGGTGGTGGACTCCAGAGGCGTGCCGTACAGGGAGAAGTGGATGTTATGGGCTTCTCTCCACTTAAAGCACATGTCGTTCATATGCTGCATGACGGCCAGGGCGAAGGGCTTGGCCTCGTCGTCGGTGTGGCTGCGGCCGGTCATGTACTTGACGCACTCATAAAGGCCGGCGTAGCCCAAGGAGATGGTGGAATAGCCGCCGTAGAGCAGCTTGTCGATGGGCTCGCCCTTCTGGAGCCGGGCCAGGGCACCATACTGCCACAGGATGGGGGCAGCGTCGGACAGGGTGCCCTTCAGACGTTCGTGGCGGCACAGCAGGGCACGGTAGCACAGGTCCAGGCGCTCGTCAAAAATCTGCCAGAACTTGTCCATATCGCGGCCGGAGGACAGGGCAACGTCCACCAGATTGATGGTGACGACGCCCTGGTTGAAGCGGCCGTAATACTTGGGCTTGCCATTCTCGTCCACGTAGGGGGTCAGGAAAGAGCGGCAGCCCATGCAGGTGTAGCAGTGGCCCTCACCGTTGGCATCGATCTTCAGCTCCAGCATCTTTTTCTCGGAGATGTAGTCGGGCACCATGCGCTTGGCGGTGCACTCGGCAGCCAGCCGGGTCAGGTACCAGTAGGGAGCGTCCTCGGTGATGTTGTCCTCTTCCAGAACGTAGATCAGCTTGGGGAAAGCGGGGGTGATCCACACGCCCTTTTCATTCTTGACGCCCTCATAGCGCTGGCGCAGGGTCTCTTCGATGATCATGGCCAGATCCTTCTTCTCCTGCTGGCTCCGTGCCTCGTTCAGGTACATGAACACGGTGATGAAGGGGGCCTGACCGTTGGTGGTCATCAGGGTAACCACCTGATACTGGATGGTCTGAACACCGCGGCGGATCTCCTCGCGGAGCCGGTCTTCCACAATCTGGCGGCGCTTCTCTTCAGGGGCATCGATGCCCAGGATCTCCATTTCCTTATCCACGGTCCTGCGGATCTTCTCGCGGCTGATCTGGACAAAGGGAGCCAGGTGGGTCAGGGAAATGGACTGGCCGCCGTACTGGTTGGATGCCACCTGGGCGATGATCTGGGTGGCAATGTTGCAGGCGGTGGAGAAGGAATGGGGCTTCTCGATGAGGGTGCCGGAAATGACGGTGCCGTTCTGGAGCATGTCCTCCAGATTCACCAGGTCGCAGTTGTGCATATGCTGGGCGTAGTAGTCGGAATCATGGAAGTGGATGATGCCGGCTTCGTGGGCGGCCACCACATCCTGGGGCAGCAGGATACGCTTGGTGATGTCCTTGCTGACCTCGCCCGCCATGTAGTCACGCTGGACGGCGTTGATGGTGGGGTTCTTGTTGGCGTTCTCCTGCTTGACCTCCTCGTTGTTGCACTCGATGAGGCTCAGGATCCGGTCGTCGGTGGTGTTGGACTGGCGCAGCAGGCTGCGGGTATAGCGGTAGGTGATATATTCCTTTGCCACCTCGAAGGCACCGTGGGCCATGATGGACTTCTCCACCAGATCCTGGATCTCCTCCACAGAGGGACTGCGGCCCATCTGCTCGCAGGCGATCTGCACATGCTCGGTGATGCGCTGGATCTGCAGGGGGGTCATGCGGTACTTCTCTTCGGTGGAATTGTTGGCCTTGGTGATGGCGGTCTGTATCTTGTCAACGTCGAAGACGACTTCGGCGCCGTTTCTCTTGATGATCTTCATATGCCGTTCCTCCTTCGGTCGGTTTCAATCACAAATTCGTCAGCGCGCCTATTATACCACATCTTGTGGTTTTTGCAAGAGCGAAACACAAAATATTGTAATCCATATTCTGTCATACAAAATGTTGCATTTTCAGCGCTGTACCATCCGGGCGAAAATGTCCGAAAGTTCCCTGTTTTTCCGCCGAATCAAATAAAAGGTTTGAAAAACACGCTGCAATGTCGTATAATCATTTTCAGTAATCCATTTATTAATCACGCATTTCTTCCGAAATACGAAAGGAGAACCCCATCATGACCAAATCTTTCGGCACCCTGCCCAATGGGCAGGAGGCAACCCTTTATACCATCACCTGCGGCGGTCTCACCGCCGAGATCACTGACTACGGCGCCACCCTGGTACGTCTGTGGGTGCCTGACAAGGCGGGGCATCTTGCCGACGTTGTCCTGGGCTATGACGATGTCAACGGCTACCGCCAGGGTAAATGCTTCTTCGGCACCATCGTCGGCCGCAATGCCAACCGCGTCGCCGGTTCGTCCTTCATGATCGGGGACAGGAAAGTTCAGCTGACCCCCAACGAGAACGGCAACAACCTCCACTCCGGCCCCGATTTCTACCACACCCGGCTGTGGACGGTGGAATTCCATGTGGACAACGTCCTCGTGCTGCGTCTGGACAGCCCCGACGGCGACCAGGGCTTCCCCGGTAACGCCTCCATCCGGGTCACCTACGAGCTGGATCCCATGGGCGGCCTGCACATCAGCTATGACGCCGAGTGCGACCAGGACACCGTCTTCAACCTGACCAACCACTCCTATTTCAACCTGGCCGGCCATCAGAACCAGAAAGCCGCCATGGAGCAGCTGCTGACCATCCCCAGCGGTGTATTCTGCCCCGATGACGCCCAGAACATCCCCACCGGCGAGGAGCGGGATGTGGAGGGCACCCCCTTCGATTTCCGCAAGCCCAAGGCCATCGGCCGGGACATCGATGCCGACTATGAGCCGCTGATCCTTCAGGGCGGCTACGACCACAATTTCGAGGTCTACACCAACCCCTGCGCCACCCTGAGCGCCCCCGACGGCAGCCGGAACATGATGGTCTACACCGACCTGCCCGGCATCCAGTTCTACTCCGGCAACTTCATCATCGATGAGCACGGCAAGGACGGCGTCGTCTACGGCAAGCGCTCCGGCGTGGCCCTGGAGACCCAGTACTATCCCAATGCCCTGAACAATCCCGCATGGGATCAGCCCACCCACCCCAGAGGCGAACCCTACCACAGCGAGACCGTGTACTGGTTCTATTAACTGACGCATCCCGGGACATCCGTCCCGGGATTCCTTTTGCCCATGCACACTTCCGAAAATGATACATAAACTGTCCTATAAGCCCTGTTTGCTTATGATACTACATTTCGGGAGGTATCACTATGTCCGAGCAATGCATGGAAGCCCTGCGCTGCAGTCCCGAGGATCTGCGCCAGGCCATGTCCATCCACACCCGAAAGATCACGGACTCCTGCCGTGACAAGGACTGCATCGAAGACCTGCGGGTCTACCTCACCGCCCCGTCCCAGCGGATCCTGGAATCCGCATCCGGCGCCAAGGTCCGCTCCGCAAAGCTGCTGTACACCTATATCGATGTGGAACCCGTGGCCTTCGACCGCAACCACTACTGCATCGACGTCACCTTCTACTATCAGATCCTGGCCGACGCCATGACCGGCTCCGCCATCCCCGCCACACTGTGCGGCCTGGCGGTCTTCAGTAAGCGGGCCGTTCTCTGCGGCGAGGACAGCCGCGCCCACATCTTCACCTCCGATACATGCATCGGCGGCGCCGACGGCATTTCCATCCGCTCCGCCAACCGCCCCACCGCCGTGGTGGAGGTGCTGGATCCCATGGTCCTCAGCTCCCGGGTCATGGATGCCTGCGACAACAAGGAATGCACCGTAGTCCAGCTTCCCGGCGCCATCTGCAAATGCTTTGACGATGAGCTTTGTCTGACGCCCACCCAGCGGCGGCTCTTCGTCACCCTGGGCCAGTTCTCCATCATCCGGCTGGAGCGGGACGCCCAGCTGATCGTCCCCGTGCTGGATTACGCCCTGCCCACCCGGGAATGCTGCGACAATCCCGGCTCCTCTGCCGAGGATCCCTGCGAGATGTTCTCCAGGATTCCCTTCCCCACCCGCCAGTTTACACCCACCGGGTGCGACAGCAAAAGCGACAACTGTGATTGAAACAATATAGGGGAGGGTCAAGACCCTCCCCCGTTTTTCCATTTCACTATTGACAAACTGATATCACTTTGATATCATATAGATGTAAACCAAGCAACCCTATCGAAAGAGGTGTATATGATGAAAGAAAAGGTATTACAGAACAAACGAAACGGCATGACCGCGCTGCTGCTGAATCTGGCAGGGCTTGCCGCTGCCATCGCCGCGATCATTGCCGGCGCCATTCTGATGGACGCTGATGTCGTGTTCGGTTTCGGCGTCGCACTGCTGGTCATGGGCATCGCAGGTGTATGCCTCGGCTGGATCCCCCTGCTGGGTCTGAAAATCCTGAAGCCCCAGGAGGCCCTGGTGCTGACCCTCTTCGGCGACTACATCGGCACCCTGAAGGGCGAAGGCTTCTACTGGGTCAATCCCTTCTGCTCCGCTGTCAATCCCGGCTCCGACACCAAGCTGAATCAGAGCGGCGATGTCAAAACCAAAACCACCCGAATCAGCGCCGAGGGCGTGGAAGTCAATCTGAATCCCGACGGCAAGCGCATGAGCCTGAAGATCATGACCCTGAACAACAACCGCCAGAAGATCAATGACTGCCTGGGCAATCCCGTGGAGATCGGCATCGCCGTGACCTGGCGCATCGTGGACACCGCCAAGGCCGCCTTCAATGTGGACAACTACAAGGAATTCCTGTCCCTCCAGTGCGACAGTGCCCTGCGCAACATCGTCCGCATCTATCCCTACGACACCGCACCCAATGTGGACACCACCGGCGACGGCATCGCCGACGAGGGCAGCCTGCGGGGCTCCTCCGAGGTGGTGGCACAGCGGATCAAGGATGAGATCCAGGCCCGGGTGGATGAGGCAGGCCTGGAGATCGTAGAGGCACGGATCACCTATCTGGCCTACGCCCCCGAGATCGCCGCCGTCATGCTCCAGCGCCAGCAGGCCAGTGCCGTTGTGGATGCCAGAAAGCTGATTGTGGACGGTGCCGTGGGCATGGTGGAGATGGCCCTGGAGCGCCTGAGCGAAAAGGGCACCGTGGAGCTGGACGAGGAGCGGAAGGCCGCCATGGTCTCCAACCTTCTGGTGGTCCTCTGCGGCAACCGGGACGCCCAGCCCATCGTCAACTCCGGCTCCCTGTACTGAGCCATGGCTGACAATCAGAAGAAGCAGGTGCCCCTGCGCCTGTCCGCCAAGCTTTACGCCGCCATTGCCGCCTGGGCCGAGGACGACTTCCGCTCCGTCAACGGACAGATCGAGTACCTGCTGACGGAATGTGTCAAGCAGCGCAGAAAAAACGGCGGCTACGTCTCCACCGAGCTGGACAAGCCCTTTGATCTGGACTTTTTGAAGGAGGATTAAGTATGCTTAATCCTCTGTTAGAAAAGCTGAGCTTATTCGGCCTGGACCGGATGCCGGATGTGGGGATGCGAAAAATCCTCCTGGGCTTTGTACTGATCCCCGCTGTCCAGATCAGCTCTCTCATTGCCGGTGTCACCGCAATCTGGCTGTCCGACGGCTGGGCCTATGTATGGATCATTTTCATACAAACGATTTTGACGATCATCGCCGGGATTGTATTGTGTAACCTGCGGGACGCATATCTGAATCGGTATTATCACAGCCAATTCCTGGAGACACTCCATTGGGGCCGCGGCAGCAACATGGCTCCGGTACTCCGGGAAGCCCGCCGCCGGGGTGACCGGGATACCCGGCTGTGCATCCGCCTGACCCCCGTACCCATGTTCACAACCATGATTGTGAATTTGATTCTAATCGGTGTTTCCACCGTTGTACACTGAATATTGCTTCCAACATAAAAAACCGCCTGCGGAATTTCCGCAGGCGGTGTCTTTTGGCCTTCAGCTGCGCATGGCGCGCTTTCTGGCGATGTTGATGGGACCCTCGCTCATGGCCTTGATCCAGGCCAGGCTCTTGCCGCAGCCCATGGCGGTGCAGGCGGCGGGATCGTCGGCTACCACGCAGGAAATGCCGGTGCGCTCAGTCATCAGCTCGGCCATGCCCCACATCTGGACGGTGCCGCCGGTGAGGACGATGCCCTGCTCGGAGATGTCGCCCACCAGCTCGGGGCTGGTCTGCTCCAGAACGGACAGCACCTCGTCTGCGATCTGGCGCAGGGGACGGCGGAGGATCTCATAGACCTCGGTGGAGGTGATGGTCACCTGCCGGGGCATACCGGTCTTGACGTCACGGCCCTTGATCACCATGGAGACCTCCTCGGTACCGGGATAGGCCCGGCCCAGCTCGATCTTCACCGTCTCGGCGGTGGTCTGTCCGATGAGTGTGCCGTGATTGCGGCGGACATATCGAATGATCAGATCGTCCATGGTGTTGCCCGCCACTTTCAGGGAGGAGGACACGGCCACACCGTTCATGGTCAGCACGGCGATGTCGGTGGTACCGCCGCCGATGTCCACGATCATGTGGCCCTCAGAGCCGGAAATATCCAGGCCCGCGCCCAGGGCAGCAGCCAGGGGCTCCTCGATGAGGAAAACACGGCGTGCGCCGGCGTCGATGGCGGCGTTGATGACGCTGCGCTCCTCCACCTCGGTAACGCCGCTGGGGACGGAAATGACCACCCGGGGCTTGGGCGTGAAGACGGAGGCTTCCGTAGCGGCACGGAACATAGCCTGCAGCATCTTGACGGTCATCTCATGGTCGGAGATGATGCCGTCCTTCAGCGGATGCATAGCCACCACGTTGCCGGGCGTACGGCCCAGCATATTCCGGGCGGCGGCGCCCACCTGGATGATCTTGCCGGTGTTCTTATCCATGGCCACAACGGAGGGCTCACGGATGATCAGTCCCTTGTTCTCGGCGCAGATCAGGACATTGGAGGTGCCCAGGTCAACGCCCAGGTCACAGGAGGTCAGGGAGAAGTTGAGCTTCTTCAGATCAATATTGGGAAGATTGAATTTTGCCATATTATCACCTTTGGTATGTTGGTACTATTTGTTATCGGGAGGGGCTGCCGCGATGCAGCCGCAGTGTACTTCCCTGGCCCCGGCGGTCAGCAGGACCCGGGCGGCTTCACCGGCGGTGGCGCCGGTGGTGATGATGTCGTCCAGCAGCAGTACCCGCTTGTCCCGCACCGCTCCGGCGTCCGTGATCCGGTAAACGCCCAGCACATTGGCCCGGCGTTCGGCGCTTCCATGGATCCGCGCCTGGGGACGGTTGTGGCGGATCTTCCGCAACGTCCGGACAGGCTCCATGCCCAGTTCCTTTCCCACGGCCTTTGCCAGAAGCTCCACCTGGTCATAGCCCCGGGCAAAGCGGCGGATGGGGCTGATGGGCACCCAGGTCAGGATGTCAAAGCCTTCCGGATGCTCCCGCTGCAGCTTCATGGCCAGCAGCCGGCCGTAGGCTGGGGCATAATGCCGCGCCCGGCGGAATTTATAGCGAAGGATACTGCTTCGAATGTACCCTTTATAGTACCAGATTGCAACCCAACTGTCAAGGAAAGAGCGCTTTTGTTTCCGCACGGGACATTCCGGGGCTTCCACCCGGCAGGTGTGGCACAGATCGGTTTCCGCCTTATCCAAAACCTTACCGCAGAGGATGCACTTTTCCGGAAACAGCAGATGGGAAAGGATCATGCTTCCACCTTCCCCTGCAGCCGCAGCTTCAGTCCGGAGTAGCGGCGGTTCTTCTTGGCATTCTCCGTCATGACGGCCACCGTTTCCTCCCGGCCCACAATGATCAGCAGTTCTCTTGCCCGGGTGATGGCAGTGTAGAGGACGCTGCGGCTGAGCAGATACGGCGAGCCGTTCCAGGCAACCAAAATCACCGCCCGGTACTATAGCGATAGGTAAACCTTTGGTGTTTGAATGTGGCCGCAGGCCACATTCAATTTCCTCTGGCTTTTCCCCCGCTCCACACCGTGCATGCGAGTTTCCCCGCACACGGCGTTCCATCGTCTCACTTAATCTCACTTTAACACCACACAATGTAATTCTTCAGTACGTTTCTAAGCTATGCTTCCTGTCCAATTAACGGCAGGCCTGCAAGCTCTCTGTAATGATTAAGCTTTTTCATTTGCTTGTCATTCAACCTGAGTAAACTTAAATAGAAATCAATTGTGCTTTGCTTCTTCATATGCACCAGTCGATGTACATCTTTCAGAATAAGCACAAGATTGTTGTAACCGTCTTTGCCACCCTTTTCTATGGGATTCTTATGGTGACAGTGTATTTCTTCTTGGCAGAGGAATTCCTTGCCTGTAATGGCACATTTTCCTCTTTGGGCCGCAAAGAGTGATACTCGGTTATCGTTATACTCAATGGAGCGGTTCCTAACGGGGTACTTGTATAGTTCCTCCAATAGGAAGGCATTCTTAAACATCAGATTCTCGTGCTTCCACCTTCGACCCTCGGGAGTGTATAAGTTTACGGCTTTCTTTTTTCCTGCCGTTTTGCGATGACTTGCATACGCTATAGGCAGTATATAATGCCCTTGGCATTCCATTATCCGCTTACATTTTCCGTAGTTCTTGTAGTCTCCAAGATGTGGTGACAACGAACACTTTTTCAGCGGTTTGAGCCGGTTATACATGCTCTTGTAGATTGAATTGTGAATTTCCTGACAATCAGCTGTAATGTCTGTCGCCATTCTGAAATAGTTGTGTATTCCTCTGACTTCAGCATTGTACAACTGGATGTTTGCAATTGCCTTTTTCTTATTTCCGCTTCGTTGAATGACTTTGATTTGCTCTTTCAATGCAACTTTCGTGCGCTCAATCGCTTTCCTGCACATATGAGATGCAACCACATCTTTGTCGCCTTTTCTTTTCGTCCGAATTTCTATTCCCAAGAACTCTCCTGGACTTTTCCGGAGATTTACAACTCGGGTCTTTTCCATCGAAACATCCAAGTCAAGGCGCTTCTTAAGCCATTCCGCAACACCATATAGCGTTCTGTCCGCTTCTTCCTTTGTGGCACACAGGATTCTCACATCGTCCGCATATCGGATTATGTGTAGTTCCTTTAGATTGGTTTTTCGCATTTCCCGGAATGAACTTCCTTTACTGAAAGTTCCATTCGGGGCTACTCCACCTTTCCATTTGTATGCAAGAGGGTTTTCTCCCCATTGGCTTTCGATGTGCCAGTCCAGTTCATTTAGAACGATGTTGGCAAGCAGTGGAGAAATGATTCCGCCTTGCGGTGTTCCCTTTTCGGGAGCCACGAGGGTTCCGTCGGGCATTAGGATATTGGCCTTTAGAATCTTCTTAATTATGCAGATCAATTGTTTATCCCGAATTCCCATCGTCCACATTTGCCGTATAAGTTTCGTGTGGTTCACGTTATCGAAGAAACCCTTTATGTCCACTTCAATCATGTAGTAGAGATGTGACCGGTTAATATACCGATACACTTCATTAACCGCATTCTCTGCTGAACGCAAAGGTCGGAATCCAAAACTGCCGTCAAAGAACTTAGCTTCGCATATGGGTTCCAGTATTTGCAGGATACACTGTTGAATCAGTCTATCCCAGATACATGGAATGCCCAGCGGTCTAGTCTTGCCGTTTGGCTTCGGAATGTCCTTTCTTCTGACATTTCGTGGTTGATAGTTATTCAGGATGTTACGCACTCGATTGCAAACTGCTTCCGGCTCAAGTTGTTCAATGTCTTTAATTGTAAGCCTGTCAGTTCCGGGAGTTTTGCTTCCCGTGTTCCGCTTGATGGAGCGGTATGCCATCATGATATTGGCATCTGAAACAATATGTCTCATTAGCTTGTCAAAGATGGCTCCCTGTTGGCTGTCACTGTAAAGCTTATCTAACAGCTCTTGCTGGTCGTAGTATTCAGCATATCGAAGTTTGTTGATTTTCTTTTGCTTAATCTTTTTAACTCTCTGTACTTCTACAGGAGTTCTTACTGAAAGTTGTTCATCCACTGGTTCATCACCTCCATTGATGAGGTGCCTCTTTTAGGCTTACTCACATCCAATGTTAAGTGATGTTTAGTGATGATTAGTGTAACGACTTGTGGCCATTCCTCCATCTTCATTACAAAGACTTCTTTGGTTCGACCACTACTTTTCAGCACCGATTCAACAGCTTATTGTTCTTCGTCTGTTTATTTCCAATATGGAAACTCGATACCTTTCCTCGTTCCCTTAATTCTATCTGTACATATTCTCTTTTAGGTTTCTGCTATAGGCCTGTCGGATTCATATGCGCCTACCGCATATAAGGTATTTCATAGTTCGCGATTTTTACTTTACCTCACCGACGTCCCTCTAAGGGGAATCTTCCGTGTTTCCACGTCTCGCCAGTTTAGACCCGTACATTCGCAGATTCGTCAGTACTGTTAATACATTCTAACCATGAGAGATTTATAGACCCCCGGCATATCATTTTCCATATCACTACTTCAGCTTTTCCGAACAGGTGGGCTCTAGCCACTTTTATACCAATTCATATTTGTCTGTTTCGTTGACTTAGGTACTCTTTCTGCCGACTTCCCCGAGCTTCTGACTATTAAGCTTTCGCTTTGTATAGCCAGTCGGAGTATTAGGGGTGGTTCTTCAAGAGGGTTATCCGAGTTGCCTCGGCTCTATCATTTAACCACTCGAATTAAGAGTTCTCCTTAAATGTTAATCTCAACTTTCGTTGATTCAACTCTTTAAGTGCCTTAGCTTTTCACTAAGGAACGAGTCGCACCACTGCCCTGGCTCTTATGGACAGTCATGGCGTAGGCAGGCTCCAGCTCGCCCAGCTGGGTGAAGTCGTAATCGGCCTCCCGGTCATCAAAAACCACGGTGACGGTCTCAGCACTCCCGTCGATGGCGGTGATGGTGCCCACGTCGCCGTTGAAGATGCCGGTGCCCACCATGGAGCCGTCGGTGCGTTTCCACATGATATCGTAGTTGTTGCGGATCTGCATGACCCGGTCACCCTCCCGGAAGGTGAACTCTCCAAACTGGCGCTCCCGCTTGTCCGGGGCGGCTGGGTTCAGCGACCCCTGCAGCAGGCTGTTCAGGCTCCAGGTACCCACGCCGCCCTTGCGGGTGGGGGTCAGCACCTGGATCTGGTCGGCAGGGATGCCCATATTTTTCGGAAGCCGGGTGGTGCACAGATCCCGGATGGTCTGGCGCAGGCTGTCCTCACTTTGGCGGCGCATGAAGAAGAAGTCGCTGTCCACCCGCCGCAGCTCCGGCTTTTGGCCGCTGTTGACCCGGTGGGCGTTCATAACGATGAGGCTCTGCTGCGCCTGTCGAAAAATTTCAGTCAGGCAAACGGTGGGCAGCATTTTGCTGCGCAGCATGTCCCCGAAGGGGAATCCGGGGCCCACAGGGGGCAGCTGGTCGGGGTCACCCACCAGGATCACCCGCTTCCCCGCCGGGATCGCCCGCAGCAGGCTGTGCAGCAGCTCCACGTCCACCATGGACATCTCGTCCACAATGATGGCGTCCGCCTTCAGGGGCGTATCCTCATCCCGGACGAAGAACATCTTTCCGGTATTCTGGTCGATGGTGGACTCCAGCAGACGGTGGATGGTGGAAGCCTCCTCCCCGGTCACTTCCGTCAGCCGCTTGGCCGCCCGGCCCGTGGGGGCAGCCAGCACGCAGCGCAGGCCCATCTGGCCGAAGAGGGACAGAATACCATTTAATATGGTGGTCTTGCCGGTGCCGGGTCCACCGGTGACCAGCAGCACGCCGGAGGTGGCCGCCCGGCGGATCGCCTCCTGCTGCTGCCCGGAATAATCGATGCCGCTCTCGGCAGAGGCCTTGCGGAGCATCTTCTCCAGCCCCCAGGGTTCCGGGAATTCCGAAAGGGCGAATTCCAGCAGCCGCCGGGCGGAATACTGCTCCGCCTCATAGAGCTCCGGCAGATAATCCACGGTGATACCCGCCAGGGTATCCCGGACAAGGCGTTCGCCCTCCATCAGCCGCTCCACACCCTTGACAGCCGCTTCCGGATCGATGCTCAGCAGCTGGGCCGTGGCTGCAACGAGCTTCTCCTCCGGCAGGAAGGCGTGGCCCGCCGACAGGTTGTAATGCAGTTCAAAAAGGATGCCGGCCTCCACACGGCGGGGATCGTCCCCCGCCACGCCCAGCTCAATGGCGAACCGGTCAACGGAAGCAAAGGGCGCGTCCAGACCGTCATCCATCAGAAGATACGGATCATCGTAGAGAAGCTCCACCGTGGATTCTCCGTAAAGCTTGTACGTGCGCACCGCCAGCTCCGCCGGCAGGTGGTGCAGGGCGAAAAACTCCATCAGCGAGCGCATGCCCACCCGCTGGCGGAATTCCTCGCCGATGAGCTGCGCCCGCTCCCGGGAAATGCCGGGCACCTCCGCCAGACGCAGAGGCTCCCGTTCCATGACCACCAGGGTCTCATCCCTGAAATGATCCACGATCCGGGCCGCCATTTTCGGGCCGATGCCCTTGATGATCCGGCCGGACAGGTAGCTGAGGATCTCCATGCTGGTCTGGGGCATGAGCCGTTCCAGAAATTCCGCCTCGAACTGGCGGCCGTAGCTGCTGTGATTGCTCCACTTGCCCGTGACCATCAGCCGCTCGCCCACGGCGGGCAGCGGGATCGTACCCACCACGGTGACCGACTGGCCGCCGCCCACGCTCAGGCGCAGGACGGCATAGCCATTGTCATAATTCTGATAAACCACGGTGCCGATGACGCCCTGGATGATTTCAAGTTCCTGTTCCATCTTTAATCTCTCTCCCATATTTCCACATTCCGGCCCCACCGGGCCAGGAATACTCTGTCCTCTTCCGTCAGTCCCAGGTCGATGACGGCCAGCCGTCCGCGCAGCAGGCCCAGCTCCCACTGGATCCGCCACCGAATAACAACGCCCCGGCCCGATGCACTGTCGCGCCAGCAGCAGACCATGACGCCGTCCCGTTCTCCGGGGAGCAGGATCCCCGCCAGGAGCCACAGGGCACACAGAGCCCCAAAGGCCGCAAACGTTCCCAAAACCACCATTCCAGCCACGCCGTCACCTCCGTTTATTCTTTATTATAATATGTAACGGCGGACAAATCGGTGATTTTCAATACCTTTTCATATTGTACAATAAACGGGGGAAAATGAAAAGAGGAAAGTCTGAAAGAAACCGACATAACGCCCATTTCTTTTGTGGATCTGCACGAATCGACTCAGAAGTTTTACCAAAGATGAAGGGGTTATTTGATACTTATTGCCAACTAAAAACAGCTTGCATAATTTGGCAGGGTATGGTAGACTAAGATTAGTTCAAAATGCGGTACTGCAACAAGAAAACACCGCCAGGAGGCTTCATGAAATTCCTTTCGCTGATCATGTGGGTGACCCAGTTCGGTGTCTCCCTGATTTTCCCCACCATCGTCTTTCTGTGGCTGGGTCACTGGCTCCAGACCGAACATGGTGTCGGCGGCTGGGTCATGGTCGTGTGCGGTGTCATCGGTTTTCTGACCAGTGTCAGTACTGCCAAGTCCTGCTGGCAGTCCATGATGAAGGCAGCCCAGGAAGCCAGCGGCCGGGACGAAAACGAACCGCCCCCCGTGGCCTTCAACGACCACAATTAAGCAAATACCCCGTAAAGGAAATGATCCCCATGAGATTACAAGCCGCTTCCCGCAAGGAAGTATCCCGCATCGCCGTCGGCGTTCTGGTGTGCAATGTGGTCATGGTGGCCGCCCTGTTCCTGCTGAGTCAGTTGGGCGTGGGCAAATTTGAAGTTGGCAAGATCCTCATCGGCGCCGCCGTCGGCTCGGTGATCGCCATCGTCAATTTTATCATCCTGTGCCTGACGATCCAGAGTGCTCTGGGCATCGAGAACAAGCGCAGGATGAAGGCCCGGTTCCAGACCAGCTACAACATCCGGCTGCTGATCCAGGCAGCCTGGATCGTGGCCTGCTTCTTCCTCCGGGAGAAGATCCACTTCTTCGCCGCCGCCGCCCCCGTGTTCTACCCCAACATCTGGCTGGTCTACCTCCAGCTGACGGGCAGGCTGAACACCGGCGCCCCCGCACCCGAAGCCTCCCCCGAGGCCGACGGATCCCAGCAGTAACCCTTCAACCCGTAAGCAACCACCAACATCAAGCGAAGTGAGGTTTATCTATGGATATTTCTATCAATGGTGCAAGAGTCATTGCCGAAATCGAAAACGTCCCCCTGCTGGGAACCGTCCAGATCACCCAGACCCTGTTCACCGCCTATCTGGTCATGTTCATCATTACAGCCCTGTGCATCTGGCTGGGTTCCGGCCTGAAGGTCAGCGGCATCTCCCGCAAGCAGGCTGTGGCCGAGATGGGCTATAACTTCATCGTCAATTTCGTCCGCGGCAATATGGGTCCCAACTTCGACCACTACATCCCTCTGGTGTGCACCATCTTCATCTCTTCCGTGGTTTCCAACCTGATCTCCCTGCTGGGCTTCTGGTCCCCCACCGCTGACCTGATGACGGAGCTTGCATGGGCCCTGGTTGTCTTCGTCCTGATCACCTACCACAAGATCACCTCTTCCGGTATCGTGGCATACCTGAAGGGCTTCCTGGATCCCATCTTCGTGATGCTGCCCATCAACATCATGTCCGAGTGCTTCACCCCCATCTCCATGGCCTGCCGTCACTTCGGCAACATCCTGTCCGGCACCGTCATCTCCACTCTGATCTACGCCGCCCTGACCGCTGCCAACGCCGCCCTGTTCAATCTGCTGGGCTCCAGCCTGGTGGTGGCTGTCATCGTCACCGTCGTGGGCGCCGCCCTGATCTTCGTGGGTAAGAAGATCGGCAAGAAGCTCTACACTGTCCTGGGCATCATCGTCGCCATTCTGGGCGTCCTGGCAGTGCTCACCAACCTGGAAGTCACCTTCCCCTGGCTGACCATCGGTATCCCCGCCATCCCCAGCCTGTACTTCGACTGGTTCGGCGGCTGCATCCAGGCATTCATCTTCTGCACCCTGACCACCCTCTTCATCAAACAGGCCGCCGACGGCTAATGCCGCAGGCCATTTGAATAAACAAACGGAAATATTTTTAGGAGGAACTTTTTATGGATTACACTGTTCTGGCAAAAGGTATCACCCTGGCTGGCTGCGCCATCGGCGCTGGTCTGGCTCTAATCGCTGGTGTCGGCCCTGGTATCGGCGAAGGTAACTGTGCCGCTGCAGCCTGTGAGGCCGTCGGCCGTCAGCCCGAGTGCAAGGGCGACGTCACCAGCACCATGATCCTGGGTATCGCACTGTCCGAGACCACCGGTATCTACGGCTTCGTCACCGGCCTGCTGCTGATCTTCGCTGCTCCCGGCATGTTCATGGGCTACCTGGGCTAACTTCCGGCAAAAAGTATCAACCAAGTAAGAAATTAACCGGAAGGAGGCAAATCAATGGATGTCTATCAGTCCCTTGTGGCGGTTAACCCCGTAACTCTGATTGCTCAGATTTGCAACCTGTTTATCCAGTTGTTCCTCGTTAAGAAGTTCTTCCTGGATAAGATCAAGGCTGTTCTGGACGCACGCCGTGAGGCTGCCGACCAGGAGATCACCTCCGCCCAGGCCGCCAAGGCCGAGGCCATGGAGATCAAGGCAACCTATGAGAAGAACATGCAGGAAGCAAAGGCTCAGGCCAACGAGATCGTGGACCGCGCACATAAGACTGCCACTGCCCGCGGCGAGGAGATCATCCGCCAGGCCAATCAGGAAGCTGCCCAGCTGAAGGAAAAGGCAGCCGCTGACATCGCCATGGAAAAGAAGAAGGCTCTGAACGATGCCAAGGACGAGATCTCCGGCGTCGCCATGGCCATTGCCGAGAAAGTGGTTGAACGTCAGCTTGACAGCTCTGATCACGACAAGCTCATCAACCAGTTCATTGAGAAACTGGGGTGATGCGCTATGACTGAGATCGCCAACGTTTACGGCGGGGCTCTGTATGACCTCGCAAAGGACGAAAACCTGGTCGAACAGCTCCACAAAGAGTTGAGCACACTGGATCAGGCTTTTGCCCAGGAGCCTGGCTTTATCGGGCTCCTGTCCTCCGCCAACCTGCCCAAGCCCCAGCGCGTGCAGGTCATCGAGGACAGTTTCCGCAGCAATTTCCATCCCTATATTTTGAATTTCCTGAAAATTCTCACCGAGAAGGGATATATTCGGCACTTCTCCGGCTGTTGCAAAGTCTTCTTCGAGCGCTACAACACCGACAACGGCATCCTGCCCGTCACCGCTGTGACCGCAGTGCCCCTGTCCGATGCCCTGCGCCAGAAGCTGACCGACAAGCTTTCCACCGTTACCGGCAAGCGCATTGCGCTGACCTGCAAGGTGGATCCGGATTGCCTGGGCGGTGTTCGCCTGGACTATGACGGCAAGCGTCTGGATGACACTGTCTCCCACCGTCTGGACTCCGTCCGCGGCTTGCTGAAGAACACCGTACTCTGATTAGAAAGCAGGTACAGTATGGAATTAAGACCCGAAGAAATCACCAAAATTATTCGTAGTCAGATCAAGAACTACGAAAACAAGCTGGAGTCCAGCGAGACCGGTGTTGTCATTCTGGTCGGCGACGGCATTGCAACCGTTTCCGGCCTGGACAACTGCATGGCCGGCGAGCTGATCGAGTTCCCCAACGGTTCCTACGGCATGGCCCAGAACCTGAATGAGGAGACCGTCTCCACTGTTATTCTTGGTACCGACGCAGGTATCAAGGAAGGCGACACCGTCAAGCGTACCGGCCGTGTCGTTTCCGTTCCCGTGGGCGCCGGCCTGATCGGCCGTGTCGTCAACGCTCTGGGCGAGCCCATCGACGGCAAGGGCGCCATCGTTTCCGAGGGCTACCGCCCCATCGAGATGCCCGCTCCCGGCATCATCGACCGTCAGCACGTTGATACCCCTCTGCAGACCGGTATCAAGGCCATCGACTCCATGATCCCCATCGGCCGCGGCCAGCGTGAGCTGATCATCGGCGACCGTCAGACCGGTAAGACCACCATCGCCACCGATACCATCGTCAACCAGAAGGGCAAGGATGTCATCTGTATTTACGTTGCCATCGGTCAGAAGCGCTCCACCGTCGCTCAGGTCGTTGAGAACCTGACCGCCAACGGTGCCATGGACTACACCATCGTGGTCTCCGCCACCGCTTCCGAGCTGGCCCCCATGCAGTATATCGCGCCCTACACCGGCTGCACCATGGGCGAGCACTTCATGCTCCAGGGCAAGGACGTCCTGGTCATCTACGACGACCTGAGTAAGCACGCAGTGGCCTACCGTGCCATTTCCCTGCTGATCCGCCGTCCACCCGGACGCGAAGCTTACCCCGGTGACGTTTTCTACCTGCACTCCCGTCTGCTGGAGCGCGCAGCCCGTATGTCCGACAAGCGCGGCGGCGGTTCTCTGACCGCTCTGCCCATCATCGAGACCCAGGCCGGCGACGTTTCCGCATACATTCCCACCAACGTCATCTCCATCACCGACGGCCAGATCTTCCTGGAGTCCGAGCTGTTCAACTCCGGCGTCATGCCCGCAGTTAACCCCGGTATCTCCGTCTCCCGTGTCGGCGGCGACGCACAGATCAAGGCCATGAAGAAGGTCGCAGGTTCCCTGAAGCTGCTGTACTCCCAGTACCGCGAGCTGCAGTCCTTCGCCCAGTTCGGCTCCGACCTGGACGCCGATACCAAGGCCCGTCTGGCTCTGGGTGAAAGAATCGTGGGCGTTCTGAAGCAGAAGAACAACGCTCCCGTGGAGGTTGCACATCAGGTGTGCATCATCTACGCTGTCACCAACGGCTACCTGAATGATCTCGATGTTTCCGTGATCCCCGCTTTCGAGGCTCGCCTCTTCGAGTTCATGGAGAATAACCACAGCGATGTCCTGACCGCCATCCGTACCACCGGCAAGCTGGAGAAGGACACCGAGGAAGCTCTGAAGGCTGCCCTCAACGATCTGCTGGTCGAATTCAAGTAAGGGAGGAGGTTACCCATGGCTGGCGTTTCCACCAAGGAGATCAAAAACCGCATCCGCAGCATGGAGAGCACCAAGCAGATCACCAAAGCCATGGAGATGGTTGCTGCTTCCAAACTGCGCCGGGCTCAGGCCCAGATCGCGAATTCCCGCCCTTACTTTGAGATCCTCCGTAACACCATCGACGAGATCGTCGATCATAACCTGGAGTTCTCCTCTCCCTACCTGAAGAACCGCGGCGGCAACAAGGTGATGTATATCGTCATCGCCGGTGACCGCGGCCTGGCAGGCGGCTATAACAGCAACGTCCTGAAGATGGTGCTGGCCGATATCCAGGGAAAGGAAGCTACCGTTCTGCCCATCGGCAAGAAGGCTGTGGACTTCTTCAAGTCCAAGAAAATTCCTGTGCTGACGGACAGCTACGCAGAAGCCTCCACCGTTTCCATCGGTGACTGCTTCTCCATTTCCAAGCAGCTTTCCAAGGCCTATAAAAACGGTGAATTTGACGAGGTTCACGTGGCCTATACGAGTTTCGTTTCCATGCTGTCTCAGACCCCCGACTCCATGAAGCTCCTGCCCCTGGTCCGGGAAGAAGGCGCACCCAAGCCCGCCTCCCGTGCCGTGACCATCTACGAGCCTGATTGTGAGACCGTCTTTGACGCTGTGGTCCCCGAGTATCTGGGCGGTATTCTCTACGGCGCCCTGTGCGAGAGCCGCGCTTCCGAGCAGGCTGCCCGCCGCACCGCAATGGATTCCGCAACCTCCAACGCCGAGGAAATGATCGCAGACCTGAGCCTGAAGTTCAACCGGGCTCGTCAGGCTGCCATCACCAACGAAATTATCGATATCGTCGCTGGCTCTCAGTAACGGAGCCGAAAATCCACACAAGGAGTTGAATCCTATGGCCAATAATAAAGGAACTGTGATCCAGGTTGTGGGTCCTGTTCTTGACATTCGCTTCGCTGACGGCTGCCTGCCCGACCTGCTGAACGCCATCGAGGTCACCCTGGACGGCAACGTCATCGTGGCCGAGGTCGCACAGCACATCGGTGACAACGTGGTTCGCTGCGTCGCCATGAGCTCCACCGACGGTCTGACCCGTGGTGCTGAGGCCGTTGATACCGGCACTTCCATCGCCGTTCCTGTCGGCGAGGACTGCCTGGGCCGCGTCTTCAACCTGCTGGGCCAGCCCATCGACGAGAAGCCCGACGTGGCTACTCAGGAGCGGTGGCCCATCCACCGTCCCGCTCCCTCCTACGAGGATCAGCAGGGTGCCACCGACATCCTGGAAACCGGCATCAAGGTCGTCGACCTGATCTGCCCCTACGCTAAGGGCGGTAAGATCGGTCTGTTCGGCGGCGCCGGCGTCGGCAAGACCGTTCTGATCCAGGAGCTGATCTACAACATCGCTACCGCACACAACGGCTACTCCGTCTTCACCGGTGTCGGCGAGCGTACCCGTGAGGGCAACGACCTGTACAACGAAATGACCGAGTCCGGCGTTATCGCCAAGACCGCCATGGTCTTCGGCCAGATGAACGAGCCCCCCGGAGCACGTATGCGTGTCGCCCTGTCCGGCCTGACCATGGCCGAGTACTTCCGTGATGTCAAGCATCAGGACGTGCTGCTGTTTATCGACAACATCTTCCGTTTCACCCAGGCCGGTTCTGAGGTTTCCGCACTGCTGGGCCGTATGCCCTCCGCCGTCGGCTACCAGCCCACCCTGGCAACGGAGATGGGCGCCCTGCAGGAGCGTATCACCTCCACCAAGAACGGCTCCATCACCTCCGTTCAGGCAGTCTACGTCCCCGCTGACGACCTGACTGACCCCGCTCCCGCCACCACCTTCGCCCACCTGGACGCCACCACCGTTCTGGACCGTGGCATCGCCTCCCTGGGTATCTATCCCGCCGTCGATCCCCTGGACTCCACCTCCCGTATCCTGGCTCCCGACGTGGTCGGCAAGGAGCACTACGAGGTTGCCCGTGCCGTGCAGCAGATTCTGCAGCGCTACAAGGAACTGCAGGACATCATCGCCATCATGGGTATGGACGAGCTGAGCGAGGAAGACAAGATCACCGTCAACCGCGCCCGTAAGGTTCAGCGTTTCCTGTCTCAGCCCTTCCATGTTGCTGAGCAGTTCACCGGCTACCAGGGCAAGTACGTTTCCCTGAAGGAGACCATCCGTTCCTTCAAGGAGATCATCTCCGGCGCGCACGACGAGATCCCCGAGTCCTACTTCCTGTATAAGGGCAGCATCGACGATGTGGTTGCAGCTTATAAGAAGGATGTGAAAGCATGACCAGCTTCCCGCTGAAAATTGTCACCCCTGACGGCCTGATCTACGACGGCCCCGCCGAAGAGGTCATCGTTCGTACCGTCACCGGCGATATGGCATTCCTGGCCCGCCACATTAACTGTGTCGTCCCTCTGGGTATGGGTCTGGCAACCGTCGTCATTAACGGTGCGAAGCGCCATGCAGCCTGCATCGGCGGCATGATCAGCGTGGTAAACGGCAATGTTACTCTGGTTCCCACCACCTTTGAGTGGTCCGACGACATTGACGTGGCCCGTGCCGAAGCTGCGTACATGCGTGCCGACCAGGAGATCCACAAGGATGTCCTGACCGACACCGAGATCCAGCTGGCCCAGGCCAGACTGCACCGCGCACTGGTCCGTAAGAACGCCGCTTCTTACAAGAAATGATCCAACAAAAGCCTCCGGCCACAAGCCGGGGGCTTTTTACTGCCCTTTTTCGGAGGCGCAACCGCCGGTTGCTAAATTTTCAAGCCCGATTGGTGGACTTCTCACTGAAAAAATGATATCCTGAAGCCATCAAAAGCAAGGAGGTACACACCATGAACCTCGGTGAAAACATCTACCGCCTGCGCATGCAGCGCAATATGTCACAGGGTGCCCTGGCGGATGCCCTGGAGATCTCCCGCCAGTCGGTGAGCAAATGGGAGAACAATTCCGCCACTCCGGAGCTGGACAAGCTCATCAAGATGAGCGAGCTCTTCAACGTGACTCTGGATGAACTGGTGGGTAAGGATGCCACCACTCCCCCGCCCCAGACAGATGCTTCCCAACCCGTCATTCAAAATCAGACGCCGCCCTACCGCACCATCGGCGTCATTCTGACCTGCTTCGGTTTGCTGACGACACTGCTGATGTCTTTTTTCAGCGGCTTCGCGATTGGCGTGATATTGGGCCTCCCCTTTACCATCGTCGGCTGTATCCTCATCTCCAGCACGGAAGGGCTGCTGTTCAAATGTGCCTGGGCGATCTTCGCCGTCTATGCACCGCTGTCTTTCTATTTCATGCTAAACTATATCGGTTTCGGTATCTATATCCGTTGGGGCATCCTGGTTGTCTGGTTCGCCGCCCTGATCATTGCGAGCATCTGCATGCATCGTAAAAGCGGGCTGTCCGGCGATTCCAAAAAGCTTATGATCGGCTCCATCATCGTCTCTGTGATCCTGTTGATCCTCCTGGGCATCGCCAATCAGGCCCTCTACCGTCACACCGGACTGTTTACCATCCCCTGATCATTGATTATTTTCCATAAAAATATCATTTCCCTCTTGTAAAATCCTCCAATTTGGCGTATACTAAACTATATTTTGCAAGCAAGAGAGGTTTGACTTATGGAACTGATCACCATGCGCGAGCTGTTCAAGAACACCGCGAAATTCGCCGATCAGGAGATCGAGATCGGCGGCTGGGTGCGCAATCGCCGCCCCTCCAAGCAGTTCGGCTTTATCATGCTGAGCGACGGTACTTATTTCACCCCCATTCAGGTGGTTTACAATGATTCCCTGGAGAATTTCCAGGACATTTCCAAGATCAATATCGGCGCTGCCCTCATTGTCAAGGGTACCCTGGTCATGACCCCCGGCGCCAAGCAGCCCTTCGAGATCCAGGCCAAGACCATCACCGTGGAGGGTCCCTCCACCGGCGATTACCCCCTGCAGCCCAAGCGCCACACCATGGAGTTCCTGCGGACCATCACCCATCTGCGTCCCAGAACCAACATGTTCCAGGCCGTGTTCCGCGTCCGTTCCCTGGCTGCCATGGCTATCCACCAGTTCTTCCAGGACCGTGACTTCGTCTATGTCCACACCCCCCTGATCACCGGCTCCGACTGCGAGGGCGCCGGCGAGATGTTCCAGGTCACCACCCTGGACCTGAACAATGTGCCCAAGAAGGAAGACGGCACCATCGACTTCAGCCAGGACTTCTTCGGCAAGCCCACCAATCTGACCGTCTCCGGCCAGCTCAACGGCGAAACCTTCGCCATGGCTTTCCGCAACATCTACACCTTCGGCCCCACCTTCCGCGCCGAGAATTCCAACACCACCCGCCATGCCGCCGAATTCTGGATGATCGAGCCCGAAATGGCTTTCGCTGATCTGGACGACCTGCTGCGCGTGGAGGAGGATATGCTGAAGTACATCATTTCCTATGTTCTGGAGCACGCTCCCGAGGAAATGAATTTCTTCAATCAGTTTGTGGACAAGGGTCTGCTGGACCGTCTGAACAACATTCTGAACAACGACTTCGGCCGCATCACCTATACTGACGCCGTTGCTCTGCTGGAAAAGCACAACGACAAATTCGAGTACCCCGTCAGCTGGGGCTGCGATCTGCAGACCGAGCACGAGCGTTTCCTGACCGAGCAGATTTTCAAGAAGCCCGTCTTTGTCACCGACTACCCCAAGGAGATCAAGGCCTTCTATATGAAGCTCAACCCCGATGGCAAGACCGTCGCTGCTGTTGACTGCCTGGTTCCCGGTGTCGGCGAGATCACCGGCGGCAGCCAGCGTGAGGACAACTACGAGCTGCTGAAAGCCCGTATCGAGGAGCTGGGCATGAAGCCCGAGGATTACGGCTTCTACATGGATCTGCGCAAGTACGGCTCCGCCCGCCACGCCGGCTTCGGCCTGGGCTTTGAGCGCTGCGTCATGTACCTGACCGGCGTCGGCAACATCCGTGACTCCATCCCCTTCCCCAGAACCGTGGGTAACTGCGAGCTGTAAGAAAAGTAAAATCGGGACGCTGCATATGCAGCGTCCCTTTTGTTTCCTGTGATTCAAAATGTGGGGGACGTGTGACCCGTCCCCTGTCATTGAAACTCCCATTATCGCCAAAAGTCCCGGAGCGGGTTTGCTCCGGGACTTTGCGTTTTACTTTCCGGCAGGACGCTTGCGGTTCATGTAGCCGTCCAGCTTGTCTTTCATGTTGTCGGGGATCTCCCGTGCCACGGGGCAGCGGGCAGCGTTGGCCATGCGGTCGGTAAAAGCGATGATGAAATCGATATCCTTCGCCATCTGCTCGCCGCTCATGAGGGCGATGGTATCATAGCGCTCATGGATGGTGCCGCAGCCCTTGGGGGCGCAGCGGGCAAAGGTAATGGCGGGCACGCCGTGGTCAGCGAAGGGGGTGGAGTCGCTGGCGTAGACGTCCTGGCGGGTCTCGATGCCATAGCCGTACTCATTGGCCATGTAGGCAACGTAGTCGCAGAGCTTCTCCTCGGCAGTGGCCACAGCGGCGAACTTACCCATGATGGAGCCGATCATGTCCATGTTGACGCACAGGACGATCTTCTTCAGCTCCTCCTCATGGGTGTTGCAATACGCCTTGGAGCCCAGCAGCCCCCGCTCCTCACTGCCGCACCAGACGAACCGCAGGCCCCGCTTGTGGGGGTGGGCGGCAAAGTATTCGGCAATGCCCATCAGACCCACGGAGCCGGACATATTGTCGTAGGTGCCGCAGGACAGGGAGGTGGTGTCGTAGTGGGCGGTCAGGACGATGTATTCGTCGCTCTCGCCGGGCATATCCAGGATCACATTTCTGGAATCCACAGTGTATTCATCCTGACGCAGGGTGAGCCTGGCCGTCTTGGCGCAGCTTCTGACGATCTCCATGGCGTCCTTGACATTGATGTTGACGCCGGGCATGATGCGCTTGCCCTCGCGGATGAAGCAGCGCAGCTCCCGCTGGTCGATGTCCCGGTCGGGGCAGTTGCAGTTGCCGCTGTAGGTGATGAAGCCCACCGCACCGTACTCCACCAGATCGTGGTAGCGCCAGAAACCCATGAAGCCGTCGATCATAACGATCTTGCCCCGGCACTGCTCCAGAGAGTAGCGGTCGGTATTGGTCAGGTAGTAGAAGGGTGCCTCCACGGTGGAAGAGCCCGCGTTGCGGAAGCCCTTGCAGGGGTAGGAAACACCGTCCACCTCCAGCACAGCTTCGTGGATGTCCGCCATGTCCACGGGGAAAGGCATGAGGCTTGCTTCCAGGCCCATGCCGGCCACCACGGACTGAATGTATTCCGCTGCCTTCAGTTCCTCGGCGGAGCCGCCGGTGTGGACATAGGCAGTGTCTTCAAAAATTTGCATGATCTTCTTCGGATCCATAAGATAACCTCCGATATGTATTACTGTATCCTATGGTACAACAATTTGTCGAATTTTTCAACCCTGAAAAATTCCCAGTGATTTACAAGAGCGCCGCCAGGTCGGGGAACGGGGCAACGGTACGCTTCAGGATACCATTGAGGTAGGCGATGAGGATGCCGTAATTGGTGACCGGGATCCCCTGGTCGGCGCAGCAGGCCAGGCGGTACTTCATCTCCCGCTCCGGCAGCATGCAGCCGCCGCAGTGGATCACCATTTTGAACTGGCTGACGTCCTCCGGGAACTGATTGCCGGAGGTGAAAACGAATTCGGGGTTTACGCCGGTGTGCTTGCGGACCCAGTTTGGAATTTTGACCGTCCCGATATCGTCGCACTGGCGGTGATGGGTGCAGCCCTCGGCGATAAGCACCTTGTCCCCATCTTTCAGCGACTCAACCGCCGCCGCGCCGGCTACAGCCAGGTGCAGGTCGCCCTTGTATCGGGCCATCAGGATGGAGAAGGAGGTCAGGGGCACATCGGAAGGTACCATCCGGCTGACCTTGCCGAAGACCTGGGAGTCCGTGATGACGATCCGGGGCGGCTGGGCAAGGCGGGCCAGGGTCTGGGGCAGCTCGTGATCCCGGCAGACCAGAGCGGAAGCGCCCGCTTCCAGGATGTCCCGGATGGTCTGCTGCTGGGGCAGGATCAGCCGGCCCTTGGGGGCCGCCTTGTCGATGGGCACCACCAGCACCGCCACCTCGCCGGGCTGGAGCAGGTCGGACACCAGGGGACGCTTCGGCTCCTCCCGGTGGGCGGCCCTGGCGGCCAGCTCCTTCAGCTCATGGATGTGCAGCCCCGTCAGGGCACTGACCCAGATGGCGTTGCCGGACGCTGCAGGCGTCTGTGCCAGCAGATCGGACTTGTTCCAGGCCAGGATCCATGGAACTTTTTTCTGCTCCAGCAGCCCCACCAGTTCCGTCTCCACCGCCGTCATTCCGCTGGTGGCGTCCACCACCAGGATGGCAAGGTCGGTTTTGTTCAGCACCTGGCGGGTACGGCGGACCCGCAGGGCGCCCAGCTCGCCCTCATCGTCGATACCGGGGGTATCGATGATCATCACAGGACCCAGGGGCAGCAGCTCCATGGCCTTGGACACAGGGTCGGTGGTGGTTCCCTTCACATCGGATACGATGGCCATTTCCTGGCCCGTGAAGGCGTTGACCAGGCTGGATTTACCGGCATTGCGGCGGCCGAAAAAGGCAATATGAACCCGCTCGCCGGCAGGGGTCTGATTCATTCCGCTCATCGTGTATCTCCTCAGAATCTGAAGTCGCGCTGGCCGTTTTCGATCTTTTCCAGACGCTCAATGACGATCTCACGGGTTCTGTCTCTGGGGATGTCGCCGATATTGGCCTGGATCAGGGCCTCACCGACCTCCTTGGTCTCGGGACGGGCGTAGTCCATCAGGTACTCCTTCAGGGTCATCAGGGCGTTGGGCAGGCAGCAGTTGTTGATCTGGCCGGACTTGCACAGCTGCATGAACCGGTCGCCGGTGCGGCCCTCGCGATAGCAGGCGGTGCAGAAGGAGGGGATGTAGCCCATCTCCATGAGCCACTTGACGATCTCGTCCAGGGTCCGGTGGTCGGACAGGTCAAACTGGGAGGTGGATTCATCATAATGCTCAGGCTCGGTGTAGCCGCCGACACTGGTGCGGGAGCCGCCGGAGATCTGGGAGATACCCAGGTGCAGCACCCGCTCGCGGACCTTGGGGCTTTCCCGTGTGGAGATGATCATGCCGGTGTAGGGCACGGCCACACGGATGACGGCCACGATCTTCTCGAAGATCTCGTCGGAGATGCCGTTGTCGAATTCGCCGGGGTTGATGTCGTCGGCGGGGCACAGGCGGGGCACGGAAATGGTGTGGGGGCCCACGCCGAAGACGGCTTCCAGATGTTCGGCGTGCATCAGCAGACCCGCCAGCTCATAGCGGTACAGCTCCAGGCCGAAGAGGACGCCCAGACCCACATCGTCGATGCCCGCCTCCATGGCCCGGTCGTGGGCCTCGGTGTGGTAAGCGTAGTTGCTCTTGGGGCCGGTGGGATGGAGCTTTTCATAGCTTTCCTTGTGGTAGGTCTCCTGGAAGAGGATGTAGGTGCCGATGCCGGCTTCCTTCAGCTTCCGGTAGTCCTCCACGGTGGTTGCAGCGATATTGACGTTGACGCGGCGGATGGCGCCGTTCTTATGCTTGATGGAGTAGATGGTCTTGATGGACTCCAAGATGTATTCCAGAGGATTGTTCCTTGGATCCTCGCCGGCTTCCAGCGCCAGACGCTTGTGACCCATATCCTGCAGGGCGATGACTTCCGCCTTGATTTCCTCCTGGGTCAGCTTCTTGCGGGGGATATGCTTGTTCTGGCGATGATAGGGGCAGTAGGTGCAGCCGTTGATGCAGTAGTTGCTCAGGTACAGGGGGGCAAACATGACGATGCGGTTGCCGTAGAAGTCCTTCTTGATCTGCTCGGCCAGCTTGTAGACCTCCTGGTTTTTGTCCTCCAGCTCGCAGGCGAGCAATACGGAGGCCTCCCGGTGGGTCAGCCCCTTGTAGGTCTTTGCCTTGGCGATGATGGAATCAATGAGGGCCGCGTCGGTCTTGTGGGCGTCGGCATAGGCCAGGGAATCCAGGATCTCCTGATGGTCGATAAATTCCTCCGCCTTCATGGATTTGGGATTGTACATAATATTCTTCCTTTCTTATGGGTCAGCTTCGCTTTCCCGTTAGATTCTCGTAATATGATCTCCCCGGCTGACTACCACCCGGTAGCCGATGGAGGCGATCCGCTTCGCCAGAGCGTCCCGGCTCTGGGCGGCTTCCTCACCGGTGCTGATTTTATTGTTATAGAGGGTGTACTTCTTCCGCACCGCCACGGGCGACAGGTTGGGCATACACACATTGGCGCCCGCCAGGATCCCCTGTTCCCTGCCCTCGGGATGAATGGTCCCCAGGGCCGTGGTGGCCGGCAGGAGGACCTGGGGCAGCATCAGGCGGATAATCCCCAGCAGGTACAAAGTCAGCTCCAGACTGCCCTGAGGGGCGTCCCGGAGAGGGGTATCGCAGTGGGGAATGAAGGGGCCGATGCCCACCATCTGGGGTTGAAACTCGTGGAGGAAGAGCAGGTCCTTCGCGATGCAGTCCGTGGTCTGGCCGGGAGCGCCCACCATGAAGCCGCAGCCCACCTGGTAGCCGATGTCCTTCAGATCCCGCAGGCACCGCATCCGGTTTTCAAGGGTAAGATTTTTCGGGTGCAGGCTGGCATAGTGAGCCGCGTCCGCCGTTTCGTGGCGCAGCAGATACCGGTCTGCCCCGGCATCATGCCAGCGCTGATAGACCTCCCGGGGGTGCTCGCCCACGGAGAGCGTCAGCGCGCATTCCGGGTGCTGCGCCTTGATGGCGCGCACCAGGTCCTCGATCCGCGCCGGGGTATACCAGGGGTCCTCCCCCCCCTGGAGCACGAAGGTACGGTAGCCCAGCTCCCAGCCCTCCCGGCAGCAGTCCAGAATCTCTTCCTTGCTCAGGCGGTAGCGCTGGGCGTTCTGATTGCCGCAGCGGATGCCGCAGTAGAGGCAGTTATTCTTGCAGTAATTGGTAAATTCAATGAGGCCCCGGATATAGACATCCTTGCAGTAATGGCGGTGGCGAACCTCCCTGGCCCGTTCAAAGAGGTACTGGGCCAGCTCCGGGGTACGGCCATCGATGAGGGCCACAAATTCTTCCCGGCTGAGTACGCCCTCCCGCTCCAGCCTGTCGATCAGCGTCCTCATCATGTGCTCACCTTGGCGTAGAGGGTCTTGGCGCTGACTCCGGGGAGCTGTCCAACTTTTCCGGCCAGCGTGCTGATGGCGTCGCCGGGGGCATCCAGCACCACGCTGATGACGCTGATCCCCCGCTCCCGATGGGGTAGGCCCATGCGGCCGATGATGAATTCACCGTATTCGTGGAGCAGGCGGTTCAGAGGCTCCACCGCCTCCGGCGCTTCCACCACGATCCCAAGCAATGCAATTCTGTTTTCCATATGCGTTTTCCTTTCCGGGACATCAAAAAAGACGCCCCAAAAACGGGACGTCAAAGCACCCACTCACGGCGGGCGAAAATCTATGGCATCCCTTTCCCGTCAGGGTCTCCCCTTTCAGGTCAGCAAATCTTTTGCATCTTCAGTTTACCACAGACGATGATAATTGTAAAGTGGGAGTTGGTGACCAGGTCACCAACTCCTGCCATTCAAATCTTTTCTTCCCATTCCTTCTCCCGGAAGCCGGTGAGGACGAAGTCATCTCCGATGACCAGGGGACGCTTGACCAGCATACCGTCGCTGGCCAGCAGCCGCAGCTGCTCTTCCTCGGACATGTTGGGCAACTTGTCTTTCAGCTCCAGGGCGCGGTAAATCATGCCGCTGGTGTTGAAGAATTTCTTCAGCGGCAGACCGCTCATTTCATGCCAGGCTTTCAGCTCTTCGTAGGTGGGGTTATGCTCCTTAATGTGGCGGTCGGTGTAGGCAACGCTCCGGGCATCCAGCCACTTCTTTGCCTTCTGGCAGGTGGAACAGGGGGGATATTGGATAAACAGCATGGTGATTCGCTCCTTGTCGCATTTATTTATTGATTACGGGGATTCTTTTTGCCATGCGGACAACACGACCGAATCCGACGATTACGTAATCAAAAGAGATCAGTTTTTTCCTATCCGCACTGTACAGGCAGATCGACAACGCGTCGCCGTGGGCGTCTCTTCTGACCTTCTTATACGCAACCTCTTCCCAGTATACTTCAATTTCTCTTCTAAAGCAGAGGATATAATACGTCGTTTTCAGTTTGCTTTTATCCACACAGCAACGGTAGGAGAGATATGTGGGAAGCATCAGCAGCGCCAACAGCCCCAGGGCACCAAATATCATCCCAACATCAGGATCCTGAATGGGAACCGCCAGGAACCAGCCCATTCCGATTCCGATCACAGCCACGGCCATAGCACTATACTGGCATCCCTTTGCAATACGCCCAACAAATGCGCCGGAGGAAAGGTTGTTTTCCTCCCCTTTTCGCAGGTTGTTCAGGTATTCAGACAGCATCCTCGAAGTGTAATTCACCGCTCCACCTCCTCCGTAATATCATACCATGCACTCAGAGGAAATGCAAGAAAAGCAACTCAATCAGAAAAAGCGCATTGCTTTCGCAATGCGCTTTTTCTGGCAGGGGCACAAGGACTTGAATTGCCCTGGGAACTCGCTTTCTTCAACTTTTGTTAACCACAGAGTACAAAACCAATGCGTTTCCCGAACATTTTCATCCCCAATTTAACCACCTATTACCACCCCTTATCACCCCCGTAAGGGAAAACATAAGGGAAAACTTTAGGCCGTATAGCAGGTACACATAAGAATCGGACATTTCATTCAACAAATCGGAGGTCAATATGGACAAGTTTTATGATGTACTGAAGCAGCACATTGCTGACCACCAGCCGAACTTCGGCAACGGCAATTCTGTACTTACCATGCTCTACGAAGCCTACAGCGAATGCAACCGCCTAGACGATGACCGGATCAAGGCAGATTTCTACGAACTGTACCGCCAGATGAACGGCCTGGATCTGCGGGACATGGATCACATCCTCGATCCCGTCTGCTCCCTCTGCCGAGATCATGAACGGGCTGGTTTCATCGTGGGGATTAAAATTGGCATGATGCTTGCATAAGAATTAGGATAACTTCGATGCAAGAGGGGGCGCTGACTCCCCCTCTTTTGCTTTTATCCTTATAAACTTATTTTCTATATTCTCTTAGCACCCATACGATTCCAAAAACCACAAATAACCCCGTTACCACCCAAAATGCAATATTGAACGGCAAACCAAACTCAGCTTGCAAGACTTGAAGCGTTTGAGCGCTTCCCAGCATAGCAAGCACATATAACAAAACATTCATCAACCTTCCATTGCTTGTGCTCTGCCGATCGTACTTAATTCGTAACGCTTGCACCTTAAAATCAATGGCTTGCTTGTATCTCTTAAACGATACAGTCTCTTTTAGATTGCCTATCATATTTAGTGTGATAATCGGAACTTGTGCTGGATAGAACAGACTCTCTACATAAATCTGGTTATCGATAATACTGTCTAATTTATGGTTCACCTCGTAATCTATTATCATTCTCAACAGCAAATAGACCTTAAACGACTCCAGCATCATACAATCAAATAGGATTCTGTTGATGTCGTCGCTCTTAACTTGTGTTACTACGCCCAAATACTCCGTTGAGTAAAATCTAAAAGCATCAGTTGCGGAGATATTGGTGATTTCAAATTCTTCGAGCTGCGCTCCAAGTACTTTTGGAAAATAGTCATTTACCTTGTCTATTTCATTTGACATGACCAAAATGTTATGTACATAAGAGAAGTTGTCCGGCTCCCACTTTCCTTTACAGGCTCGCTTTATGAATCCGTAGACATTCTCGAAAACAACGTCCGCAATTTTTCTGTTATCATCCGAAAATTCCGTTTCGTTAAAGTATCTAATTCGACTAATCGGCTGTATCCCATAGTTATTGCTTCTTCCGTATATCGCCTTATGTCCAAGCGGAACGCCACTGTCAAAATCAATCAGTTCAAAGTTTACTATTAGTGATTCGTTCATCATAAACGCAACAGGATCAACTTGCAAAGTCTTTGATCCTATCATGACTAGAAAGCTCTCCATATTGAAAAACATTGAAATATTAACTTGCGAACAGTCCAAGAGCGCATTTGCAGAATGATGATGTGAAAGCGTTGTCATCATTTCTTCTACAAATCGAGGATTATTCTCTTTTATTCCAACAATGTTTTCATCGAAGTGAAACGCCGACACTTGTTTTAGCGCATCGTATTCTACGGTATATTTGCATTTGGCATCGGGAGACACATATGCATTGCCATGAGAAATACCCGCAATATGGAATTGATTTAAGAGGTTCTTTCTTTTATTCCGTTGCCAGAAACGAGCAAAGTGATGCTTAAATTTATGGATATTATATGCTGTCATGAATACAACGGTATCCTGAATCTCTTTTTTATCTTTTTCCATTCTTTTTACAATCTTTTTCTTCTTTGGCATAGTATCTCCTTAGATGTGAATTAACCGTCCACCATACTTTGATTCATCTTCATCAGTCCAGCAACACACTCAGTTTCGGTGTTCAAATCACCCTAGAAACTGACAGCTTGCATAACTTCCTTGTCGTTTACTGGTGGGTAGTGAACAAATCGAGGATAATTCCGAGTTTCGGATTGGACACATCCGCTATTCTTAGATCATTATTACCATCTGGCTCTTCTGCATCTAAAATGCATTCGGGGCAAACCTGCTTCGACGCATATTTTAGAGAACTTTTTCAGAATCTCATCCCGCTTAGAATTAAGCCATTCCGCAAGGCGATAGTCATGGAAGCAATAAAAAACATCTTCGCCGTTGTCATGTCTATAATACGCCTCTTTAGATGCCGCAAAATCTAATCGATTCTTAATTGCTGCAATCCCTTCTGCAACCTCGTCTAAGGTCTCTCTCCAACTTTGGTTATGGATTGTAGTTTTACCATCGGCCTTTTTCAAAACCGTACCGTCACGGGATTTCAGAACACCAGTGGTGAGAGCAATCAATGTATCTTCCATCGCTTGCTCAAAATTCTCCATACTGCATTCAATTCGAATATCATCCTGGAAAGCAGGCCGATCAAAGCATTGCTGATAAAACCTGAGCAATTCAACATCCTGTTCCTCAGGCGTTTTCTGAGAATTCAACTCATTTCTTGCAGCTACGATCTGGCTCAAAGCATCCACAAAGCTATCAATATCTTGGATTATGTCAGAAGCTGTGAAAGGGTATGGTATTGTATCTTTTCCATCAAACGACAAACTGTTGACCAACTCGTCGGACAGGTATAATCCCGGCGCTGTCGTTCTGTATCAGCCATCTTTAGTAACCCCTTTCAAATTGGTATGTATGCCATTCTGCTATTACAAAGTTTATTACAATGTTTATTACAGATTGGTGGGGACTGGTTAACACTAATAGTACCACAGGTCGGGCTGTTTGTCGAACAGTTGTTCTGTTATTGTGCAATTTTTGTGAAAAGTAAAACAAAAATGCCGCCCTTTCGGACGACATTTTGTGCAAAAGTGGCAGGGGCACAAGGACTTGAACCCTGAGCCTACGGTTTTGGAGACCGCCGCTCTACCAATTGAGCTATACCCCTATATGCAGTTATGTGAAAGGCTTTCGCCTGAAAACTCTGGTGGGCCTTCAGGGATTCGAACCCGGGACTATCCGGTTATGAGCCGGAGGCTCTAACCAACTGAGCTAAAGGCCCATAGTAGCGCGGGTGCGGAGCACCATCACGAGGGTTATCTTACCACGGATGGAGCCGTTTGTCAAGCTTTTTCTTCACAATTTTTCGGAAATACCGGGCGTGCTTTCGCACGCCCGGCGGAAGTTCACGATTACTCCTCGTCCTCGTCTTCCAGAGAGAACTCCAGGGTCTCGCCGCAGTCGGGGCAGATGATGGAGCCTGCTTCCAGGGTCTCCTCGTCGAAGTCAATGACGCTGCCGCATGCGCAGGTCACGGAATAGATGGTGGTCTCCTCGTCGCCGAAATCGAAGCCCTCTTCATAGTCTTCGTCCTCGTCCCACTCGTCGTCCTCATCCTCATCGTCGTACTCGTCGTCCCAGTCGTAGTCCTCATCCATGATGAAGTCTTCGATGGCATCCAGATCCTCTTCGATCTCGTCCAGCTCGTCAGAGATGGCGATGGTGGTATCCTCGATGTCGGTGACCTTGCGGGCCAGGTCGCCCAGCATGTCAACGATGGCGGCGATCATCTTGCCTTCGTCGGACTCGGTGTTCAGCTTCATGCCGTCCATCAGGCCCTTCAGGTAGGCGGACTTTTCAGAAATCGTCATAATCAATTCTCCTTTTGCCTTATCGGCAGGTTTGCTTGAAACTTAAGCCTTGGAACGGCCCAGGTACTCGCCGGTGCGGGTGTCGATCTGGATCTTGTCGCCCTCGTTGATGAACAGGGGCACCTTGACCTCAGCGCCGGTCTCGACGGTGGCGGGCTTGGTGACGTTGGTGGCGGTGTTGCCGGCGAAGCCGGGCTCGGTGTCGGTGACCACCAGGTCAACAAAGTTGGGAGCTTCGACGCCGAAGACCTTGCCCTTGTAGCTCAGGACAGTGCAGGTGTCGTTCTCCTTGACGAACTTGAAGGAGTCGTCCAGGATGGAAGACTCGATGGGCTCCAGCTCGTAGGTCTCGCCGTCCATGAAGTAGTACAGCTCGCCGTCGTTGTAGGAGTACTCCATCTTGCGACGCTCGATGTAAGCGGTGGGGAACTTGGCAGAGGGGTTCAGGCTGGTTTCGGTCATGCCGCCGGTGATGACGTTCTTCATCTTAACGCGGACGAAAGCAGCACCCTTGCCGGGCTTAACGTGCTGGAACTCGACGACCTGCATAACCTTGCCGTCCAGCTCAAAGGTAACGCCGTTGCGAATATCGCCTGCAGAAATCATAGTAATATCCTCCTAAATTGCTCTCCCTTGCGGGAAATAGTATTGGTTATACGTTAGCTGATATATTCTACCCCAAAATGACAGACATTTCAAGGGGTAATCCAAAAATATTACAGAATAATGAGATTTTTCGGGCTGGTGGCCAGATTTTCGTAGCCTTCAGCGGTATAGATCACGCAGTCCTCAATGCGCACACCGAAACGGCCGGGCAGATAGATGCCGGGCTCGGCGGAGCAGACCGCATGCAGGGGGATGGGATTGGGATTGAAGGCGTTGGGATTGGGGCTTTCATGGATCTCCAGACCCAGAGAGTGGCCGTAGCCGTGGCCGAAGTAGGGGCCGTAGCCGGCGTCCTCGATGACCTTGCGGGCGGCGGCGTCAATATCCTGGCCGGGCACACCGGCACGGGTAGCGGCCAGGCCTGCCTTCTGGGCTTCCAGGACGGTGTAATACACCTTTTCCATCTCCTCCGTCACATGGCCCACCGCCACGGTACGGGTCATGTCGGAGCAGTAACCGTTGTACAGCACGCCGAAATCCATGGTGATGAAATCGCCCGCCTGGATCTTCCGCTCACCGGCCACGCCGTGGGGCAGGCTGGTGTTGGGACCGGAGACCACAATGGGGTCGAAGCTCAGGCCGTGGGCGCCGTTCTTATACATGCAGTAAATTAGCTCTGCCTGAAGCTCCAGCTCGCTCATGCCCACCTTCACCCGGGGCAGCACCTGTTCAAAAGCCTTGTCAGCGATCTGCTGGGCGCGGCGCATATTATCCAGCTCCCAGTCCTCCTTGACGGCACGGAAGCCGTAAATCTTTGCATTGAAGGGCACCAGCTTGGCGTTCAGTGCCTTCTCATAGCGCTGCAGCTCGGCAACGGTCAGGTAAATTTCCTCATAGCCCAGGGTGGTGACGCCAAAATCCGCGATGGCGTCATTCAGGCGCTTGGGATAGCCCACGCCGGCGATATCCAGGACCTCGAAGCCCTTGATGCCATTCTGGGCAGATTCAATGTAACGGCTGTCGGTGAAGTAGCGGCAGCCATTCTTGGTGACGATGGCGACGCCCTCGGCGATGTCGAACTCCGCGCCGTAATGGCGGCTGTAGCGGGAGGTCAGCAGCAGGCCGTCCACCTCGCCGTCCAGCAGGGACAGATACTTTTCAATGTTCTTCATTTGGTGATTCTCCTTTTTCCGGCTGCGAAAATGAAGGGAAGCTCAGCCACATGGCGCAGCTTCAGCCAGATATTGTGATTGTCGATGGCTTTGACCAGGATGGGGGTGACCCCGGCATTGTTGGCGCCCAGGGTGTCGGTGAAGATCTGGTCGCCCACCAGGGCGGCGTTCTTCGGTTCGACGCCAAATTTCGCCAGGCACGCCCGGATACCCCGGGTGCCGGGCTTTTTCGCCCGGGTGATGACGGGGATGCCGTACTTACCGCAGAAGATCTTCACACGGTCGTTGCGGCTGTTGGACACCACGCAGATGGCAATGTCGGAGGCAAGCATCATGGTCAGCCACTGCTCCATCTTTTCCGTGGGGACATCCGTGGTATAGGGGACGATGGTATTGTCGAAATCCATCATCAGCAGCCGGATGTTGCGGCTGCGCAGCAGCTCCGGGCTCAGGTCCGTCAGTTCATCGGTAATGAGACCGGGCAGAAGAGAAAAGGACATAGTGATCCCCACGCTTTCATAAGATTGGTTAGATTATATCATGAACGGGGGAATTTGTCCATGGTTTTGCCGCTTTATCTTGCCATGACGGCCCGGGAAATGGCGGATGCGGACACACCGCCCCCGCATTTCGGGTGGATGGCCTGCCATTTTGATCCGGATGGCCCCGGACTGCGGGATATCCCCGAAGCCATGCCCCCGGGTGCCATGCTGATCCTGAACGACCGCGTCCCCTGCCGCGGACATGATCCGGCGCGGATCGCCGCGGAATTGGCGGAGGCAGCCGCACGGCTGCGGTGTGACAGCGTACTGCTGGATTTCGAGCGGGAGCCGGACGAAAATTCAGGAATGGTTGCGCACGCACTTTTTGAGGCGCTCCCCTGCCCTGTGGCGGCTCCGCCGGGTTTCTCCGAACATTCAGACCGTCCCGTTTTTCTCCCGCCCTGCCCCCTCCACGTCCCTCTGGCGAAGCACCTTTGTCCCTGGCAGGGTCGGGAGATATGGCTGGACGTGACACGGCAGCAGCAGACCATCACTGTTACCCCGGACGGAACGCAGTACCTCCCCGCCGTTTCCACGGACAGGCCGGACGGAGGGCGCTTTGATGAAACACTTCTGTGTCAATATCTGACGGATATCACCGCAGATGAAGTGACATTCACCCTCTTCGACACCCCGGAAACGCTGAAACAAAAGCTGCGCCATGCCGCGTCCCTGGGGGTAGTCCGCACAGTGGGATTATTTCAGGAGCTGAAATAAAAAATCCTCCCCATACGGGGAGGATTCTGTCAGATGTACATTTCTTCCTTTTTCTTCTGGTAACGGTAAGTAGGCACAATCCGGCTGACCAGCTCGCAGATCCGGTCGCTCTCTTCCTTGCTGGCTTCGTCCAGCTCATGAAGCTGCGCCCGGAACCAGCCGTCGTCCATTTCGATGGGGCAGCCAATGTGGATCAGCTTGTTTTCCGTTTCCTTCATGCCCTCTTCGTCCATCAGCAGTTCCTCGAAGAGCTTCTCGCCGGGCCGGAGGCCGGTGTAAACGATCTTGATGTCCACATCGGGCTTATAGCCGGACAGGCGGATCAGATTGCGGGCCATATCGTCGATCTTTACGGGATCGCCCATGTCCAGCACGAAGATCTCGCCGCCCTTTGCATAATAGGACGCCTGCAGCACCAGGGACACCGCCTCAGGGATGGTCATGAAGTAGCGGATGATCCGCTTGTCCGTAACCGTAACGGGACCACCCTCGGCGATCTGCTGCTTGAACAGGGGGATGACACTGCCGTTGCTGCCCAGGACGTTGCCAAAACGCACAGCCACGAAACTGGTGGTGGGTGTCTGACGGTCCATCATCTGCACCACCATCTCACACAGCCGCTTGGAGGCGCCCATAATATTGGTGGGGTTGACCGCCTTGTCCGTGGAGATCAGAACGAACTTTTTCACCCCGCAGCAGGCAGCCGCCTGGGCAGTCTTGTAGGTGCCGATGACATTGTTCTTGATCGCCTCGTTGGGGCTATCCTCCATCAGGGGCACATGCTTGTGGGCTGCGGCGTGGAAGACAATATCGGGATGGTATGTCCGCATGACATAGTTGATACGGTTGGTATTGCGGACAGAACCGATCAGTGCCGTCATGTCCAGCTCCGGATGGCTGCGCTTGAGCTCCTGCTGGATGGCATAGGCGTTATTCTCGTAGATGTCGAAGATCACCAGCTTTTGGGGGCCGGCCTTCGCGATCTGACGGCACAACTCGCTGCCGATGCTGCCGCCGCCGCCGGTGACCAGGACCACCTTGCCGGCAATGGAATCCAGGATCTCGTCATTGTTGACCTGAACCTGTTCGCGGCCCAGCAGATCGGTGATGTCCACGTCCCGCAGCTTGGTCACACTGACTTCATTATTCACCAGCTGATAAATGCCGGGGATGGTCTGCAGCTTGCAGCCGGTCTCCTTGCAGATGTTCAGGATCGCGGTGCGCTCCTCCGCCGTGGCGGTGGGAATGGCGAATATAATATGGGTGATCCGGCATTTTTCGGCCAGACGGACAATATCATGACGGTTTCCCGCGATCAGTACGCCCTCGATGATCCGGTTGCGTTTGTTGGGATTGTCATCGATGACGCAGCAGACTCTGCCGCGGATACGGACAGAGGCATGCAGCTCCTTGATGACCATCTGTCCGGCATTGCCGGCGCCGATAACCATGATCCGCTTTCCCTTTTCATCCCGGCCCGGGCCCACCTGACGCACCAGGATCCGCGCCATACGATAGCCGAACCGGACAACACAGGTGCCGCAGAAATTCAGGATGATGCCCATGACGTAGCAGGAGCGGGGCAGCTTCACGCCGCCGATCCAGATGATCAGCAGGTACACCGGAAGCAGCACTACATACGTCAGCACGATCATCTCCAGCTCCGCCACACTGACCTGGCTCCAGATGCTGTGGTACAGCCTGCACACCCAGAATACAGCCACGGTGGCAAGGATCCAGACGGGCAGAAACTGTGCAAACCCATCGATAAACTCTCTGGGGATCGCATCCAGGTGGAATTCAAAGCGCAGAACCAGCGCAAACAGATAGGAGAAAAAAATATTCACGGCATCGAGCAGCATCAGCGCCGCGACGCGGATCTTCCATTCCCTGTTTCCCTTGTATGTTATAGTATCCATAAAAGTCCCTCATTTCCGGAAAGGCAGCCATTCCCGGTCAAATCTCTCCGACTTTCTATAATACCGTTTTCAGCGGTTTTTGTCAACAAAGTTAACAGAATTAACTCAAAACCCAGCAAAGTTAACTTTATTAACACGAAAAAGTAACAAAAAACCGCCCTGCTTTCGCAGGACGGTTTGTTGCGCATTTGTCAAGAGGGATTAATAGAACTTTCTCTTGTTCTTACGGGCAGCTTCGGACTTCTGCTTACGCTTCAGGCTGGGGCTGACGTAATGCTCGCGCTTCTTAACTTCAGCGATAACGCCCTCCTTGGCGCAGCTCCGCTTGAAGCGGCGCAGAGCGCTCTCCAGAGATTCGTTCTCCTTGACGCGAATTTCAGACATTGTTTTCCCTCCCCTCAAAAGCATCCGGTTATTTCCAGGATGCGTTCAGGGCCACATACTGGCTTGATACATTATAAATGCCGTTTCGTGGTTTGTCAAGAAATAATTCTGAAATTTTTCAAAAAATATTGCAGAAAAAGAATTACTTCACGATTAGGTTGACCAGCTTGTTCTTGACCACGATGGTCTTGCGGATCTGGCCGCCCTGCTTTTCCAGGAACCTGGCGATCTTCTCGTTGGCAACGACGTTGGCAACGACGGTGTCGTTGTCCAGGTCGGCCTCCATCAGCACGGTACCGCGCATCTTGCCGTTGACCTGAACGGCAATGTTGATCTCGGTGTCCTTGCACTTGGCCTCGTCATAGGTAGGCCAGCTCTCGTAGGCGATGGTATTGTCATGGCCCATGATCTGCCAGATCTCCTCGCCCACATGGGGGGTGATGCAGGAAATCATCTTGATGAAGCCCTCGGCGTACTCACGGGGGCAGGTGCCGGCCTTGTAGACCTCGTTGACGAAGACCATCATCTGGGCGATGGCGGTGTTGAAGCCCAGGGCCTCAAAGTCGGAGGTGACCTTCTTGACGGTCTGGTGGTAGATCTTGGTCAGCTTGCCGTCGTCGGTGTCGGTGAGGTTCTGGCTCTCGGTGAAGAAGTTCCACACACGGTTGATGAACTTCTTGGCGCCGGCCACAGCGGTGGTGGACCAGGGCTTGGAGACCTCCAGGGGACCCATGAACATCTCGTACAGGCGCAGGGTATCGGCGCCGTACTCCCGGACAACGTCACTGGGGTTGACCACGAACTCAGGGAAGCGCTTGCCCATCTTGATGCCGTTCTCACCCAGGATCATGCCCTGGTGGACCAGCTTCTTGAAGGGCTCCTTCACGGGGGACAGGCCCTGGTCGTACAGGAAGCGGTTCCAGATCCGGGAGTAGATCAGGTGACCGACCGCGTGCTCGGGACCGCCCACATACAGGTCGACGGGCATCCAGTGCTTCAGCAGCTCAGGATCACAGAACTGCTTGTCGTTCTTGGGATCGATGTAGCGCATGAAGTACCAGGAGGAACCGGCGGAGCCGGGCATGGTGGAGGTTTCCCGCAGACCCTTCAGGCCGCCACAATCGTAATGCTTCCACTCCTCGGCGTTCTCCAGGGGAGCCTTGCCGCCGCGGCCCTTGTAGTCCTCCAGGACAGGCAGCACCAGGGGCAGCTCCTCATCGGGCAGGAAGTGAGTCTCGCCGTCTTCGGTGTAGACGCAGGGAACGGGCTCGCCCCAGTAGCGCTGACGGGCGAAGATCCACTCACGGAAGTGGTAGTTGTTCTTTCTGCGGGCCACGCCTGCGGCTTCCAACTTGCAGGTGATGGCTTCCTTGGCTTCCTCAACGGTCAGGCCGGTGAACTCCTCGGAATTGACCAGCTTGCAGCCCTTGCCCAGGTAATCCTGCTTCTCGAAGGCGCACTCGGACACGTCGCGGCCCTCGATGACCTGGATCATGGGGATGTTGTGGGCAACAGCGTACTCGAAGTCACGCTGGTCGTGGCTGGGAACTGCCATGACGGCGCCGGTGCCGTAATTGCCCAGGACGAAGTCGCCGATGAACACGGGAACTTCCTTGCCGTTGACGGGGTTGATGGCGTAAACGCCCTTCAGGGGGCAGCCGGTCTTGGTCTTGGAAGCGTCGGTGCGGTCGATCTCGCTCTTCTTGGCAGCTTCAGCGATGTAAGCGTCCACTTCGGCCCGATTCTCGACGCGATCCAGCAGGGACTGGGTGATCTTGCCGTCGGGGGCCAGGACCATGAAGGTGATGCCGTAGATGGTCTCGATGCAGGTGGTGTAGATGGAGAACTGACCGCCGCCCACCAGCTGGAAGTCCACTTCCACGCCGGTGGACTTGCCGATCCAGTTGCGCTGGATCTCCTTAGTGGATTCGGGCCAGTCGATCTCCTCCAGACCCTCCAGCAGCTTTTCAGCGAAGGCGGGCTGGTCGATGACCCACTGCATCATCATCTTCTTGACCACGGGATAGCCGCCGCGCTCGGACTTGCCGTCGATGACCTCGTCGTTGGCCAGGACGGTGCCCAGCTCTTCACACCAGTTGACGGGCATCTCAATGCGCTTGGCGTAACCTGCCTCCCACAGCTTCTTGAAGATCCACTGGGTCCACTTATAGAAGTCGGGATCGGAGGTGGCGATGCACTTGGACCAGTCGTAGTCGAAGCCCAACTCCTTCAGCTGGCCGGAGAAGGTACCGATGTTCTTCTCGGTGAAGCCGGCGGGATGGTTGCCGGTATCGACGGCGTACTGCTCAGCAGGCAGACCGAAGGAGTCGTAGCCCATGGGGTGCAGCACGTTGTAGCCCTGCATGCGCTTCATGCGGGACATGATATCGGTGGCGGTGTAGCCCTCGGGATGGCCGGCATGCAGGCCGACACCGGAGGGGTACGGGAACATATCCAGCACATAGTACTTGGGCTTGGAGAAGTCCCACACGTCCGTATGGAAGGTATCGTTTTCCTCCCAATACTTGTGCCATTTCTTTTCAATGGCGGAAAAATCGTAGTTCATTGGTTGACACCTCTTAAAACAGTTGAGAATTGACAGTTGACAGTTGACAGTTTTTCAATCAATCGGCAGTGCCGATACCATAACTGTCCACTGTACACTATCCACTGTCAACTGAGAATGATTTTATTCTTCGACAACAATATCGGTCAGGTCCACGACCTCGGCATCGGCCCACAGCCGCTCCAGGTCATAGAACTTTCTTGCCTCGTCGGTAAAGACGTGAACAACAACGGAGCCAAAGTCCAGCAGTTCCCAGGTGTTGCCCCGGTGGCCTTCACGGCCCAGCATCGGCTCGCCCAGCACATCCACCATGGTATACTCGGCGTAGTCGCACAGGGTCTTGACATGGGTGTTGGAGGTACCGGTGCAGATCAGGAAATAGTCGGCCAGGCTGCTGACCTTGTCGATGCGCAGCAGCTTGATGTCGATACCCTTCTTGGAGTCCAGGGCTTTGGTAACTTCCAGAGCCACTTCAGTTGCAGTTAACATAATATTACATTCCTTTCTTAGGAAATTCGGTTGTTCAGGTATGCCAGGGCTTCCCGGGATTCGGCGGAGACTTCATTTCCCTGCCGGGCCAGGTGCTCCAGGGTCATTTCCAGGCCCAGCTTCAGCGCGGCGTCGATATCGGAGTAGGCCAGCTCCCGCAGCTTCTCCACGCCGGGGAAATCCCGGCAGGGCTCCATATAGTCCGCCACATAGATGATCTTCTCCAGCATGCCCATGTTGGCTCGGCCGGTGGTATGGTGGCAGATAGCGGTGACCACTGCCTCATTTTCCCCGAAGATCTTCTGGGCCACCAGACTGCCTGTGAGGGCATGGAGGGTCTTGGGGTATTTTCTGGAAAAATCGCTTAATATTTTACCATAGGCAGCACACAATGTCAATTGCAGGGGGCCGTCCAGAACCTTGGTGATGTCGTGGAGGATGCCTGCCCGGGCGGCGTCCGTGACGTTCTCGCCCCAGTGGGCAGCCATCTTCACCGCCGTGTCCCGGCAGCCCAGCACATGAGCCACCCGGTTGGGGTGCAGCAGCCGGATCACGATGGGCTCCAGTTCCTCCATGGGGAGATTCTTCCACTGGGCGTTGGTGTCGTAAAGACCATGCTCCCGGATGTAGTCTCCCACACCGGCGGGCAAAAATTCGTCAGCGGCATGGAACGCCAGCAGCCGGCGCAGCTGGGTGGAGGAAATATTGATGACATTGTTTTCCACCAGGGTAACGTTTGCACCCTTGGCTTCCAGCTTCTCCTTCTGGGCCAGGATCTTTTCCTGTTCGCCCTTTTCCCCCCGGTAGAAAACGCCGAGAGAAGCCATTTCCATGATCTTCTCCGGCTCTTTCCAGGTCTCAAAGGAGAGGAACATATCGGTGCCCATCAGCAGCGTCAGCTCTGCCCCGGGATAAAGATCCCGCAGGCCCTCCAGGGTCAGGTAGGTATAGCTGACGCCCTCACGCCGCAGCTCGATATCCGACGGCCGGATCTTCTCCTCCCCTGCCAGGGCGATCCGGAGCATTTCCAGACGCTGATCGGGGGTGGGTGAGCCTGCCGGGATCTGCTTGTGGGGCGCGATCCGGTCCGGGATCATCAGCAGCTCGTCCAGGCCGAGGATCTCCACTGCCTGCTTTGCCGCCTGAAGGTGGCCGGTATGGGGCGGATTGAAGGTTCCGCCGTAAATGCCGATCTTTTTCATTAGGTCCCTCCTCTTTGAACTTTTTCACTCTTCTTTTCTCACTTTTCACACAGTGGTGAAAAGAATCAGTCCTTTTCTCTCAGCTGGCGCTCTCTTGCCTTCTCGATGGACTTTTCGATGGCCTGCTGGCGGAAATACTCGTTGCGCTGCTCGCGGACAGCCTTGGCGGCTGCACGACGGGCCTGGGCGCCCTTGCGGACGGGGTTGACCTTGGTTTCCTTGCGCTTGGCGCGGCCGGTCTCGTTTCGCTCGGCCTGGCACTTTTCGCTGAAGCGCCAGATGATGAACTTGTTGCCCACGCAGCTGATGCCCTCGGCGCCGGTGGCCTCGCACAGGGCGTCGGACACCTCCCGGGCGCTCATCAGGGCGGCTTCCAGCACCTTGCCCTTCACCAGTTCCCGGGCGGTCAGCAGCTTGTCAGCCTCTGCCACCACGTTCTCGGTGACGCCGTCCTTACCTACCATCAGCGTGGTCTCCAGGGTGTTGGCCTGGGCACGGAACTCTGCTCTCTGTTTACTTGTCAGCATATCCTGCCTCCTTCAGTTTCTCGTTAAAAATCTTCAGTGCATTGGCCCGGTGGGAGACCTTGTTTTTATCTGCGGCGCTCATTTCGGCCGTGGTCACCCCAAAGGGCGGGTAATAGAAAATGGGGTCATAGCCGAAGCCGTTTTCGCCCCGGGCTTCCCGGAGCAGCTGCCCGTGGATCTCACCCCGGGCCTGGATAATCTTTCCATCCGGGGTCACCATGGTGATGACGCAGACGAATTTCGCCGCGCGCTCCCCATCGGGAACGGCTTCCATATTTTTAAGCAGCAGCTGCAGGCGGCCCCAGTCGTCCAGGGACTCGTCGAAGCCGTAGCGGGCGGAGTAGATGCCCGGCGCGCCTCCCAGGGCGTCGACACAGATGCCGGAGTCGTCGGCCAGGGCCGGCAGGCCCGTGGCCTTCATCACAGCTTCCGCCTTGATAAGGGAATTCTCCTCAAAGGTGGTACCGTTTTCCTCCACATCCAGATCCAGCCCTAACTCGGACTGCAGAACCAGCTCAAAACCGAATTTCTCGGTAATTCGGCTGATCTCCTCCAGCTTGTGCTTGTTTTTACTTGCCAGTACGATTTTCATATCGTCACCTTCAGAACAGGGCGTCCACGAAGCCCTTGGCCTCGAAGGGCATCAGGTCGTCGGCCTGTTCGCCCACGCCCACGTACTTCACAGGGATCTGCAGGGCGTCGGAAATGGCGATGACGATGCCGCCCTTGGCGGTGCCATCCAGCTTGGTCAGGGCGATGGCGGTGACGCCGGCGATCTCCTTGAACTGTCTGGCCTGGGTCAGACCGTTCTGACCGGTGGTACCGTCCAGCACCAGCAGGGTCTCCTTGGCGGCGTCAGGCAGCTCCCGGTTCACAATACGGCTGATCTTGTTCAGCTCGTTCATCAGGTTCTGCTTGTTGTGGAGCCGGCCGGCGGTGTCGATGAGGATCACGTCCACATCCCTGGCCTTGGCGGACTGGATGCCGTCAAAGACCACGGAAGCAGGGTCGGCCCCCTCATGCTGCCGGACGATGGCGGCGCCGGAGCGCGCTGCCCAGATCTCCAACTGGTCGGCGGCGGCGGCGCGGAAGGTATCACCCGCCACCAGCAGCACCTTCTTGCCCTGATCGGTCAGCTGTTTGGCGATCTTACCGATGGTGGTGGTCTTACCCACGCCATTGACGCCGATGACCAGCACCACGGCGGGGGAAGTGCTCAGATTCAGCCTGGTGTCGCCCACAGTCAGCATATCCACCAGGATGGCCTTCAGGGCGTTCCGGGCCTCCTCCATGGTGTTCAGACCGCGCTTGCGTACCTCTTCACGCAGACGGTCGGTGGCCTTGAGGGCGGTATCCATGCCCAGATCCGCCAGGATCAGGCCCTCTTCCAGCTCGTCATAAAAATCGTCGTCGATCTCCACATCGCCGGTGTACATACAGCTGGTAGAATTGAGCAGCGCTTCCCTGGTCTTGGCAAGGCCCGCTTTGAGTTTTTCAAAAAATCCCATATATATTCTCCTTTATTCAACAATACCCAGATACTGTTCCATCTGATTCAGGTCCAGCCGCAGCAGGGTGGAAACGCCCTGCTCCTGCATGGTGACGCCATAGAGGACGTCGGAGGCCTCCATGGTACCGCGGCGGTGGGTGATGACGATGAACTGGGTTTTTGCGCTGAGATTGCGCAGGTAAGTGGAGTAGCGCTCCACATTCCGGTCGTCCAGGGCCGCGTCGATCTCGTCGAGCATGCAGAACGGCGTGGGACGGACTTTCAGGATGGCGAAATACAGGGCGATGGCCACAAAGGCCTTCTCGCCGCCGGAGAGCAGGGTGATGGTCTTGACCTGCTTGCCGGGGGGCTGGACCCGGATCTCAATGCCGCAGGTCAGAGGATTCTCCGGATCCTCCAGGATCAGCTGTCCCCTGCCGCCGCCGAACATCTCCTCGAAGACCTGACCGAAATAGTGGTCGATCTTCGCAAATTCCTCCACGAAGATGGTGGTCATCTCCCTGGTGATGTCCCGGATGATGCTCTCCAGCTCCCGCTTGGAGGTCAGCACATCGTCGCGCTGGGATGCCAGGTAAGTATACCGCTCGTTGACACGGGCGTATTCCTCGATGGCGCCCAGGTTGGGGGTGCCAAGCCCGGAGATCTTCCGCTTCAGTTCGCTTGCCTTGCGGTTGCCGGCGGCGACGGATTCGATCTCTCCTCTGGCCTCTGCGGCGGTGCCGGGGGTCAGGCCATAGGAGTCCCAGAGCTTGTCGATGATCTGGCGCTCCTCCATAGCGGTGGTGGTCTTCTTGTTTTCCAGCAATGCACAGGCCCGCTCCATGTTCAGGATATCCTTATTCTTGTCCTGGGCGTCCCGCTCGGCCCGGGTCTTGGAGGCTTCCGCCTCGGCCCGGTGGGCAAGGACCTGCTGCAATGCTGCCCGCTGAACTTCGGCGTCGGCATCATTTTCTTCCTGACGGATTCGCAGGCTTTCAATTTCATTTGTCAAACGGGCCGTTTCTGCACGCATGGTGTCAGCCAGCAGCAGTTTCTTCTCCCGGTCGCCTTCCATGGCGGACTGGAGGGAACGCAGATCCTCGATGTGGGTCTTGGCCGTAGCCTGCTCGGCTTCCAGGGCGGCAGTGTCGGTCTTGAGGGCCGTCATGGCATCAGAAAGCCGGGTCGTTTCCGCAGCGGCTTCCGTCTGGCTGCCCTCCAGGCTGGCGATGGCCGCTCTGGTCTCCGCCAGCTGCTGGGCAAGGATCTGGATCTTACCCTCCTGGGCAGCGTGACGCTGCCGGTCAGTCTGATCCCGGGCGGCCAGGGCCTCCCGCTCCCGCCGGGCGGATTCCTCCGCCTCCTCGATGGCGGCAAGCATGATCTCATGCTGCTTTTCAGTGCCCTGGAGCAGTAGCACCTGATCCTGGGCCTGACGGAGCTGATCCCGGGCGGCGGTCAGCTGGAATTCCACCTGGTCGAACTGCCGCTGGGCTTCCCGCAGGTCTGCATCGCAGATGAGACGCTTGTCGTTCAGGTCTTTTTCCTGGGCGGTGAGCTTTTCCAGCTCGTTGGCCCGGGACAGGATGCCTGCCTCCTTATTGGTGGAACCGCCGGTCATGGAACCGCCGGGGTTCATGACCTGACCGTCCAATGTGACGATCCGGAAGCGGTTTCTGTACTTGTTTGCCATGGCAATGGCTGCATCGATGTCCTGGGCAATGACGGTGCGGCCCAGGAGGTTGTCCACAATGCCCCGGTATTGGGGCTGCGCGGAAACAAGCTGGGAAGCAACGCCTACAAAGCCCCGGCAGGATTCCAGGCCGTTTTCCTGGAGGGTCCGGCCCTGGATGGTGGTCAGGGGCAGGAAGGTGGCGCGGCCGCCGCCGGTGCGCTTCAGGTACGCAATGGCAGCCTTGCCGTCGGCTTCGCCTGACACCACGATCTGCTGCATGGCGGCGCCCAGGGCGATCTCGATGGCCACGGTGAATTCGTCCCCGGTACGTACCAGGCGGGACACGGGGCCATGGATACCGGGCAGGCGGCCCCGCTGGGCTTCCTGCATCACCAGGCGGACGGATTTGGTATAGCTTTCAAAATCCCGCTCCATGGCCCGGAAGACCCGCGCCTTGGCGGAAACGGAATTGAGTTTGTCAGTCAGCTCCCGAAGGTCCTGAGCCAGCTCATCCCGGCGTTTGCCCCGGGTCTGCCGGCGCAGATTGTAGCCGGCGATCATATTTTCTGCCGCGCATGCCTTGTCCCGGGCAGCATCCAGCTCTTTCCGGGTGGCCTCCAGTTTGGAGCGGGCATCCTCTGCCCGGCCGTGACCGGCTGCCAGATCCTCGTCCAGCTGTGCAAGCCGCTGCGCGGTCTGCGCCATGGATTCGGCCAGGCCACGGACGTCAGCTTCCCGGCCGGCGATGTCGGCGGCGAGGGACGTCTCCTTGCCCCGCAGCTCCAGGAACTGCTTCGTGATGCCCTGGGCGGAGGCAGTCATGGCGGACAGCTGCTGCTGCAGTTCATCCAGCGCCTGACGCTTCAGTTTCAAAGAACCTTCGATCTGGACGATCCGTTCCCGGGTACCCACGATCTGGCCCATGAGGCCGTCGCTGCGGTCCTCCTGTCCCTGGACCTCTTCCTCGATGCGGCGGATATTTGCGTTATTGTTATCGATATTGCCCCGGAGGACGGCCATCTGACCCTCCAGCTGCTGATGGGTGGCGTCCAGCATACTGACCTTGACGCGGACGGTTTCCAATTCGCCGTCCTTCTGGCGGAGGGCCGCGCCCAGGTCTTCCGCCTGGCGGTAAAGCTTGTCCAGGTCGTCATGGGCCTGTTGGAGGACAAAAGATGCGGAGGCGTAATCCTCCTCCGCCTTCTTGGCAGCGGCGGAGAGCTTTTCCAGGGTATCTAGCCACACGGCCACTTCCACACCCCGGAGTTCATCTTTCAATTCCAGATATTTTTTTGCCTTCTCGGACTGGAGGCGCAGAGGCTCCAGCTGCAGCTCCAGCTCGGAGACCTTATCGCCGATGCGCAGCAGGTTGTCCTCGGTGTGAGCCAGCTTCCGCTCCGTCTCTTCCTTGCGGTGGCGGTATTTGGAGATGCCGGCGGCTTCCTCAAAGATCTCCCGCCGGTCGGCGGATTTCAGGGAAAGGATCTCGTCGATGCGGCCCTGGCCGATGTTGGAGTAGCCCTCCCGGCCCATGCCGGTGTCCATGAACAGCTCGTGGATATCCTTCAGGCGGGCGGACTGGCGGTTGATGTAGTACTCACCGTCGCCGGAGCGGTAGTAGCGCCGGGTGACCATGACCTCGTCAGCGTCGTAAGGGAGCGCCCGGTCGGTGTTGTCCAGGGTCAGGGTGGCCTCGGCAAAGCCCACCGCCTTGCGCTTCTGGGTGCCGCCGAAGATCACGTCTTCCATTTTTGCACCCCGGAGGGTCTTACTGCTCTGCTCGCCCATGACCCAGAGAATGGCATCGGAAATATTCGATTTGCCGGAGCCGTTGGGACCGACGATGGCGGTGATGTCATCGCCGAACCGGATCAGCGTCTTATCCGGAAAGGACTTGAAGCCCTGAAGTTCCAATGATTTCAGATACACAGGTGTAACCTCGTAACACGTAATAGATATAATGAATCAGTTTATTATACTCAAATTCCACCTGAATTGCAAGGTTTTCTTCAAAAAAGAAACGCCCCGCAGAGTTTCTCTGCGGGGATGTCGTTATGCATGGTGTGCGGCCATGAAGCAGTCGTGAACCATCTGTTCCATCTCGGGCATATGCTTGTGCATATCTTTTGCCAGGGCGATCTGGCAGCGGGTGCGGACCAGGTTGTGATTGTCATACTTTGTCTTGAAATAGGGATCGCCCAGGATGTAGTCGGCCAGGAACCGGGTGGACAGCTCCACCGTCAGGGTCAGGCAGCTCAGGGCCAGGGTATCGATCTCAGCGGGCGTCAGGGCATCGGCGGTCTGCTCCAGGAAACCGTCGGCAAAGGCCTGGAACACTTCCAGGTCCACCCCCGCCTTGCTTACGTCGGGGCAGTCCTCTTCGCACTTGTTGGCGGCGAAGCGGATGGCGTCACCGAAGTCGTGGCCCACAAGGCCGGGCATGACGGTGTCCAGGTCGATAACCACCAGGGGCTCACCGGTCTGGGGATCGAACAGGACATTGTTGATCTTGGTGTCGTTGTGGGTGACACGCAGGGGCAGCTTGCCCGCCATCTGCAGATCAGTCAGTTTACAGGCCAGTTCCTTCACGGATTCCAGATAACGCAGCTCCTCCTGGACCTCCGCCACGCGGCCCACAGGGTCAGCGGCCACGGCAGCTTCCAGCTGCTCATAGCGCTTGCGGGTGTTGTGGAAATCGGGAATGGTCTCAAAAAGCTGGGTGATATCAAAATCAGCCAGCTGATTCTGGAACTCACCGAAGGCACGGCCTGCATTGCGGATGACGTACAGATCCTCAATGGAGTCGAAGGTCATGGCATAGATGAAGTTCATCATGCGCCAGAAATTCTTGCCGTCCATGACGTAGGTCTTGCGGTCAGCGGTATGGTGGAAATGGAGCGCCAGCTGGCCGGGCTTCTTGGCACGGATGTGCTCGGTGACCTTGTCGATGTTGTCCATCAGCCGAATGGGATGACGGAACGCATATGTATTGACATTCTGCACCAGGAAAGACTTGGGCTGTCCGCTGGGCAGGATGAATTTGACACGATAGGTGTGGTTGACATTGCCGGTCTGGATGGTTTCGAAGCCCACGTACTCGCCCTCAATGCGGAACTGACGGCTGACTTCCTCCAGCTTCTGATATAAATCCATAAAATCTATCCTCTCGCGTTGAAAACGCATATTTTTTGGCATACAGTACTTTTAATTCTATATGATAACGTTTCAAAAGTCAACCAAAACATAAATTCTGAGTAGTTATTGATAAAAAAACTCCCGGCGTGCAGGGACATGCCGGGAGTTATTCCTATATCATTTGCCGGGGAACAGGGCTTCCATGGCGGCATGGGCCGCATCCTGCTCGGCGCGCTTCTTGCTGCTGCCGGAACCAATGCCCACAACTTTTCCGTTCAGGCGCACTTCCACGTCGAACCGCTTGTCATGGTCAGGGCCGGACTGGCCCACCAGGGTATAGGTGAGGATCTGATTTTTCTTCTGCTGGACCAGCTCCTGCAGGCCGGTCTTATAGTCGATATTGTGCAGCTTTTTCACCGGTACTTCCACCAGAATGAACTTCTCGATGAACTGCCGGGCGGCTTCCATACCGCCGTCCAGGAAGGATGCGGCGATAACGGACTCCACGGCGTCAGCCAGGATGGAGTTGCGGGTGCGGCCGCCGCCCTGCTCCTCGCCGTTGCCCAGCAGCAGATGGCGGCCCAGGTCAATGCGGCCGGCCACAGCGGCCAGGGTCTTCTCGCACACCATGTCGGCCCGCATCCGGGTCAGCTCGCCCTCGGGACGATCGGGGAAAGAGCGGTACAGATACTCCGCCACCACCATGCCCAGAATGGAGTCGCCCAGAAATTCCAGCCGCTCATTGCTCATCAGGCTGTTGTGCCAGCGCTCATTGGCATAGGAGGAATGGGCCAGGGCGTTCTGCAGCAGGGAAATGTTGCGAAACTTGTAGCCGATAGCCGCTTCCAGGTCCTTGATCATTCTGCTGCCTCCTGTGCTGCCAGTGCCTTCAGCTCCCGCAGACCTGCCTCCAGCTCCTGGGAGAAATCGGCTTCGGCGGCGGCGCATGCCTGGCGGATGGCGCTGCGGAATGCCAGCACATCGGAAGAGCCGTGGGCCTTGATGACGGGCTTCTTGATGCCCAGGAACTGGGTGCCGCCGATCTCACGGTAGTCCAGCAGCTTCTTGAAGGCCTTGATATCCTTCATCACCAGGGCCGCAGCCACCTTACTGATGATATTCTTCTTGAACATCTTGGAAACCACGCTGCCCATGAACATGGCAGTGCCCTCGATGGACTTGAGCAGCACATTGCCGGAGAAGCCGTCGCAGACGCAGACGTCCACGGTGCCCAGGGGCACGTCACGGCCTTCGATATTGCCGACAAAATTGATCAGGCCCTTGTCATGGGCGGCGCGCAGCAGCACCAGGGTCTCCTTCTGGAGCTTGGTACCCTTGGAGTCCTCGGTGCCGATGTTCAGCAGACCCACCTTGGGATTGGCAACGCCCATGCTCTTCTTTGCGAACAGGGAGCCCATCAGGGCAAACTGCAGCAGGAACTCAGGGGTGCACTCGGCGTTGGCGCCGCAGTCGCAGATGACGGTCTTGCCGCCGGCCTTGTTGGGGAAAGCGGGACCCATGGCGGCCCGGCGGACGCCGCGGACACGCTTGGCGATCAGGGTGGCGCCGGTCAGCAGCGCGCCGGTGGAGCCGGCAGAGACCATGGCATCGCCCTGGCCGTCGGCCAGCATCCGCAGGCCCAGGATCATGGAGGAATTCTTCCGCTTGTGGACCACGCTGCCGGGATCGTCATGCATATCCACCACATCGTCGGCGTGATGGACTTCAATGCCCTCGGGCAGGGTTTCAATGTTGTGCTTCTTCAGCACTTCCAGGATCTCATCGCCCCGGCCCACCAGGGTGATCTGGGTACCAAATGCCTTGTTGGCTTCGATGGCGCCCAGCACGGGTGCTTCGGGTGCGTTGTCGCCGCCCATTGCGTCGAGGATGATCTTCATAATGGCACGCTCCTATCTGTGTTAAATGCCCTTGGCGATCATATCATCGATCACAGCCAGGGATCGATTGGCGATGGCCAGGTTTTTCTCTGCTTTCTTGCGGATGCGCTTCTCCAGAGGCGCAATGATGCTGAAATTGATGTTCATGGGCTGGAAATTCACCACGGACTCGTCGCTGATGTACATACCCAGAGCACCGATGGCGGTGGTCTTGGGGAAATCGGGCAGCTCCCTGCCCTGGACTTTGGCGGCCATGGCCACGGCAGCCAGGTAGCCGGAGGCGGTGGATTCCACATAGCCCTCCACGCCGGTCATCTGGCCGGCGAAGGCCACCAGGGGATTGCGGCGGTCGGCATAGTACTTGTCCAGCAACTTGGGGCTCTGGAGGAAGGTGTTGCGGTGCATGACACCGTAGCGGACGAATTCCGCATTCTCGAGGCCCGGGATCATGGAGAAAACACGCTTCTGCTCGCCGAATTTCAGATGGGTCTGGAAGCCAACCAGATTGAAGATGGTCTTCTCGGCGTTGTCCTGACGCAGCTGAACGACAGCGTAGGGCTCCTTGCCGGTGTTGGGGTCCGTCAGGCCCACGGGTTTCAGAGGGCCGTAGCGCAGGGTTTCAAAGCCCCGGCGTGCCATGACCTCCACGGGCATGCAGCCTTCGAAGACGTTGTTGTCCTCAAAGCCGTGGACCTCTGCCGCCTGGGCGGCGATCAGTTCCTTGTGGAACGCCTCATACTGCTCCCGGTTCATGGCGCAGTTGATATAGTCGGCGTTCCCCCGGTCGTAGCGGGACTGCCACCAGGCCTTGGACATGTCGATGGACTCCATGGTGACCAGGGGGGCTGCGGCGTCAAAGAAGTGGAGATAGTCGGTCTGACCGAAATAGCGGCCGATGGCATCGGACAGGGCGTCGGAGGTCAAAGGGCCGGAGGCCACGATGACGGGACCTTCAGGGACTTCGGTGATCTCCTGCTCGATGACGGTAATATTGGGATGGTTCCGGACCTTCTCGGTGACCATCCGGGCAAAGCCCACGCGGTCAACGGCCAGGCAGCCGCCGGCCTCCACCCGGGTGGCCTCTGCGCATTCCATGATCAGGCTGCCCACCCGGCGCAGCTCTTCCTTCAGCAGGCCCACGGCGTTTTCCAGCCGGTCACCCCGGAGGGAGTTGGAGCAGACCAGCTCGGCGAAATATTCGGTATGATGGGCAGGGCTCTTCTTGGCGGGGCGCATCTCGTACAGCTCCACTTCGATGCCTCGGTTCGCCAGCTGCCAGGCGGCTTCGGAGCCTGCCAGGCCCGCGCCGATGACTTTTACTTTCATGCGTCAGCCTCCTTCTTCTTTGCGGCAGACTTTTTAGTGGTGGTTTTCTTTGCCGCCGTCTTCTTCGCAGTGGTCTTCTTTGCTGCGGTTTTCTTGGCGGTCTTCTTTTCTTCCTGGACGATCTCGCCCTCGGGCTCGCCGGGGACGGATTCGGTGGTTTTCTTCTTATAATAGCCCCGCTTGTCCTCCGGCAGGAAGTTCTCACAGGTCTCGTTGATGCAGAAGGGCTTCATGCGGCCCTTGCCGGACTTTTTGAACAGGGTGAAGCCGCACTTGGGGCAGTCCTCGGCGGTGGGGACATCCCAGCTCATGAAACCGCACTCCATGCCGCGCTCGCAGGCATAGAAGGCGTAGCCCCGCTTGGACTTCCGCTTGAGCATGCCGCTGCCGCACTTGGGGCACCGGCCGGGCATCCGCTCCACCAGAGGCTTGGCGTTCTTGCATTCGGGGAAGCCGGGGCAGGCCAGGAATTTTCCGAAGCGGCCCATCTTGATGACCATATTCCGGCCGCACAGCTCGCAGATCTCCTCGGTGGGCTCATCGGGCACCTTCAATCGGACGCCCTCCAGAGCGGTCTCGGCGTCCTGAAGCTCCTGCTTGAAGCCGCCGTAAAACTGACCCAGCAGTTCCTTCCAGTTGCGCTTGCCCGCTTCCACTTCATCCAGCTGGGACTCCATGTTGGCGGTGAAGTCTACGTCCACGATGTCGTTGAACCGCTCCAGCATCAGGCCAGTGACCACCTCGCCCAGGGCGGTGGGGGCCAGACGCTTGTCCTGCTTGACCACGTAATCCCGGTCCTGGATGGTGGAGATGGTGGCAGCGTAGGTGGAGGGACGGCCCACGCCCTTTTCCTCCATGGCCTTGACCAGGGTGGCCTCGGTGTACCGGGCCGGGGGCTGGGTGAAGTGCTGCTCCTTGGTGAACTTCACGGGCATTGCCTTGTCGCCCACCTGCAGGTCGGGCAGGGCGGCGCCCACGGCTTCGGTTTCCTCATCTCTGCCCTCTTCATAGACGGCGATGAAGCCGGGGAATCTCATGCTCTGGTGGGAGGACCGGAAGGTATGGCCCTCGCACTGGGTATCGATGGACACGGTATCATAGACGGCGTTGGCCATCTGGCTGGCCAGGAAGCGGCTCCAGATCAGCTTGTACAGCCGGTACTGATCCTTATTCAGGCTGCCCTGGATCCGCTCAGGATCCAGCTCCACATGGGTGGGGCGGATGGCTTCGTGGGCGTCCTGGGCATTGGATTTAGTCTTGAAAGTGTGGAACTTTCCGTAATAATAGGGATCGCCGTAGCGGTGACGGATAAAATCAGCGGCGGCGGCCATGGCCTCATCGGACAGGCGCAGGGAGTCGGTACGCATATAGGTGATCAGACCCAGGGTGCCTTCGCCCTCCACGTCCACGCCTTCGTACAGCTGCTGGGCCACGGCCATGGTGCGCTTGGGGGTGAAGCCCAGCTTCCGGGAAGCCTCCTGCTGCAAAGTAGAGGTGGTGAAGGGGGGTGCGGCGGAACGCTTCTTCTCTGCCTTTTTCACATTGGTGACGGTGAATTCCTTACCGGTGACGTCATCGATGATGGCCTGGGTCTGGGCCTCGTTTTCCAGCTCCCGCTTCTTGCCCTCGCCCCAGTAGTGGGCCAGGAAGGAGCCGGGCTTGCCGACGCGGTCCAGCTGGACATCCAGGGACCAGTACTCCCGGGGGATGAACGCCCGGATCTCGTTTTCCCGGTCCACCACCAGACGGGTGGCAACGGACTGGACACGGCCGGCGGACAGGCCCCGGCGGACTTTTTTCCACAGCAGGGGGGAAAGCTGGTAGCCCACGATGCGGTCGAGAATTCTTCTGGCCTGCTGGGCGTCCACCAGGTCGTAGTCGATGTCCCGGGGCCGTTCGATGGATTCCCGGACCACCTTCTGGGTGATCTCGTTAAAAGTGACACGATGTGCCTTGGAGTCCGGGAGATTCAGCAGCTCCTTCAGGTGCCAGGAAATGGCTTCGCCCTCCCGGTCCGGGTCAGTGGCCAGGTAGACGGTGTCTACCTGTGCAGCCGCGTTCTTCAGCTCCCGGATCAGATCCTCCTTGCCACGGACGGGAATATAGTGGGGATCAAAATCCCCCTCCAGGTCCACGCCCATGGTGGACTTGGGCAGATCCCGCAGGTGGCCCATGCTGGCCTTGACGGTGTAGTCAGGGCCAAGATATTTTCCAATGGTCTTCGCCTTGGAGGGTGACTCCACGATGACCAGGTTGCTCGGTTTACTCATGAATGTGCTCCGTTCCTACTTTTTGCTTTCAGCATAATCTGCCTGCCGGGGAGCCGCTTGACCACGCCCTTCACTTCCAGAAGGGTCAGCATGGCCAGCACTTTGCCGGCGGAAAGACCTGTTGCCGCGATCACATCATCCACCAGCTTCGGTTCCTGACCGATGGCTTTGACGATGGTCTGTTCGTCAGCGGACAGACCGGGCAAGGTATCATTTAAGTCAATATAAGGCGTTAACGCCTCGTTGTCAATGGCTTTTTTGTCAGCTTTTTGTTTTCGGGATGGTTTTTCTTTCGGCAAAGCCGGTTTCTGCGCCACTTTGGCAGGTACTTTTTCCACCTCATCGGGATAGGCCGTGAGACTGGAGGTGCGGTCAAAGCGACGGATCTTACCGGGAAAATGGCCCTCGTACTCGCTGAGGATGTCCCAGCCGGAGCCGACTGCAATGGCCCCGTCCCGCAGAAGCCGGTTGCTGCCGATGAAGGTATCCACATCGATATTCCCCGGCACCACAAAGACATCCCGGCCCTGGTCAGCCGCCTGCCGGGCGGTGATCAGCGCGCCGCTTTTCTCCGGTGCCTCCACCACCAACACACCACAGCTCAGGCCGCTGATGATCCGGTTGCGTTTGGGGAAATTCCATCTGTGCGGCGGCGTTCCCGGCGGAAATTCCGACAGGATACAGCCGTAGCGCTCCGTGTCGGCAAACAGGCTCCGGTTAGACAGTGGATACACCAGATCCGCGCCGCAGCCCAGAACCCCCACCACACTGCCCCCGGCCGTCAGCGCACCCCGCATGGACATGCCGTCGATACCGGCTGCCATGCCCGAGACCACCGTACCGCCGCATCTGGCGATCTGGTAGCCCATGCGCTTGGCGGCAGTCAGGCCATAGGCCGAGGCCCGCCGGGTGCCCACCACGCCAATGAGGGGCAGGCCATCAAAATCCGGGAGCCTACCTTTATAATAGAATACCAGCGGCGGATCCGGGATATTCTGCAGCCGCCTGGGATAAGCCGCATCCTGCCAGGTCAGCACACGCAGCCCCGCCCGGTCGCAGTCGTCCAGGATCTGCTCAGCGGGAGTCAGGTCCCGGTCTTTCAGGGCTTCCGCGCCCTCCTGGGTCAGGCCCTCGATGTCCGGGAAATCCCCTGCAAAGTAGACGCTCTCCGCGTCGCCGAAATGCCGCACCAGCGATGCCTTCACCCAGTCCGTCATATGGGGCCGGGTGGCCAGCCAGATCCAATGAATGAGCATTTCGGTTTCCTTCTTTCTCTTTATTTCATCTGCCACATAACGATGGCGGCGGCAATGGCCGCATTCAGGGATTCGCAGTGGGGATTCATGGGGATGATCAGCTCTGCATCCGCATTCTCCAGCACTTCCGGCCGGACGCCCCGGCCCTCGCTGCCGATGACCACCGCCATTTTGCGAAGATCGGCGTTTCGGATATCCTCCGCCCGGTCAGACAGGGCCGTCACCGCCACAGGGATCCCTGCCGCCGCGCAGGCGGCCTTGGCTTCTGCCCAAGTGGTCTGAATCACGGGGGTGCGGAACACCGCGCCCATGGAGGAACGCACCACCTTGTGGGAATAAGGATCCGCACAGCCCTCCAGCAGCACCACAGGGATCTCCAGGGCGTCGGCGGTACGCAGGATGGTACCCACGTTGCCGGGGTCCTGGATACCGTCCAGCATCAGCATGCCGGGCTTTGGTACAAATTCCGTCTTTTCCGGCATCCGGCACAGGAACAGGGCGCCCTGGGGGGCCTCCATGGGCGAGATGGAGGCCATCACGTCCTCCGGCACCCGGATGACCCGGACGGATCCGGGCACTGCCACCTCTACGCCGTCGGAAAGGATCACCGTGTCCAGACCCTCGTAAAATCTCACCGCCTCCGCCAGCAGCTTGGTGCCGTCACCCACGAACAGTCCGGCCTTCTCCCGCTCCTTTTTGGAGGTCAGCAGCTTCTTTACCTGCTGCAGGAGGGGATTTTTTCTGGAAGAAATTCTGGTTTCGTTCATCATGTTTACCGCCTTCCGTGCCTGTCCAAAAAGCACAGACTTTCCAAAATATACTTTATTATACACCAACAGTCCACTTTTTGGCAACCCCTGTTTGCCATGGAAAAACAGCCCCCAAAAACGGGGGCTGCACAGTTCACATCATGGGTGCAAAAAGCCGCAGAACACATTGCCACACCAGCAGCATGGCGCCCCGGCCGGCGGCGTATTTTTCCGTGACTTCCGTAGATTTTTCGAACATCGCCTGGAAATCCCGCTCCACATCCGCCGCCGCGGGACACCGGTGCAGGATCACATCATTCTCAAAATGGAGGTACAGGCTCCGGAAATCCAGATTGGAGGTACCCACCACCGCCGTTTCCCCGTCCCGGACGCACATTTTGGCATGGCAGAAGCCGGGGGTGTATTCGTAGATCCGCACCCCCTGCCGGGCAAGCCCCCCATAATAGGACCGGGTCATGGAGTAGACGGTCTTTTTGTCCGGGATACCGGGGGTGATGATGCGCACATCCACGCCACGCTTTGCCGCCAGCCCCAGGGCACGGTTCAGCTCGTCGGTGATGATGAGATAGGGTGTGATGAACCAGATCCGCTCCCTTGCACTGCCGATCAGGTTCAGATACAGATCCTCCGCCGCCCGGTGCTCATCCAGCGGATCGTCCCCGAAAGGCAGTATGTATCCCTCCCCTGCTGCCGGACAGGCAATCCCCAGCCAGGGCGTCAGGTCCTCTTCCTCCCGGGCGGTAACACTCCACAGCTCCAGAAAGGTGCGGGTCAGGCTCTCCACCGCCCGTCCCTCCAACCGCAGGCCGGTGTCCTTCCAGTGTCCAAGGGGCGCGGAATAACCAAAGTACTCCCCCGCCAGGTTGAACCCGCCGGTATAGCCCACACGCCCATCGATGACAGTGATCTTCCGGTGATCCCGGTGGTTCATGAACAGATTCAGAAACGGCACCGCCGGATTGAACACTTTGCAGCGGATCCCCCGCCTGTTCAGCCGCCGAACCAGCTTCATGCTGGCCACGCCGATGCTGCCGATGTCGTCGTACATCAGCCGCACCTGAACGCCGGCCGCGGCTTTTCGGGTCAGGATCTCTTCAATTTCCCGGAAGGCTGCCCCGTCCTCCACGATGAAATATTCCATGAAGATGAATTTCCCGGCGGTTTCCAGATCTGCTTTCAGGGCTTCAAACGCATCCTTGGCTTCAGCAAAATACCGGACGTCGGTATCGCCGTACACGGGATACCCGGATTTTACAATACTGCGGCTCCATTCCATGCCGGCAGGCACCCGGCTGTTTTCCGGCTGCGGCATCTGCCGGCGCACCGCCCGCAGCCGCTTCTTGGTTCCGCCCAGATCGCCGCAGACCACGATCAGCAGGTACAGCGACAGACCCATCACCGGAAATACCAGGATCAGCATGATCCAGGGCATTTTCATGGCGGCGTTGGTATGGCCCGAGTACAGCTTCAGCACCACCAGAGCAGCCAGCAGACTGCTGCACAGGGATATATAGACCGAATACCGGTTCAGCGCTACGATCTGCACGATGATCCACGCCGCCTGGGCCACCACAGAAAGCCCCACGAACACGATCCGGGCGATGGAATTGGCCCCGCGGTGCGCGTCAGTTTGTTTCATTATATCTTCTCCTCGCTTTATTCAATCCATTTCTATTGATATTATAGGAAGAATTCCCCCAAAATGCTTGAACAAGATATGAAAAATGCTGTTGCGCGCGCAACAAAAGTCTGCTATAATGGGTGTATAATTATACCGAAAGGGAAACTGCGTATGCATACGAAAATCATCCGCCGCCAGGATGTGGACATGACCCAGGGCAACATTACAAGCCATATTCTGACCTTTGCCATTCCCCTGGTACTGGGCAATCTCTTCCAGCAGATGTACAACCTGGTGGACACCTATGTGGTGGGCAACTACGCCACCAACGAGGCCTATGCCGCCGTTGGCTCCGTGGGCGTCATCGTCAATATCTTCATCGGCCTGTTCTCCGGCTTTTCCTCCGGCGCCGGTGTGGTCATCAGCCAGCATTATGGCGCCCACGACCTGGACAGGGTGAAAAAGACCGTCCACACTGCTGCCCTCACAGCGCTGATCCTGTGCCCCATCTTCACGGCCCTGGGCCTGCTGCTGACGCCTTATATGCTGCAGTGGAACAATACCCCGGACAATGTGCTGCCGGAATCCACCACTTACTTAAGCATCTATTTCTGGGGTATTTCGGGCCTGCTGATTTACAATATGGGCGCGGGCATCCTCCGGGCCGTAGGCGATTCGAAGCGGCCATTCTATTACCTGGTAGTCTGCGCCTGCATGAATGCGGTGCTGGATGTGGTGCTGGTGGCGAAATGCAATATGGGTGTGGCGGGCGTTGCCATCGCCACGGCGGCTTCCCAGTGTACCTCTGCCCTGCTGGTTACCATCCAGCTGCTGAAGACCTCCGGCTGCGTGAAAATCACGCCCCGTGACCTGCGGATCCACCTGCCCCTGCTGAAGCAGATCATCCGGGTGGGCATCCCCTCCAGCATCCAGATGTCCATCACCGCTTTCTCCAACGTCTTTGTTCAGAGCTATATCAACTACTTCGGCGATAATCTCATGTCCGCCTGGACAACGTATTCCAAGGTGGACGCTATCCTGTTCCTGCCCATGCAGTCCATCGCCATGGCGGTCAGCACCTTCGTGGGTCAGAATCTGGGTGCCGGTCAGGTGGAGCGGGCCAAGGCAGGCGTGAAGAAAGCCCTGACCATTACCGTGATCTTCTCGGCGGTGATGATGATGCCGGTGCTGATTTTCGCCCCCGTCATCGTCCGGGTCTTCAATGACGCCCCCCAGGTGGTGGAATACGGCACCCTGCTGCTGCGCTTCATCACGCCCTTCTTCCTGGTCAGCTGCGCCAACCATATCTATTCCGGCGCCCTCCGGGGTGCGGGCAACAGCCGGGCCACCATGATCATCATGCTGTCGACTTTTGTCGGTGCCCGCCAGCTGTACCTGTTCATCATGTCCCGGATCTGCAACGAGGTACTGCCCATCGCCATGAGCTATCCCCTGGGCTGGATCCTGTGCAGCCTGACCACGGTGATCTACTACCACACGACCAAACTGGACGCCACCCGGCTGACGAAAAAATGATCCCCACAACGCAGCAGCGCCGACTCCGAAAATCCGGAGCCGGCGCTGATTTTTATACTGGGATCAATCTCTGGTGTAGATATCTCTGGTGTAGACCTTGTCGGAAACGTCTTCCAGTTCGGCATTCTGTCTGTTGGCGATGATCACATTGGACATCTTTTTGAACTCGTTCAGATCGCAGATTACGCGGCTGCCAAAGAAGGTCTCGTCCTTCAGGGTGGGTTCGTAGATGACGACCTCAGCGCCCTTGGCTTTGATGCGCTTCATGACGCCCTGAATGGAGCTCTGACGGAAGTTGTCGGAGTTGGCCTTCATGGTCAGGCGGTAGATACCGACCACGCAGTGGTTGCCGGGGGTGCCGTCTCTGCCAGCGGTGCCTTCGCCGTAGTAGCCGGCCATCTCCAGAACACGCTCTGCCACGAAGTCCTTTCTGGTGCGGTTGGAATCCACGATGGCGCGCATGATGTTGTTGGGCACATTATTGTAGTTGGCCAGCAGCTGCTTGGTATCCTTGGGCAGACAGTAGCCGCCGTAGCCGAAGGAGGGGTTGTTGTAGTGACCGCCAATTCTGGGATCCAGGCACACGCCGTCGATGATGGACTTGGTGTTCAGACCACGGACTTCTGCGTAGGTGTCCAGTTCGTTGAAGAAGGAAACACGCATGGCGAGGTAGGTGTTGGCGAACAGCTTAACAGCCTCTGCCTCGGTGGGATGCATGAACAGCACATCAATGTTTTCCTTGATGGCGCCGGCCTGCAGCAGCTTGGCAAATTCAGCAGCCTTCTGCTCCAGCACGGGATTGTTCTCGGGCACACCCACGATGATTCTGGAGGGGTACAGGTTATCGTACAGTGCTCTGCCCTCGCGCAGGAACTCGGGGGAGAACAGGATCCGGTCCGTGCCGTACTTCTCACACAGGCTGTTGGTGTAGCCGACGGGAATGGTGGACTTGATGATGATGATAGCCTCGGTATTGACGCTCAGCACCAGCTCGATGGCACTCTCAACAGAAGAAGTATCGAAATAGTTCTTCTTGGGATCATAGTTGGTGGGGGTGGAGACGATGACGAAATCGGCATCCCGGTAAGCAGCCTTTGCATCAATGGTAGCAGTCAGGTCCAGCTTATGGTTGGCCAGATACTCCTCGATCTCCTTGTCAACGATGGGGGACTTCTTGTTGTTGATCAGGTCGACCTTCTCCGGGATAATATCCACGGCGGTGACATGATTGTGCTGGGCCAGCAGAATGGCGTTGGACAGGCCCACATAGCCGGTACCGGCAATGGCAATGTTGTAGAATTCTTTCATTGTTTTTCCTTTCCCTTTCGTAGTAGTAAGAAGTTAATCTCGATTCCGAGTGCGTAACAAAAGCTGATCGCATCTTCTCAGGAGAATTCTTTCAGAAGCCTCTCGATGAGGCCGATCCCATTTGAAATGAAGAACCAAAACAACTGATCAGACAGATGCTCCGGAAGATGAAATTCAGGAATGGGAATTCATATATTCATCAAACGTGCCGGTCAGGATCTGCACCATATCTTCGTAGCGGTTGCGCATGTAGAAATACGAAGCATCGTGGTCAGCCAGCTCCAGGCGGTAGAATATTTCAGTCTTGAGCTTATCAAAAATCTGTTGTTTGACTTCCGGATTCTTCTGTGAATTCAGGCTGAACAGACAGGTGGACAGGGCTGCATTGGTATAGGACTGACGCAACTCTTCCAGAACGCCCAACTCCTCGAGTTTATCGTGCCATGCACGACATGCATCATAGAAACAGAACGGATACTTCTTCTTGGTAGTCTGCAGGTTGTTTTCTAGTCCAACGCGATAATAGACCAGAGCCTCATCCACCGTGACAATGCGCTCGGCCATTGCAAGTGCGGCATAGGAGAAATAGAGGTCGTTCGTATTCTGCAGTTCCTGGAACTGCAGGCCCTTCTCCAGCACAAATTCACGGCGGAATGCCTTGGTCCAGGGGCAGGGCGAAGTAATACGGTACAAGCTGTCTGCACAGTCCTTGTAGCTGAACGGCTCTTTTGCGGGAGCGACGGAGGTATTGAGCAGCCATTTGGCGTTTCTGTACTGTCCGGTAACATTGTGATAGTGCTTTGCGCCGAAGAGGACCACGTCTGCCTTTGCCTGCTTGGCCACCTGATAAGTATGCTCTGCCAGACGGCTGTGGAAGAAGTCATCGGAATCCAGGAAGATCAGGTATTCACCCTTGGCGTTGGCAATACCCAAATTACGGGCTGCACCCGCGCCCTTGTTGCACTGGGTGATCACCTTGAGCCGATGGTCCTGGGCTGCCAGTCTGTTCAGAATTTCAACAGAAGCATCGGAAGAACCGTCATCGACACAGATAATTTCAATGTGCTTCATCGTCTGGTTCAGCAGCGTCTTAATGCCCTGTGCAATAAAACTTTCAACATTATATACAGGCATAATAATAGAAACGAAGGGCTGCTTGCCGCCGATTTTCATATACGGCTTAACCCACAGGGAACGGCAAGCGTAAGCTATGCCGCGCTTACGCAGATTCCGCAGCTTACGAATAACAGGCCCGAACAGCCTGCATCTTTCCAGGCGTCTAACCAGCTTCTTCGCGGCCAGACGACAGGTATATGCAAAGCCATGATCTTTAATGCAGCACAGCGCGCCCGCAATCTTTCTGGGGAAGAAGGAAACTGCTTTCTTGCAGCGGTAGGTAGGAATGCTGTTCAATTCCCTCTGCAATTCGGAAACCTTACCGCGCAGCACTGCGATTTCGTTCTTCATCCTGCTACGTTCAAATTCCGTTTCGGTGCTCCGCTTGATCATATCTAGGAAATGATCCGCGGCAAAATCGCCCGCATTCAGATATGCGTCATCATTGGACACATCCAGACTCCTGAAAATGCGACGGCCGTTGCCGAATACGCTGGTATACAGATACTCGGACATCTTGGGGAAGGATGAAGCTTCCACTTCCTTATCCCGCATGAATGCCAGAATCTCCGCATAAGAAACCAGGTATCCTTCAACATTGCGCATGGTTTTCTTGACCGTCACAGTCGACTCATCGCGCATGCGCCGATGATAGAAACTCCGGTCAATATATCCCACGCGCGCTGCAACCGCCATGCACTGGAAGGAGAACAGATTATCCTCATGCACGATTCCAGGGTAGAAGCGAATATCGTTCAGGGTCAGCAGATCCTTCCGGAAAAGCTGAAGGCATGCAGACGGCAGGAACTCACGGTTCTTGCGCATCATGGAAAACATGGTCTGACCGGTGTATACGCCGGGATAATCTCCCTTTCGCTTATAATAATTGACGTAATTCTGATTGTTTTTTTCAATCAGCTTGCTCTCAAAGAACGGACACGCATTGAAATAAACAATGTCCAGATCATCCTCATCCGCACGCTTCATCAGCACTTCCAGAGTATCCGGCTCAATGTAATCATCGCTGTCCAGGAAATAGACATACCGTCCGGAAGCAGCTTCCAGACCTGCGTTACGGGCGCTGGACAGGCCGCCGTTCTCCTTGTGGATCAATTTGACAAAGTCATATTTTTCAGTATATGCCTTTGCAACATCCGCCGAACCGTCAGGAGAACCATCGTTCACACAGATCACTTCGATGTTGTCAAGGGTCTGTGCAACCACGCTGTCCAGACATTCGCCAAGCAACTTTTCTACCTTATAAATTGGAATAATAACCGACACATTAGGACAATAATTTACCATTCTTTCTTTACCTCCCTGACATGACTCTCAGATCAATCTCCGGACAATCTTTTCAATTCGCCTTTTGACCTTGATCGTTTTGACAAGAGCCTTCTTCATTTTATTTTTTAGCGGTGCAGGAACAACGGGCATCACCATGCCAAGCAATCTATTGCCTTTCAGTCTGCTGACATAATGATCTGCGCCATAGGCCATGTCTTCAATTGTTTGCCACTCAAGCGCTGTAAAATCGTCTTTGCACAGCTGTCCGAGCTGCATGGCCCGCTTAAACTCCTGCCGCATCCGTTCCAGATACTCAGGCTTGTAGGAATCATCAATGCGGTTATAGGTAAACCAGTAGTTGCGGTACTTGATCCACCAGTACATATACTGGAACCGCTCCCAAACTTCCCGGTCCTGCATCAGCAGATCCCGGATATGGTCATATTCCACATTCATGCAGTAGACCTTGGCCTTGCTCTTGACAGAGGAATTGGGATTGTCCCGGCGGTTTCTGTAATAGGGCTTGTTGACGATCATGGCGCGCCGGGCATGGATAAACGTCTGGAAAAAGAAGCCGTTGTCCTGGAAGGATGCGCCGGGGGTCTCGTTATGGCGGATGCCGTGCTTCTCAATGAATTCCCTGCGGTAAATACCGGTCCAGGTATTCATTGTGAAGCGGATACAGCTGGGATCTTCGGCGGGACAGAGCAGCTGACCGTACCGGGTCCGGGTGGCATCCAGCAACTCATACTGCAGGTGCTCATTCCCCTCTGCGTCCCGGGTGAAGCGGTAAAAATCCGCCTTGACAAAATCCAGGTCGTTCTCGGAAGCCACCGTGTACAGCTCTTCGAACATCTCCGGAACAACATAGTCATCCGGCTCCACGATTCCGATATATGCGCCGGCGGCACGGTCCAGGCCTTTGTTCATAGCCTTTCCGTAACCGCCGTTGGGGCCCGTGATCACCACGATGCGCTCGTCTCTGGCGGCGTACTCACGGATGATCTCCAGAGAATTATCCGTGGAGCCGTCATCGACGCAGATGATCTCCAGTTCCTGCAGGGTCTGGCCCACAACACTGTCCAGGCATTCCCGCAGATACTGGGATACGTTGCAGATTGGTAAGATCAGGGATACTTTTTTCATACCCATCTTTTACCCCTTCCGTAATTTTTTGTACTGTGCGTATTCCTCGCTGTTGTAGAAATAGGACTCGGGCTTGTCCGTGATGCCCAGGTCCGCAAACCATTCCTCACACAGCTTCTTTTCCAGAAGGGTGTGGGTGGGTTCTGCCAGAGAGTTCAGGTGCCACAGAGAGAAATGCAGGGCATAGTTGATGTAATCCTGCTCCAGTTCCCAATAGATGTCCTTCTCAACCAGCCGCTGCCGCAGCGCCGTCAGCGCGTCATAGAAGCAGTGCCAGGATTTTTCTCTGGTGACGGAGAGAGATTCCCTGCTGCCCCGGCGCTGGTGGGCCAGCACCTCCTTCACCACCGCGATGCGCTTCGCCGCCACCAGTGCACTGAATACAAACAGCATGTCATTGGTGGTGCGCTGCTCCTGGAAATACAGCCCGTTGGCCTGCACAAAACTGCGGCGGTAGAGCTTGTCCCAGGCCCAGCCGACGAAGGACAGAAACACATTGTCCGTCAGCTGGCGGTAGGAAAAGGGCATATAGGGGGGCAGGTCCATGGTCCGGATGACCCAGGGAACCTCCACAAAAGATTGGGTATCCATGTGATACTGATCGGAATCATATACCACATAATCTGCCTGATACTGATCTGCCGCTGCTGCGGCCTTTTCCAGCATGTCAGGCTCGAAGAAATCATCCGCGTCCAGGAACGACAGATACTCGCCGGCCGCGTGGCACAGGCCGTTGTTTCTGGCGGCACCGGCGCCGGCGTTTGCCTGGGAAATGACACGGACTCTGGCATCCGCCTGGGCATAGGCGTCCAGGATCGCCAGCGTTCCATCGGAAGATCCATCGTCAACGCAGATGATCTCGATATCACGCAGTGTCTGGGATACGATGCTGTCCATGCACTGACGCAGATACTTCTGCGCATTGTAGCACGGAATAATGACGGATACTTTTGGTGTATTCATAGTATACCTCCCGGCTGTCTGCGTTTTCCGCATGCCGCCAGTTATTTCATTGCTTCGGTATAAGCATCGACAACGGTATTCACATCGCCCTTCATGCGCTCGACGCCCTTGTCGATCCAGATGGCGTGGTCGCACAGGCTCTTGACCTCGTTGATATTGTGGGAAACGTACAGCAGCGTGGTGCCGCCGCTGAGCAGCTCCTTCATGCGCGCTTCGCACTTCTGACGGAACTTCACGTCGCCGACAGCCAGAACCTCGTCAATAATGAGGATATCAGGCTTGACCATGGTTGCGATGGCGAAGCCCAAGCGGGCGCGCATACCGGAGGAGAAATTCTTCAGGGGAGAATCCAGGAACTTTTCCACCTCGGCAAATTTCACGATGTCATCAAAATGCTCCTGCATAAATTTTTCGGTATGGCCCAGAACGCAGCCGTTGAGGAAAATATTCTCACGGGCGGTCATCTCGTGATCGAAGCCGGCGCCCAGCTCGATGAGGGGGGCGACGGTACCGTTAACAGTAATGCTGCCCTTATAGGGCTTCAGGATCCGGCTGATGGCCTTCAGCAGCGTGGACTTGCCGGAACCGTTGGTGCCGACCAGAGCCCATGCCTCGCCCTGGCGAACCTGGAAGCTCACATCCTTGACAGCCAGGAATTCCTGGAACATCAGCTCCCGCTTCAGGAGCTTGACGAAATACTCTTTCAGGTTATCGATTTTCTGGCTGGAGAGGTTAAAGCGGATGGTAACATGATCCACGTCGATCATTACTTTCTTTTCTTCCACGTCAGATCACCTCCATCAAATATACAGAATAAATCTGTCTTCCGATCTATTGAAGCTCCAGATACCGATCACCAGCATGACCACGGCTGTCACGCAGCCGGCAGCCAGGATGGCAGGACCGGGACACCGGCCATAATACACCAGGTCACGGAACTGACCCACATAGAAATACATGGGATTCAGATGCTTGATGATCCAGGCCACCGTATCGGGCAGCGCCTCGATGGGGTAGAAAATGGGGGTCAGGTACATCCATGCGGTAGTCACCGCGTTATAAATGAACTGGGTATCACGGAAGAACACATTGGCCTGAGACAGGAACAGGCCGAGACCGATGCAAAAGATATACAGCTGCAGGAACACCATGGGAATCAGGAGGGTCCACCAGGTGAGTTTGGCACCCGTGGCCACGATGACGATCAGCAGCGCACCCAGAGAGAATACACAGTCCACCAGACCGCTGGTGATCTTGGACAGGATAAAAATGTACTTGGGCACATAGGTCTTCTTCAGCAGCGCAGCATTGCCGGTGATGGCAAATATCGCCTGGTGCGTGGACGTGTTCATAAAGTTGAAAAGCAGCTGGCCGCAGAACAGGTAAACAGGGAAATTTTCAATATTTCTGCTGAACATGGTGGAGAACACGATCGTCATAACGATCATGATCAGCAGGGGGTTCAGCACGCTCCACAGGTAGCCCAGGAAGCTGCGCCGGTATTTGAGTTTGACGTTTCTGCTGACCAGCAGCCTCAGCAGATCCCGGTAGGCCCATAATTCCTGGATACTCCGGGGCATTTTGGTGATAAACTGATCCATGTTATCTCCTTAATTGAAGTCGTGATTGCCTCTGATCCGGTTGTAGAGCCTGGAGCGCAGAAGCTTTTCGAAGGTGGCTTTGCTGATGTGCAGACGGTTCATCAGGCAGAAGACCTTGTACTGGCTCTGGGCCAGCTGGGCGGTGCGGGGCAGCTGCGCGCGGAAGAGATTCATCATCTCCTCGCCCATCTTCCGGCCCAGCGCCTTGTCCTTCTGGACCAGCATCGTGGTGGTCAGGTAGCTCAGCAGAAGGCCCTGGGCCTTCATGGCCACATATTCCCGGCCGCCGCAGTCCTCCGGCAGGTCGAGCTTTGCAAACTCGGTGACCATCCGGCGCAGAACGGTCTCGGTATGGCCGATACGCTTGAGCTGATTTTCATCGGACACGCTCTGCTGAACGTCGCCGATGCGGTAGTCATAGACGAAGATATCCATGGGGCTGACACTGCGGGCGTAGCAGCAGGGGAAGGTGGCGAACTCGTGATCCTCATAGAACACGTGCTCGGACAGCTGGATACCGCAGCGGTGATAGAATTCGGTCTTATAGGTGATACCGTGGAAGGTCAGGCTTCGGTCAAAGCTCTTCCAGCTGCCCATGATCTCCTCCAGGGTGTAGGTCTTGCCGGGCTGGGGTGGATAGCTCATCCACTTCTTGACCTCGCCGGTGGAGATATCGCGGGTATAGTGGTGAGTCAGCACCACGTCGCTCTCGCAGGCCTCCAGCTTCTTCAGGAAGTACTCCAGATTGGCCGTCTCCACCCAGTCATCGGCGTCGATGACCTTCAGGTATTTACCCACGGCGGCAGCACAGCCGGTGTTCAGGGCGCCGCCGTGACCCTTGTTCACCTGATTGATCAGGCGGACGGAGCCGGGATAGCGGTCGCAGAACTTCTGGGCAGCCTGGGGAGTCTCATCGGTGGAGCCGTCGTTGACGATGATGATATCCAGCCGGTCAATGACCTGGGGGTCCAGGAAGGAGCCGATGCATTTGTCCAGGAAACGGGCGCTGTTGTAGGAGGGAATGATAAAAGATAATGTCTTCATCTCAATGTTCCTTTCCGCAAGGCCGGTCACTTCCGCTTCCGGGCCTGTTTGGTGATCTGATTGTCCGCCATTCCCCGGAAGATGGCTCCCAGGGCTTTTGCGGGGGTAATGGTGTCTTGGTACATGGCCTTTTTCCGGACCACGTAGTAGATGCCATAGAGCGTTGCCAGGGGCGCGCCCAGGATATAGCGGGTGGTGGCGCCCCGGTCGTAGAAAAATTTCTCATTGAAGCCGGCAAACCAGGTGCTTTCCTCCTGGGCGACAGAGGCCACATCCACAGGGGCGTACCAGATCTGAAGACCGGCCCGCTGGCAGTCCAGCAGGAACTTCAGTTCCTCCTCGGCGCCGTTGCCGGAGCCGGCGCCCAGCAGCTCGTCGAAGCGGACGCCGGTGCGCAGCAGGCTTTCCCGGCGGAAGGAGATCTGCCAGGAAGCAACGTGCATGGTCTGGGGAAATTTCAGCCGCCGCACCTGGCCGCCGAAGGGACAGGGGTAGTTGACCATGCGAAAGATGATCACATCCGCCTGGGGCAGTTCCTCAAATGCGCGGAGGATCTTCTTCTCGTAACCGGGAACGAAGATCTCGTCATCGTCACACAGCAGACACACATCGGCCCGGCTCTCGGCGATGGCCATGTTGCGGCTCTTGGTCAGGCCACGCTGCAGTGTGGACAGGAAGCGGACATGACCGTAGGCGGTGTCGAATTCGCGTACTTCCTCCCGGTCGCACTGGTTGATGACCACAGCGGATCCTGTGATATGGGACGCTGCCACGATGGACGTATCAGTCTGGTGCATGCAGGACATCAGGATATCAAGCTTCATGCTGTCCCCCCTTCCGGGCGAAATAGTATTTTTTCACGCCGTTGAAGGCGTAGCTGACAAAGCAGGCGATGGATTTGGGCAGGCTGAAGCCCATATAGCGGTAGACCATGAAGGTCATCTTCGCCGAATGGAGCTTGCTGCCGGATTTGCCCGTATTGCTCAGGCGGTAGCGCAGCATAGGCTCGTTGATGCCCCGGGCGGCGCCGTATTTTTCCAGCACCCGCAGCCAGAGGATGTAATCCTCATGGCTGTCCTCGTGATCCATGGGGAATTCCCGGGCCGCCTCGGCCCGCAGCACCACAGAGGAGCAGGCGATGGAATTGTGTTTCAGTAAATCATTGTAGGTGATGGTTTGTGCCACAGGCAGCACTTTGCCGGTGGGTTTCCAGTCCGGGGTCATCAGCTCCCGGGCGGTGCAGCACAGGACACAGCCGCTCTCTTCCAGGACCTGCACCTGGGCCGCCAGTTTGCCCGGCATCCACAGGTCGTCGGAATCCAGAAATGCCACATACTTGCCCCGGGCCATGGAGACGCCCCGGTTGCGGCTTTTGGCGGCGCCCATATTTTTCTCATTGGTCACCACCCGCACCCGCTCGTCCGCACAGTAGGCGGCGAGAACCTCCGACACATTGTCGGGGGAACAGTCGTTGACGATGATGAGTTCCAGCGCCACATTCTGGATCAGGACAGAATCGATGGCGGCGGCAATGGTGCCGGCGCAGCGGTAGGCCGGCATGATCACAGATACCAGAGGATCCATAACGTCCCTCCTTAATGCTTTCCGGAGGGCTCTTTGGTCTTGATCTCCGCGTGGGTCTGTCCCTCCTCAATTCCTTCGGTGTTGTCCTTGACGAACAGGATCTCGAAGGTCATGAACAGCAGCTTCAGATCCAGCCAGAAGGAATAGTTCTGGATGTAGGTCAGGTCCAGCTTCAGCTTGTCATAGGGTGTGGTATTGTACTTGCCGTAAACCTGGGCAAAGCCGGTGAGTCCGGCCTTGACCTTCAGGCGGAAATCAAATTCGGGGATGCTCTCCTTGTATTCAGCGGCCAGCTTGGGGGTCTCGGGCCGGGGACCCACCACACTCATCTCGCCCTTGAGGATATTGAACAGCTGGGGCAGCTCATCGAAATGGATGGCGCGGATGACCTTGCCCACAGGGGTGATGCGCTCATCGTTCTTGCGGGTCATGCAGTAGCCATCTTCCTTGTGGACATACATGGAGCGGAACTTCAGCACCTTGAAGACCTTGCCGCCCCGGGTCAGCCGATCCTGGCCGTAGAGGACGGGGCCGCCGTCGCAGCACTTGATCAGGATGGCGATGATGATCATGGCAGGCGAGAACACCAGCAGCGCCACCAGTGCCACGATGATATCGAATACCCGCTTCACTGCCCGCTGGGCGATGGTCAGGCCCTTGTTGCGGAACAGCAGCATGGAAGTATCGAACTGGTGCGTATCCTGGGCCGCCATGATCATGATATCGGAAATCTTGGGCACGGCGTAGCAGCGCACATCGTGGGCGTAGCAGAATTTCAGCACGTTGTTGCGGATCTCGGGAGGCAGGTCGGTGATGACCACGCAGTGGTAAAACAGGATCTTCTCCTTGATCAGCTCGAAGTCCTCTTCATAGGAGATGATCTCCCGGATCTCGTACTTATCCTCCCGGCCCTGAATCTTGTGGATCAGGCTGTCGGGGCTGTAGGGACCGTAGATCAGCAGTACATCCCGGGGGGGATACAACCTGGTGACGATCCAGCGGTTGAAGAAGGCCCAGGCGAACACGATGACGGCGTCCGCCAGCGTCATCCACAGCACGGGCTCCATATGGGTCAGGAACTTCCAGTGGCCGATCAGGCACAGCTGCAGGTAAGTAATGGCGTTGACGCAAAGAACGGAAAAAGTCTGGGTAAAGAGCACCTCAAAGGTGCGCAGATGTCCCACCCGGAAGCTGCGGGTCAGCTGGAAGAAGATCAGCAGCATCAGCGCATACAGGCCGATAACAGCGATGTTGCCCATGAAGAAGAAGGGCTTGTCCAGCGCACCTGCGTCCACGTAGGAATTGAACCAGGTAAACGCAAAGACAGACGTCTGTGCAAACATCAGCATGGCAGAAGCCAGCAGCACGATCAGACGTTTCAGATGATATTTTTTATCCATTTTGATCCAACCTTTATTTCAATCAGAAAGTAAAACCAAGGGAATACATGGCCGCACAGCGGCTGGATTGCGGACATTCTGACCGCATTATATGTGGGGATTATACCACACCGTTTTGTGTTTTTCAACAGGATGTTGTTAATAATCAATGAAGAAACCCCGATAATCAGACATTTTCCTCCTTTTATTCCGTATATGGGGCGTGACAACTGCCGAAAGCTATGGTATACTGGATACACAATATCCACGAAAGAAGGAATACTCCATGCATTATGATTATCTGATCGTCGGTGCCGGCCTCTTCGGCGCCGCTTTTGCCCGGGAAGCCACCGATGCCGGCAAGTCCGTGCTGGTCATTGACAAGCGCGACCATATCGGCGGCAATGTCTATACCGAATCTGTGGAGGGCATCAATGTCCACCGCTACGGCGCCCACATCTTCCACACCAACGACCGCAGGGTCTGGGATTATGTCAACCGTTTTGCTGAGTTCAACCGCTATACCAATTCCCCTGTGGCCAACTACCACGGCGAGCTTTACTCCCTGCCCTTCAATATGTACACCTTCAACAAGATGTGGGGTATCATCACCCCCCAGGAAGCCGAGGCTGAGATCGCCCGCCAGCGCGCCACTGCCGGCATCACCGAACCCAAAAACCTGGAAGAGCAGGCCATTTCCCTGGTGGGCACTGACATCTATGAGAAGCTGGTCAAGGGCTACACTGAAAAGCAGTGGGGCCGCGACTGCACGGACCTGCCCGCCTTCATCATCAAGCGCCTGCCCGTCCGCCTGACCTTCGACAACAACTATTTCAACGCCAAATACCAGGGTATCCCCGAGGGCGGCTACACCCAGATGGTGGCCAATATGCTCCAGGGCGTAGAAGTGCGGCTGAACGAGAACTACCTGGCAAATAAGGCCGCGTGGGACGCCATGGCCGACAAGGTCATCTACACCGGCTCCATCGACGCCTACTTCGATTTCTGCTACGGCCCCCTGAGCTACCGCTCCGTCCGCTTTGAGACGGAACTGCTGGACATGCCCAACTATCAGGGCAACGCTGTGGTCAACTACACCGACCGGGAGACCCCCTACACCCGCATCATCGAGCACAAGCACTTCGAGTTCGGCACCCAGCCCAAGACCGTCATCTCCAGGGAGTATTCCTCCGAGTGGCAGCCCGGCGTGGAGCCCTACTACCCCGTCAACGACGAAGCCAACACCGCCCTGTATCAGCGCTACAAGGCCCTGGCTGACGCCGACCCCAAGACCATCTTCGGCGGCCGTCTGGGCGAGTACCGCTACTACGACATGGACGCTGTCCTGCTGTCCGCCCTGGCACTGGTGGAGAAGGAGCTGCACTAAGTACATATCAACAAAAAGGAGCGGCATAGCCGCTCCTTTTCCTTGTTCTCCTTACTCTTCCATGGGATAGACCACACCCCACTGCCTCCGCAGGTCATCCATCACATCCATGACGTAGATGGTCTCCGCCAGGGGCATGGAATCGGCCTGGGTCTTGCCTTCAGCGATGCACCGTCTGGCCTCCAGGAACTGGTACTCGTAGCCGCTGATCTGCTCCGGTACCTCATAGCGGGCCACCAGATTGTCCTCGGTGTCGAAGACGCTGACAGACTGGGGATTGTTGATATTCTCCACCACCAGGTAGCCCTTGTCGCCGTGGATGATGCCCTTCCGGTCGGAGCGGGCATAGATACTGTGGGTCAGCACCGCCATGCGGCCGTCGTTGTAGAAAATGGTGATGGTCTCCATGGCATCCACGCCGGTGTCCGTCATCTGAACGGCGGAGCCGATGCTGGCGATGTCCGTACCGAAATGCATCAGCGCAAAATTCAGGCCGTAGACACCGATGTCCAGCAGCGCGCCGCCGGCCAGTTCCCGCCTGACGATCCGCTCCTTGCAGCTGATGGGATAGCTCAGGTTGGCCGTCAGCGTATTGGGGGTACCGATGACGCCGCTGGCCAGAATATCATCGATCATCTTCCGGCTGGGCATGTAACGGGTCCAGATGGCTTCCGCCGCGTACAGGCCATGCTCCGCTGCGTATTCGGCCACCTCCTCCGCCTCGGCGGCGTTGATGGTGAAGGCCTTTTCGCACAGCACATGCTTGCCGTTTTTCAGGGCCAGCATCATGTGCTCCCGGTGGTGGGAATGGGGCGTGGCCACGTACACCAGCTCCACTTCCGGGTCCGCCAGCATGGCTTCATAGCTGCCGTAGGCCTTCCGGAAGCCGTACTTGGCGGCGAATGCTTCAGCTTTTTCCAGATTCCGGGAGGAAACGGCCCAGCATTCCATCTCCGGCATCTTCGCCAGGGTCTGGGATACGGTTGCGGCGATATTGCCCGCGCCGATGACTCCGATTTTCATACTGCAACATCCTTTCTGATGATTCGATAAACGCATTCGCGGGTCCGGCCCCGGTATTCGATACGGTCAGTCTTCGCAAGCACGGTCATGCCGCATTTTTCCATGCAGCGCAGGCTGGCGGCGTTTTCCGCGAAGGCCCCGGCGATGATTTCCCGGTAGCCCCGGTCAAAAAGTTCTGCAATGGCAAGGCCCAGGGCCGCCGTTGCGTATCCCCTGCCCCAGCAGGCCGGATGCACCGCGTAGCCCAGCTCCACGGCATCGCCGTGGATGCCCACATCGTTGATGATCCCCACCGGCGCGCCGCCTTCCTCCATGACCCGGACAAAACAGTCATGACCTTCCGACAGCTGCTTCATCCGGTCAAACAGGGGCTTCGCTTCTTCCAACGCCGCAAAATCCGGCAGCATATAGGTTTTCGCCACGTCCCGGCTGGTGAGGATCTCCCCCACCCGGGGCCAGTCGGATTCCGCAAATGGTCTCAGTTTCACGGTCATTTCTCCCCTTTTGCGGCTTTCAGGAATTCCGCCACGATTTTCCGGTTGTCTTCGCTGACCTTCCATGCAAACTCCGGATGCCACTGGACCCCCCAGACGAAGCGCTTTCCGGGCATGTACACCGCCTCTGCGATGCCGTCCGCCGCCATGGCCTGGACTTTCAGGCAGGGCGCCAGGTCCCGGATGGCCTGGTGGTGGCAGCTGTTGACGCCCATCCGCGCTCCCAGCAGCGCCGCCATGGGGCTGCCGGGGATCAGGTCTACCTTATGCTCCACACCGTCATAGGGCGGCTGCATCCGGTGATTGATGGGGGCCTCGTGCTGGGTCGCCACATCCTGGTACAGGGTTCCGCCCAGAGCCGCATTCATCAGCTGATGCCCCCGGCAGATCCCCAGCACCACCTTATCCTTTGCAATGGCTTCTTTCAGGATATAGGCATCCATCTCATCCCGCTGCGGGATATTCACGCCGCACAGGTCCGTTTTCTCCTGGCCGTAGACCGCCGGGGACACGTCCTGGCCGCCGGTGAGAATGAAGCCGTCGCAGGTTTCCAGGAAATAATCCAGCATCCCCGTGTCCGTGGTCAGGGGCAGCATCATGGGGATGGCCCCCTGGGCCTCCAGCATGTTCATGTAGCCGGGCAGCATCCAGTAGCTTTCCCGCTTCTCGTCATACAGCGGACAAATGCCGATGACGGGTCTGTTTCCATACATCTCAGCCACCCCGCTTCATTTCCATATAGGGAAATACTTCAAATCCATGGCGCTTATAGAGCGCCACAGCCCCCTCGTTCTCCTCCTCCGCCTCCAGGCGCAGGATGGAATCGGGGTATTTTGCAGCGATAAAGTCCAGAAAGGCCCCACCGATGCCCTGCCCCCGATATTCAGGGCAGATATACAGATCCTCGATCCACTTGCAGGGCCGGCCGTATTCACAGATGAAGGACTTTGCCACCATGGCATAGCCCATCAGCTTCTCCCCTTCCGCGAAAACATACCCCTCCACATAGGGATTGCCGGAAATGCAGGCGGCGATATCGGCCCGGAAGATCTCATCGGAGCCGTTCGACAGCACCGCCGGGGAGGCGTAAAAGGTGCGCATCATATCCATTACGGCGGCCTCATGGGCCGCGGTCATCATTTTAATTTCCATATTATGTCCTCATCAGTGCGATGCCTTCCAGCATCTGGTAGGTTTCCAGGGCGAAAGCGTCCGTCATGGCGCTGATATGATCGATGAGCAGATGGACCCGCAGCCACCATTCCTCCATGGCAAAGTCCGCCCGGTCCCGGTCCAGCTTTTCCACCGCAAAGGTATAGGCGTCCACGCAGCCCTTGCTGAAGCGGTTGTACAGCCGCCGCTCCACTGCCAGACCCTTGCTGTCCCCCTGGGTCAGGCGCAGAAAATCTGCCGCGGACAGCTTCAGCAGCCGCTCGTAGTGACGCAGGATCCCGGCGATCACCGCATAGCCGGTCAGTTCAATGCTCTCGGCCTCAATGGAGGGGTAGAGCAGTTTCTGACAGACCTTGTTGACAGTCCTGAGAACCTTACCCATGTACCGTTCCTCGGAGAACAGCCCCGGGGCCGTGCCCGCCAGGATCTGTTGGTGGTTGTCGATGTAGATCTGAACGGCCTCCCGGGTGGCCTCATCGGACCAGTAGATGGCAAAATCCCGGTTGAAGCCCACCATCTTGGCGGGGCCGTCGCCGCCCTCCTGGGGGGGCAGGAACCGGCGGATCTCCCAGGGCTGGGGCACGGCGGGATAGTCCTTCTCCCACTGTACCACAAATGCCTGCACGAACTCCTCCTCCGTCAGGATCCGCTTCTCGATGCCGTCAGCGATGTCGCTCATGCAGTAGGCGATGTCGTCCGCCGCCTCCATGATGTAGGTCAGGGGGTAGCGGGTGCCGCGGCTGCGCTCCACCTGGGCCATAAGAGTATCCACCAGGGCTTCTTCTGTCTGGAAGAAGCCCGCCTTCTTTTTGATGCCGTCATCCTTCTCTTCGCAGGTGGTCCGGGCGTACTTCAGCCCGCACAGCAGCGTGGCGCAGGTCAGGTTCAATCCTGCGTCACCGAAATCCGTGAACAGCTTGGATACGGTGCGAAAGCCCTGGGGATTGCCGTCAAACTGCTCGAAATCCTTCATCCGTTTGCCGATGTGGGGCAGCCATTCCCGTTTTCCCTCCCGGATCTGCGTCCAGTCAGCGGGCGCCGCATCCATGGCCCGGTTTTTCGCCCAGTCCTGAATGGCACTCTCGCCGAAATGGCCGAAGGGCGGATTACCGATGTCATGGAGCAGACAGGCATTCTCCACAATGGATACCGCAACAGGGATGGTGATATCCGTAAAGTAGCCTTCCTTTTTCAGACCGAAGGCGATCCGGTCGGCCAGTCTTCTGCCCAGGTCCGCCACCTCCAGGGAATGGGTCAGGCGGCTGCGGACATTGGAATTGGTCTCCATGGAGAAGACCTGGGCCTTCTGCTGCAGGCGCCGGAAGGCGGAGCAGTACAGGATCCGGCTGCGGTCGCTGTAAAAGGCGTCGATGATACGCTCGCCGATCTTTTCCTCGCTCTTTTCGTCTCCCCTGCCCGCGTTGCTCTTCCTGTGCACCCGGTAGGTGCTGTAAAGCTGCTTGTAGTCGTTCTTCTGTGCCATTGGCTCACTTCCTGTCTGAATTTGATGGAACCATCATACAACATCCGGCGCTTTTTTGCAACGCCGATCTCCCCCGGCGGCTGCCGGGGCCTGTTTGCTTCACCATTTTGAATAACTTTACCATGCTAAAGCAGCAAATGTGCTTTCATTCCTGTACACCCTGCCGAAAAGTGAAAAAAACGCAAAATGGTACTTTACAACTTTAGAGAAGTAAAGTATAATCCAGACAGTCAACTTCAATGAGAGGAAGGTAAACCCTATGAAAAAGATCATCGCTCTGACCCTCGCCCTGGTCACCGTGCTGCTGTGCATGGCCGGCTGCGGCGCAACCAACGCTTCTGACTCCGACCTGGCTTATGTCCAGGACAAGGGCACGCTCGTCGTCGGTATCACCGACTATGCCCCCATGGACTTCAAGGACGAAAACGGCGAATGGACCGGCTTCGACGCCGAATTTGCCCAGCTGTTTGCCGAAGAGATCGGCGTGGAAGTGGAATTCTTCGTCCTGTCCGACTGGGGCAAGAAGTTCTATGAACTGGAAACCAAGAACATCGACGTCATCTGGAACGGCATGACCATCAACGAGGACGTGACCCTGAATACCAACTGCTCCGACCCCTACGTAGTCAACGCCCAGGTGGTGGTCATGAAGGCTGATGTGGTCGGCAACTACACCACCCCCGAAAGCTTGAAGGATCTGACCATCGCTGTCGAATCCGGCTCCGCCGGTGAGGACGCCGCTGAGGCTCTGGGTGCTACCGACATCGTCGCCGTCCAGGATCAGGGCTCCGCCGTCATGGAAGTCGCCGCCGGTACCTCCGACGCCTGCGTCATCGACATCACCATGGCAAACGCCATGACCGGCGAAGGCACCAGCTACGCCGATCTGACCTACAGCCTGTCCCTGACCGAGGA
>JAFTVM010000111.1 GCA_017465745.1 Oscillospiraceae bacterium
TAGGGAATGTTCAGCTCCTTGGCCTGCTGGATGAAGCGGTCGGCGTACTCGGGGCCGGTGAGCTCCTCCTTGAAGGTGTGCAGGCCGAAGCCGTTGTGGATGCACTGGTTCAGAATGCCGCCCAGCTCGTTGTCACGCTCCAGGATCAGGATGTCGGTGACGCCTGCCTTGTGTGCGGCAACTGCTGCGGCCAGACCGGCGGGGCCGCCGCCGATGATGACAAGTTCGTATTCTCTCATGGCGTACCCCTCCTTAGAAACTGTCCTTGTTAATGCCGACGATGATCTTGGAATTGCCGCCGGCCTTGGTGATCTCGCTCATGGGAACGCCCAGCTCCCGGGACAGGATCTCCAGCACGCGGGGGCTGCAGAAACCGCCCTGGCAGCGGCCCATACCGGCGCGGGTGCGGCGCTTGACGCCGTCGATGCTCTTGGCGCCGGGGACGCGGCGGATGGCGTCGATGATCTCGCCCTCGGTGACGGTCTCGCAGCGGCAGATGACGGTGCCGTAGGCGGGATTTTCCTTGACCAGGGCACTGCGCTCTTCGAAGGGCAGGGTCTTGGGATCCAGAATGCCCTTACGGGTGCCCACGAAGGTGGGGTCGTCCTGGAGGTCCAGGATGCCGGTGACGATATCGGCAACCACGACACCGATGGCGGGAGCGGAGCTGAGGCCAGGGGACTCGATGCCGGCGCAGTCAACGAAGCCGGGAGCGACTTCGCCAATGAAGAACTCATGGCGCTTTTCGTGGGCGCGGAGGCCGGCGAAGGAGGTGATGGTCTCCCGGAGGTTCAGGTTCTTGACAGCCTTGCCGCACTTGGTGCGGACTTCTTCCAGACCGGCGCGGGTGGTGTTGACGCCGTCCTTGTCCTCGATATCGATGGCGGTGGGGCCGACGATGGTGTTGCCGTGGACAGTGGGAGCAACCAGGACGCCCTTGCCGTACTTGCCGGGCAGCTGGAAGATGGTGGAGGTCACGTGGCCGCCGGTGGTGCGGTCCAGCAGGAAGTAGTCGCCGCGGCGGGGGATGATGGTCATGGTGTCGTCGGAGACCAGGTTGTGGAGCTTGTCCGCATAGACGCCGGCAGCGTTGACGACGACCTTAGCTTCCAGGTCGCCCTTGGTGGTAACGACCTTCCAGCCGCCGTCGATCTTCTGGATGTCGGTGACCTCGGAGTCGAACTGGAACTTGACGCCGTTGGCGGCAGCGTTCTCAGCCAGGGCGTAGGTCAGGCCGAAGGGGCAGATGATGGCGCCGGTGGGTGCATACAGGGCAGCCACGGCCTCATCGGAAATGTTGGGCTCCATCTGAACCAGCTCTTCCCGCTCGACGATGCGCAGACCCTTGACGCCGTTGGCGACACCGTTTTCGTACAGCTTGATCAGGTTGGGACGGTCTTCCTCGGCCAGCATGACCACCAGGGAGCCATTGCGCTTATAATGGACATCCAGATCCTTGGCCAGCTGCTCCATCATCTCGCTGCCCTGCACGTTCAGCTTAGCCATCAGGGAGCCGTTGGCGGCGTCATAACCTGCATGGACGATGGCGGAATTGGCCTTGGTGGTACCGCAGCACACATCCTCATCCCGGTCGATGACCAGAACATTTGCCTTCTTCCGGGACAGTTCCCGGGCAACGGCACAGCCGGAAACGCCTGCACCGATGACAATAATATCTACCAAGATACATTCACTCCTTTATGTAATGTGGAGATTGCGCATAACATGATGGGCACCCCCCGCCCGAAAAACGGACGAGGGGGCCGGGAAACTACTGATTATTGACGGTTTCTGCCAGTCTGATTACCAGGGAATGATGGCGTACAGGCCGACGGCAGCGATGGCGCCGATGACGGGGCCGACGATGGGAACGATGGCATAGCCCCAGTTGGAGGAGCCCTTGCCCTTGATGGGCAGGAAAGCATGGGCGATACGGGGGCCGATGTCACGGGCGGGGTTCAGGGCGTAGCCGGTCAGGCCGCCCAGGGACATACCGATGGAGACGATGATGCCGAAGACAAAGATGTTGCTCAGACCGCCTGCGATGCCGGCAACCTGGCCGATGCCCTTGATGGCAAAGACCAGGACGAAGGTGGCGACAGCTTCACAGAAGATGTTGCGGGGGATGTTGGGGATGGAGGGGCCGGTGGAGAAGACGCCCAGCTTGGTGCCGGGATCTTCCGTTGCATCGAACTGATCCTTGAACATCAGGTAGACGATGACTGCACCGACGATGGCGCCTGCGAACTGGGCAATGATGTAGCCGGGAACCAGACCCCATGCCATGGAGCCGTCCAGAGCCAGGGCGATGGTCAGAGCGGGGTTGAAGTGCGCGCCGGAGGCAGCGCCGAAGATGAAGGCGGGAACCATGACGGCAAGGCCCCAGGCCAGGGTGATCTGGATGGAACCGGCGCCCTTCATGCCGGACTTGTTCAGGGTGACGTTGGCAACGACGCCGTCGCCCAGGATGATGAGCATCATGGTGCCCAGAAATTCAGCAATATAAGGTAACATATCAATTTCCTCCTGTTAAATCTGTGTATTGATTTTTACGGGGATTCTTTCAGATTCGCATTAACAGCGAGAGATCCGCTGTTAATCCTTGGCCCAGCCGTAGGAGCACTTCACAGCCTTGTTCCAGCCCTTGATACGCTCTTCGCGCTCGGCGTCAGCGATGGCAGGCTCGAAGGTGCGGTCGATGGCCCAGTTCTTGATGACGTCTTCCTTGCTTGCCCAGTAGCCAACAGCCAGGCCTGCCAGGTAAGCGGCGCCCATGGCGGTGGTCTCGACACAGACGGGTCTCTGCACGGGAGCGTTGATCAGGTCGGCCTGGGTCTGCATCAGATAGTTGTTGGCGGAAGCGCCGCCGTCAACCTTCAGGGCAGCCAGCTCGATGCCGGAGTCAGCCTTCATGGCCTGCAGGACGTCGTTGGTCTGGTAGCACAGGGAGTCCAGGGTTGCACGGATGATATGGTACTTGTTGCAGCCGCGGGTCAGGCCCACGATGGTGCCGCGGGCGTACTGATCCCAGTGGGGAGCGCCCAGACCGGTGAAGGCGGGAACCACGTAGCAGCCGTTGGTGTCCTTGACCTTCTTGGCCATGTATTCAGAGTCGGGGGAGGAGTCGATGACCTTCAGCTCGTCACGCAGCCACTGGATGGCAGCGCCGGCAACGAAGATGGAGCCTTCCAGGGCGTAGTTGACCTTGCCGTCCAGGCCCCAGGCAATGGTGGTGACCAGGCCGTTCTTGGAGAAGACGGGCTTCTCACCGGTGTTCATCAGCATGAAGCAGCCGGTGCCGTAGGTATTCTTTGCTTCGCCGGGGGTGAAGCAGGTCTGGCCGAACAGGGCGGCCTGCTGGTCGCCGGCAGCGCCTGCGATGGGGATCTTGGCGCCGAAGAAGTTGGCCAGGGTCTCGCCGTAGATGCAGCTGGAGGGCTTTGCCTCGGGCAGCATGCTCTTGGGAATGTTCAGCTCAGCCAGGATCTCATCATCCCACTCCAGGGTGTTGATGTTGAACAGCATGGTACGGGAAGCGTTGGAATAGTCGGTGACATGAGCCTTGCCGCCGGTGAGCTTCCAGATCAGCCAGGTTTCCACGGTGCCGAACAGCAGATCGCCGGCCTCGGCCTTCTCGCGGGCGCCGGGCACATTCTCCAGGATCCAGCGCAGCTTGGTGCCGGAGAAGTAGGCGTCGATGACCAGGCCGGTCTTGGCGCGGAAGGTGTCGGTCAGGCCCTTCTCCTTCAGGGAGTCGCAGTACTCGGAGGTACGGCGGCACTGCCAGACGATGGCGTGGCTGACGGGCTCGCCGGTGGTCTTGTCCCAGACGATGGTGGTTTCACGCTGGTTGGTGATGCCGATGGCGGCAATGTCAGCGGCGGTGGCGTTCACGTTTGCCATCGCCTTCTGGGCGACCTCCAGCTGGGTAGCCCAGATCTCGCTCGCATCATGCTCGACCCAGCCGGGCTTGGGGAAGAACTGAGTGAACTCCTTCTGGGCGACGGAACACATCTCACCTGCTTCATTGAACAGAATGCAGCGGTTAGAGGTGGTGCCGGCATCCAGCGCCATGATGTACTTTGCCATAGTGAATTCCTCCTCTTAGTTGTTGGTATGTTGAACGCTCTTTTTGGCATTTAGAAATTTTGACCAAAACAGAGGTTTGTCCATAACACAATCTTATCAACTATTACCCAACTTGTCAATTCGTCATAATTGCCGAATTGTCAAAATTTATAAAAAAACAGTTTGAAAACATACGAAACCCAGCGAAATTACCAGTCATTTTCCATCAGTCAGTTCACTCAACAGATACTCCATTCGCTCCCGCACCTGCGCCTCATCCAGCGGGCGGCGGGAGATGACAAACTGGATCATCCGCCCCGTCAGCGCCTGGGCAATGAATTCCGCCAGGAAGGCGCGGTTATCGTCCAGGGCTTCCGCGCCGGGATACAGGGCTGCGCGGATCCGGGGAATGGCCACTTCCCGGTTAAGCGCCTCCAGGAATTCCTCATGCACCGCGCCCATGGCCTTCCGGTAAAAGCTCCGGTCGGCCGCCAGCATCCGCATGCCCGCGGCGACCCAGTCCACAGCGGGCAGCTCCAGAACGCGCATGGGCTCGATGAAATTCTGGCGGCAGATCCACATGAGCACATCCCGGGTGTCCCGGAAGTGGTAGTAGAAGCTCTGGCGTTTCATATTGGTGGCGTCCATCAGGTTCCGGACGGTGATCTTGTCAAAGGGTTTCTCGTTCATCAGCTGCCGCAGGGCCGCTGCGATGCGCTGTTTGGTATTGCCGCACATGGTCCATGCCTCCGATACAATGAATATGCGCACTGGTACAAAAAAATGCAGCGCCCGGCTGGCCGGTGCGCTGCACGGATCAGTTGTCTGTCTCGGATTGTATCACGGTTTGTGCAAATGTGCAATTGAAACCGATACCAAATTAAAAAATCTCCAAAAAGCACAGTCAATGCCCATGCTTTTTGGAGATTATGTTCAGCCCTTGTATTTTGCCAGGAGCGTCGTCAGCTCTGCCATGGTCTTGCCCCCGGGGAACGCATCTTTGCCGTTGATGACGGTCAGGGGCACCCGCTGGATATTCAGCTTCTGCACCAGCTCCGGGTACAGGTTGGCGTCGATCATGTGGGCGGTGACGTTTGTATTTTCCCAGGCTATGCGGTGGGCGGCAGCCACCAGCTGGCTGCAGTGGGCACAGCCCAGGGACACGCACAGCTGCAGCGTCATGGGTTTGGCGATCTTGGCGATGTCCTTCAGGGTGTACTTGTCCAGGGCCTTGGCGGCATTGCCCGCCGTCAGGATGGCGGAGGCGAAGGCGGTGATCTCCTTGCCGCCGGGGACGCCGTGGAAGACCATGCGCTGACTTCCCACCGCAGTGGCCGGGAGCAGGGAGGCGTCCAAAGCGTTGTCCAGGGCCGGGTCGTCGCCGGGAGCCAGAAAACGGACAGAGAGCTGATCGGACAAGGACGCAATGTGGTTGACCAGCGCGGCCATCTCGGTGGATTTTTCACCGTCATCGACAATGCAGGTGAACGCCACAGGCGCAGTCAGCTTGGCAAGCAAAGTCTTCAGCTGGCCCTCCAGCACATCATTGATCAGGCCGCTTCTGGCGGGGAAGGTATTGGGATCCATAGACGGCCTCCTTTACAGCAGGCCCACCAGGTCCAGACTGGGGGTCAGGGTGTCTTCGCCGGGGTGCCAGTTGGCGGGGCAGACCTGGTCGCCGTGCTCGGCCACGAACCGGGCGGCCTGAAGCTTGCGCAGCAGCTCGGCAGCGTTGCGGCCGATGCCCAGGTCGTGGATCTCGTAGAGCACCACTTCACCGGCGGGATTCAGGACAAACGTCGCCCGCAGGGCCTGTCCCTCCTCCTCCAGCAGCACGCCGTACTGGCGGGCCAGAACACCGGCGGGGTCGGCCAGCATCACATAGGGCAGGGCGCGGATGGTCTCGGAGGCATCGGCCCATGCCTTGTGGACGAAATGGGTATCCTCACTGACGGAGTAGATCCGGCAGTCCTCGGCCAGGAAATCATCGTAGTGTTCCCCCAGATCTTTCAGCTCTGTGGGGCAGACGAAGGTAAAATCAGCGGGATAGAAAAAGAGAACGGACCAGTGACCCAGAAGATCTTCCCGGGTGTAAATGCGGCTGTCGCCCCGGCAGTAGCCGTAAACGGAGAATTCCTCCAGGGGCTTTCGGATCATGTGCTGCATGGCGATGCTCCTTTCATGGTATGGATTTCTGTCTTTATTATATCCGAAGAATAAAATCAATGCAAGAAAAAGGATGGAAAGATGGCAGATGGTTTGACAATGTGAAAAAATTGTCAAATAAATCTTTATTTTTCCCTTGAATTTTGGGCAGTATACTGATATACTCCAATTATAGGGGACTGTGTCTCCAATTCGCAAAGGAGGAGTATGTACGATGGCAAATGAAAAGAACACCGGCCTGGGCTGGGGTAATGTGAACGGCATGTCCGCCGAAGACGATCGCACCTGCGCCCTGAACGACATGAACTGCCTGGAGACCCAGGAGGAAAAAACCTACGGCATCACCGACATGAACGCCTCGGCCAATGACGACACCACCTGTGCCCTGAGCGACATGAATTGCCTGGGCGACGACAAGTAAATTCGCAATCACGCCAGCCAGCCGGGCCACCGGCTGGCTTTTTTCTGTATTTTGGAACCATTTGCCTTTATTCGAATTCACCAAATGTTCATTTCATTTCTGTTGCATTCTCCCCAAAATATGGTACAATGTATCCAGAAATGCAAAACAGCAAAGGAGAATGATATGATCTCAAGAGAAATCTGTCAGCGCGTGCTCCGTGCAGCAGCCGCCACCGGGGCGGACTATGCGGAAATCTTCGCTGAGTATACCAATGACCATCTGATCAGCATGATCGATTCCAAGGTCGAAGGCGTCAAGGACACCGTCATCGCCGGCGCTTCCGTCCGTGTTTACAAGGGCCTGCGCTCCGTCATGGCATCCACCATCGACACCTCCGAGGCAGGCCTTATCCGCTGCGCCGAGAAGGCCGCGGAAGCCCTGGGCCAGGGCAGCGCCTGCATCGACATCGTCCTGCGCGAGCGCCTCTTCGGTGACATCCACCCCATCGTCACCGTCCCCTCCAGCGTGCCCAACGCACAGAAGGTGGAGATTTTGAAGGAGGGCTACTTCGCCGCCAAGGAATACGGCGAAGAGATCCGCCAGGTCAGCGGCATGCTGCTGGACGTGGACCACAACATCCTGGTGGCAAACTCCGAGGGTCTGTACACCCAGGACCGCCAGATCCGCACCCGCCTGGTGGTGCAGGCCGTGGCAGACAAGGGCGAAGGCTCTCAGACCGGCATCTGCTCCCCCGGACGCCGGATGGGTCTTGAAATGTTCGACACCGTGCTGCCCGTGAACGTGGGCCGGGAAGCCGCCCGCCAGGCAAGCACCATGGCCGGCGCCGGCTACTGCCCCGCCGGCGTCATGCCTGTCGCCATCAACAATTCCTTCGGCGGTGTCATCTTCCACGAGGCCTGCGGCCACTCCCTGGAAGCTGCCTGTGTCGCCTACGGCCAGAGCCAGTTCACCATGGATAAGCTGGGCACTCAGATCGCAGGCAACAAGGTCACCGCCATCGACGACGGCACCATGCCCAATACATGGGGCTCCATCAACATCGACGACGAGGGTACCCCCGCCACCCGGAACGTCCTCATCGAGAACGGCGTCCTGAAGAACTACATGATCGATAAGTTCAACGGCCGCCGCATGGGTATGGCATCCACCGGCGCATCCCGCCGCCAGAGCTACGCCCATACCCCCACCTCCCGCATGACCAACACCTTCATCGCCCCCGGCCCCGACACCGATGAAGAAATCATCTCCTCCATCGAGTACGGCCTGTTCGCAGCCTCCATGGGCGGCGGCTCCGTCAACCCCGTCACCGGCGACTTCAACTTCTCCGTCAGCGAGGGCTACATGGTTCGGGATGGCAAGATCTGCGAGCCTGTCCGGGGCGCCTGCCTGGTGGGCAACGGCTCCGAGGTCATCAAGAACATCGACATGGTCAGCTCCAACCTGGACCTGGCCCAGGGTATGTGCGGCGCATCCAGCGGCATGGTTCCCACCTCCGTGGGTCAGCCCATGATCCGTGTGTCCAGCATCACCGTCGGCGGCAGATAAGGAGGAACGCACCATGAATTTTACCGCATTTAAGGAAGCCGTCATCGCCGAGGCTCAGGCCATGGGCATCGCCGATTACGAGCTGTATTATCAGACCGCCGAGTCCACCTCCGTCAGCGCATACCTCCACGAGCTGAATGAGTTCACCTCCTCCATGGAGGGCGGCGTATGCCTGCGCTGCATCGTGGGCGGCAAGATGGGCTACGCCTCCACCCAGGCCCTGGATCCCAGGGGTGCCAGGGAGCTGCTGGAGCGTGCCGTGGACAACGCCGCCACCATCGAAAATGACGACGCCGTGTTCCTGGGCGAGGGCGGCCAGACCTACGAAACGCTGACTGTCAATGACTATGCGCTCCCCGCCACCGACGCCCTCATCGCCGCGGTGCTGGACACCCAGGAGAAGCTCTACGCTGCCGACAAGGCCATCGTGGACGGCTCCTCCACCCGGGGCTTTGCCGAACGCAGCGAATTCGCCATCTTCAACTCCCGGGGCCTTGACCTGCGCTATGCCCACAATATGGCAGGCCTGATGGTGGACGCCACCGTGGAAGCAAATGGTGAGAAGGCCAACGATTTTCAGATCAAGCTGGGTGCCCTGGACACCATCGACACCGACGCGCTGACCGCCAGAGCCGCAAAGAACGCCATCGGCAACCTGGGCGGCGAGGCGCCCGCCACCGGTTCTGTCCCCGTGGTTTTCGATCCCGACGCTGTTCACGCCCTGCTGAGCTGCTTTTCCGGTGTCTTTTCCAGCGAAGCCGCCCACAAGGGTCTGAGCAAGCTGGCAAGCAAGGAAGGGCAGACAATCGCCGCCCCCATCGTCACGCTGGTGGACGATCCTTTCCATCCCGACAGCCCGTGCCCCGTCAACTTCGACGCCGAGGGCAGTCCCACCCACCGCAAGAATATTATCGAGAAGGGCGTGCTGAACACCCTGCTGTATAACCTCAAGAGCGCCGCCCGGGCCGGCAGGACCACCACCGGCAACGCTTCCAAGGCCAGCTACGACGCCCCCGTGGGCATCCGTCCCTTCACCTTCTATATCGAAAACGGTGACACTCCCGTGGAGGCGCTGCTGCGCCGCGCCAACGGCGGCGTGTTCATCAACTCCCTGGAGGGTCTGCACGCCGGCGCCAACGCCATCTCCGGCGACTTCTCCCTGCAGGCGGCCGGTTACCTGATTGAGAACGGTCAGAAGACCACCCATGTGAAGTCCTTCACCGTGGCAGGCAATTTCTTTGATCTGCTGAAGAACATCACCGCCATCGGCAACGATTTCCGTCTCCCCCAGCCCCTGGGCATGACTACCTACGGCAGCCCCACCATCCTGGTGGAGTGCCTCAGCGTGGCGGGCAAGTAAAAAAACCACCGGGAGGGATGACCCTCCCGGTTTTTGTATTTCAAATTGGAATTTATCTAATCAATCCTCCGAAACCCTTGTATTTTCAAGGAAAATCGGCATTTTAATACTTGTTCCTTATGTATTTTCCCTTGTTTTTGCCCTTATGAGCCGAAACAAGGGAAACTTTTTGTTTAGGCTTCCCCGACCACCTTATCAAGCAGTCTTGCGGAAGTTCGTTTCGCTTCCCTCTTAGAGTGAGCGTAGATGTTCATT
>JAFTVM010000112.1 GCA_017465745.1 Oscillospiraceae bacterium
GGCGCTGTGAACATCGTTCCCAACTCCACCGGCGCTGCCAAGGCTATCGGCCTGGTCATCCCCGAGCTGAACGGCAAGCTGATCGGCGCTGCACAGCGCGTTCCCACCCCCACCGGCTCCACCACCATGCTGAACGCTGTCGTGGCTAAGGAAGTCACCGTTGAAGAGATCAACGCCGCCATGAAGGCTGCTGCCAACGAGTCCTACGGCTACACCGAGGATCAGCTGGTCTCCTCCGACATCATCGGCATGCGCTTCGGCTCCCTGTTCGATGCTACCCAGACCATGGTCAACAAGCTGCCCGACGGCAAGACCCAGGTTCAGGTCGTCTCCTGGTACGACAACGAGAACTCCTACACCAGCCAGATGGTCCGCACCATCAAGCACTTCTCCAACCTGCTGTAATCCATCAGGAACGGATGACAACACCCACCGCCGCCCGAACGGGCGGCGGTTTTTTACTTTCACCATTTCATCATCACTCTGAACCGCCGCTGTATCGAATTGCAGCTGAATTTTTTGTTGCCTTTTTGGCGAGCACATTTTATAATGGGATTATCACAATAAAAGAGGAGAGATACACCATGAAAAAACTGTCCGTTCTGATCCTGGCGCTGGTGTGCCTGCTGGCTTTCACCGGCTGCTGCTTCCACAGAGAGTGGACCGCCGCCACCTGCACGACCCCCAAGACCTGCGTGGAGTGCGGCGAGACCGAGGGTGAGGCCCTGGGCCACACCTGGGCTGATGCCACCTGTGAGACCCCCAAGACCTGCGAAACCTGCCGCGAGACCGAGGGTGAGGCTCTGGGCCACGCCTGGGTGGACGCCACCACCGAGGCCCCCAAGACCTGCACCACCTGTGCCGCCACCGAGGGCGAGCGCATCGTCACCGACGAGCGCTTCACCACCGCCTCCACCATCGACCTGCAGGACAAGTGGACCGCCGAGCTGGCCCTTCCCAGTGAGATGCTGGGTATTCAGGGCTTCGACGCCTCCCTGACCATCCAGATCTCCATGGACTTTGGCAACGATGGCACCATGAAGATGGGCTACACCGTGGCCAACGAGGACGAATTCTCCGCCGGCATGATCAATTACCTGGCCACCACGCTGTACGATGAGCTGGCTGCCGAGGGACTGAACAAGGAAGAAGCTGATGCTGCCATGACCGGCGAATACGGCATGACTGTCGAGGAATTTGCCGCCAGCGCTGTTGCGGAAATGGACTTCGCCGCCATCTTCGAGGCCATGAGCATCACCGGCGTCTACTACGTCGACGGCGATCAGCTCTACACCGGCATCAGCTGGGATATGGCGATGGAACCTTCCAGCTTCACTCTGGAGGGCGACACCCTGACCCTGGCCGAAGAGCTGTCCGGCCTCAGCGAGGAATCCCTGGTGTTCACCCGCGTGAGCGAATAACTCCATACCGCCGCGCCCCCCGAAGCAGCCGCTCCGGGGGGCATTTTTCTGGGGCTGTGCTTCGGTTTCCCCTTGCGTTCCCGGCAGTTCTGGGGTAAAATAGTGCCATCGAGCTTTCCAAAAGGAGAATTCCATGAACAAGCAATTTCTGTATACCATCTGGGGCGCGCTGTTCGCCGCCTGCGCCGTTCTGGGCTTCATCGACGAGGCAGAGGGCTTCGCCCGGGTGCTGCTGGTGTGCGTGGCGCTGGCGTTTTTCGTGCCCCCGGCGCTGCTGCTGTACCGCTCAGACCGGACCCACGACCGCCACTGCGCCGCTCTGGTGCGCAATCTGGCAGCGGCGTCCCTGATCCTGACCTGCGTCCTGCTGGTGGCCAATTTCCTGTCCGTGATGGGCTCGGAAGCCCTGGGCAACCTGCTCTACAGCGCCCTGATCGTCGTCTCCGCACCCATGGCCTGCGGCCGGTACTGGATCGGCAGCCTCTTCTGCTGGGCCTGTCTGCTGTTCGCCGGCAACCATATCCTGAAAAAGTTGAAAACCCGGACCTGAGGTCCGGGTTTTCATTTTAATTAAATGCCGCATTGTCAAAGGTGATGACCGTATAGTACTGTCCCTCGCCCAGGTCGTTCAGAGCGGCTTCCAGGGAGGTCTGGATCTCCTGCTTCTGGTCCAGCAGATCCGGCGGCAGCGCCACATCGAAGATCAGGTTGGTGTGGCCGGAGCCGGGCACCATACGGAAATCATGAATGGACAGCCGGGGATCCTTCACGTGGAGGATGGCCGTCACCAGCTTGCGCATCCGCTCCAGGGAGGGATCATCCGACACCACGGGGTCGTAGTGGATCACCAGGTGGATGTCATACTCCCGGTAGCAGGTCCGCTCCAGGTCGTCGATGATCTCGTGGCACTCCAGGGCGTCCTCATTCTTATCCATCTCCACATGGAGGCTGGCGAAGCGCTGGCCGGGGCCGTAGTCGTGGACCATCAGGTCGTGGAAGCCCAGCACCTTGGGCTCTGTGCAGATAAACTTGGAAATGGTCTCCCGCAGCTCCGGGTCGGCAGGCTCGCCCAGCAGGGGAGAGATGGTCTCTTTTGCCAGTCCCCAGCCGCTCCACAGGATGAACAGCGCCACAGCAAGACCCACGAAGCCGTCGATCTGCCAGTCGCAGACATGCTCCACCAGGGCGGCGGCCAGCACGGCCCCGGTGGAAAGACAGTCGTTGCGGCTGTCAGCAGCGGTGGCCTTCAGGGTGGCGGAATCGATCAGCGCGCCCAGCTTCCCGTTGAACCGGGACAGCCAAAGCTTGACGAGGATGGAACCAATCAGCACGCCGGCAGTAACGGCGCTGAATTCCACCGCGGCGGGGGCCAGGATCTTCTCCACAGAGCTTTTGCCCAGCTCGAAGCCGATGACCACGATCATGGCGGCAACGGCAAGGCCCGACAGGTACTCAAACCGGGCGTGGCCGTAGGGATGCTCTTCATCGGCGGGCTTCTCCGCCAGCCGGAAGCCCACCAGGGTCACGATGGAAGAAGTGGCGTCGGAGAGGTTGTTCATGGCGTCGGCAGTGATGGACACAGAGGCCGCCAGTGTGCCCACGGCCAGCTTGCCCGCGAACAGGAGCAGGTTACATAATATTCCAACCACGCCCGAAAGCTTGCCCACAGCAGCGCGGGCGTGTTTGCTTTTGGGATCTTGGTCTTTCTTCACCGCCAGGCGAAGCAGCAGGTCTGTCATAGGGTATCCTCCAGGAATTCTACCAAAATAGTTGACGATATCAACAAAAACAGGCCATTTTCCCAACTCTACTCCCGGTAGAGTCCGGAATTCTACCAAAATTAGAACCCTCCCGCCGGTATTTCTCCGGCGGGCAGGGTGACTTTTCTCAGGAATTTCGATATCATGAGGGGGATGACGGCCGGTTCCCTCCATTATATGCCAGGGGGACGCGGCTGTCCAGTATTTTTTAGGAGTGTAAAAATGATGTCTACTTTCCAGATCATTACCGATAGCTGCTCTGACTTCAACGAGCAGATGTACCGCGAATTTAACGTTGGTTCCGCCCCCCTGTCCGTGCTGTACAAGGGCGTCCTCCACGAAAACTTCTCCGACGACGCCAGCCTGCAGGACCTGTACGCCGGTATCCGCGGCGGTGAGATGCCCACCACCTCCGCCGTCAACCCCGAGGGCTGGACCGCCCTGATGAAGCCCATCCTGGCAGCAGGCCACGATATCCTGTGCATCTGCTTCGCTTCCGTCCTCTCCGCCACCTGCCAAAACGCCCTTATCGCTGCCGATGAGCTGCGGGAGGCGTTCCCCGACCGGAAGATCAACATTGTGGATTCCTGCTGCGCCACCCTGGGCCAGGGCCTGCTGATCATGAAGGCCTGCGCCCGGCGCAACGCCGGCGAGAGCCTGGAAGCCGTCACCGCCTGGGCCGAGGAAGCCAAGAGCCACGTGGCCCACTGGATCACCGTGGACAACCTGTTCCACCTGAAGCGCGGCGGCCGCCTCAGCGCCACCACCGCCATCGTGGGCACCATGCTGAATATCAAGCCCCTGCTGGTCATCACCGCCGAGGGCAAGCTCATCAGCCATTCCAAGGCCCGGGGCCGCAAGGCTGCCCTGGAAGCCATCGTCAAGCAGATCGAGGCCCACTGCATCGACAAGAGCCTGGTGACCATCGCCCACGCCGACTGCCTGGCCGACGCCGAAGCTCTGGCCGCCACCATCCGGGAGCGCTGCGGCGTGCAGGAGGTCCGTATCGGCTACATCGGCGCCGTCATCGGCGCCCACACCGGCCCCGGCGCCATGGCGATCTGCTTCATGGCCGACCAGCGGTAATCAGGAAAAAAGCGTGACATTTCCTGCAAAGTAGTGTATCATAGTTATTGAAAAAATACCGCCTATATTCCAGATCAGGAGTGACGTAATATGGAAAATTTCAAGATCGTAACCGACAGCTGCTGTGATTTTACCGACGAAATGTACAGCCAGTATGATGTGGCCTGCGCCCCCCTGTCCGTGCTGTACAAGGGCGTCCTCCACGACAATTTTTCCGACGACGCCAGAATGAAGGCGCTCTACGACGGCATCCGCGGCGGCGAAATGCCCACCACCTCCGCCGTCAATCCCGAAGGCTGGGCCAACGTCATGAAGCCTGCTCTGGAAGCAGGCCGTGATGTGCTGGCGATCTGCTTCTCCTCCGGCCTGTCCACCACTTATCAGTCCGCCGTCATCGCCGCCGACGAGCTGAAGGAATTCTATCCCGACCGGAAGGTCATCGTCATCGACTCCCTCTGCGCCGCCCTGGGCCAGGGCCTGCTGGTCTGGCACGCCTGCGCCAAGCGGGACGCCGGTGAGAGCCTGGAAGATGTGGCCGCCTGGGTGGAGGCCAACAAGCTGAACGTCTGCCACTGGGTCACCGTGGACGACCTGTTCCACCTGAAGCGGGGCGGCCGCGTCAGCGCCACCACCGCCCTGGTTGGCTCCATGCTGAACATCAAGCCCATCATCAAGGTGGATGAGGACGGCAAGCTCCAGAGCGTGGCCAAGGCCCGCGGCCGTAAGGCTGCCATGGATACCCTGGCCAGGAAGGTGGGCGAGGCCACCGACAAGGACACCGTCTTTATCGCCCACGGCGACTGCCTGGAAGACGCCCAGGCTCTGGCCGCCACCATCCGTGAGCGCTACGGCGTCAGGAACGTCCATATCGGCTATGTCGGTGCCGTCATCGGCGCCCACACCGGCCCCGGCGTTCTGGTGGTGTTCTATATGGGCCAGAAGCGGTAAATTGCAGTTTCTCGTTCCGGTGAGAGATGTGCTGCGCACCAAGCATGTCATTGCGAGTCGGTACGTGGCTGCGTTGTTTGAAACAGACCGATAAACCGCAATTTGAAATACCACACATCAGAAAAGAGCTGCCTTCCGGCAGCTCTTTTTGTTTTACTTTCTGTTCTCTTCCGGGATGAAGTCCAGGGTGATGGAATCCAGATTGGTCTTCAGCTGGCGGAACTTGACGCCGGCGGCTTCCAGCATCCGCTTGGAGGCCAGGGTGGACATGGAATCGGCATACTTGTCGGAAAGGTACAGCACTTCCTTCACGCCGCTCTGGATGATGGCCTTGGCACACTCGTTGCAGGGGAACAGGGCCACATACACCCGGCTGCCCCGCAGGTCACGGCCGTTGGCGTTGAGGATGGCGTTCAGCTCCGCGTGGACAACGAAGGCATACTTGTTCACTGCGCCGTCCCGGTTCCAGGGGAACTCATCGTCGGAGCAGCCCTTGGGCATGCCGTTGTAGCCGGTGGAGATGATGATGTTATCCTCGGAGACGATACAGGCGCCCACCTGGGTGTTGGGATCCTTGCTCCGCTTGGCCGCCAGCATGGCGATACCCATGAAATATTCGTCCCAGGAAATGTAATCCGCACGCTTCATAATTTGCCCTCCATGATATTTTTATCTAGTATACCAAAGGGACGAAAATGTGTCAATGCAATTTACCGCTGCGCAAAGAACTGTTGGATCTGCGCCTTTTCCGCATTTACCCGCCCCTGCTGGCAGATGGGCTTTCCGCCGCCGCGGCCGCTGAGGGCTGCGGTCATTTCTTTTCCCAGCGCCCGGAGGTCACCGTTTCTGGTCACCAGGGCGAAAGCATAGCCCGCTCCATCGGCGCCGGAGAAGACCGCCGCGGTACCGCCGCAGATTTCCGCGATCCTGTCCGCCAGCTCCCGCACCAGAGCGGGTTCCAGATCATCCTCGAAATGCACCACATGGCCGGAGTTGACATAACTCTTCGCAATACCTTCCAGCATCCGCTTCTGCAGCCCTGTATATCGGAATTTTTCCGCCGCCAGCGTTTCGTTCATCTTTCGGGCCGCTTCGCCGGTCTCCAGAGCCTTGGCGGAGAAGGCCTGGGATACCTGGCGGTTCTGCTCATAGATGGCGGACAGATAGTCCAGGGCCCGTTTGCCGCAGGCCATTTCCATGCGGACCCCCTGGTGGAATTTGATGACGGAGAAGAGCTTGATGGGGCCGATCTCGCCGGTGGCCGCCACATGAACGCCGCAGCAGGCGCACTTGTCGTAGCCCGGCACCTCCACGATCCGCACCGGCCAGGGCAGCTGCTTCTTGGTGCGGTAGCCCACCCGGGGCAGCTCGTCAGGGGCGGGATACCAGATGTGCATGGGCAGATTCTTCCACACCGCCTCATTGGCGGCAGCCTCGATGGCAGGCAGGTCGGCGGCGGGGATGGGGCCGTCAAAATCGATGGTGATAACCTCGCTGCCCATATGGAAGCCCACGTTATGGTGGCCGTACCGGGCGTGGATGATGCCGGAGACGATGTGCTCGCCGGAGTGCTGCTGCATCAGATCGAACCGGCGGCCGTAGTCCAGCCGCCCCTCCACCGCAGCGCCCACCTCCAGGGGGCCGCCGCACAGGTGGACCACTGCTTCGCCCCGCTCCTGCACATCCAGCACGCTCACACCGCCCAGAGTACCCAGGTCGCAGGCCTGGCCGCCGCCCTCGGGATAAAAGGCCGTGGCGTCCAGGATCACTTCCCAGCCGCTGTCCGTTTCGGCGCAGGAGAGAACTTTTGCGGCAAAAACCGCCAGGTGACAGTCTTCATAGTATAATTTCCGTGTTTCCATGGTCAACGCTCCAATTTCTCAGGTTTTTGTTATTATATCACAAAAAAAACAATCCCTTCAACGGCTGAAAATGTTCGTGGGAAACAGTTGCATTCCGCAAGAAAATGCGCTATAATGACAAAAAGATGTAAACGTTTCCATCCAAGGAGAAAAAGTATGACCATCAAAGACCTGTCCGCCCGCACAGGATATTCCGTAGGTACCGTCTCCCGGGTTCTCAACGACCAGCCCAATGTCAGCGAAAAGGCCCGCAAGGCGATCCTGGAAGCTGCCCGGGAATGCGGATTCCAGCTCAATACCAATGCCCAGCAGCTGAAGAAGCAGCACACCAACTCCATCCTGGTGGTGGTCAAGGGCATTTCCAATCAGCTTTTCGCCAGCCTGGTGGAGGCCATGCAGGCCCGCATCGCCCGGACCGGCCATCCCCTCATCGTCGACTACATGGAGGAGGACGGCAACGAGGTGCTCCATGCCCTGCGGCTGTGCCGGGAGAAGAAGCCCCTGGGCGTTCTGTTCCTGGGCGGCAACCGGGAGCATTTCGAGGCGGATTTCGACAAGATCGGCCGCCCCTGCGTGCTGGTCACCAACGACGCCGAGGGTCTCGGCTTCCCCAACCTGTCCAGTGTCTGCTCCGACAACCGGCGCTCTGCCCGGGAGGCCATTGACGCCCTGGTGGAGCTGGGTCACCGGCAGATCGCCGTCATCGGCGGCGACCCCCAGTACTCCGACACCACCAATCTGCGCTTCCAGGGCTGTATGGACGCCTTCCGGGAGCACGGCATTTCCTTCGATCCGGAGCTGGACTATGAGGCCGTCCATTTCTCCTATGCCGACGGTTACTGGGCCGCCCGGGATCTGCTGGACCGGGGCCGCAGCTTCACCGCCATCTTCGCCATGTCCGACGTCATGGCCATCGGCGCCATCCGCGCCCTCCAGGACCGGGGTAAGCGGGTTCCCGAGGATGTTTCCGTCATGGGCTTCGACGGTCTGGCCATCAGTGAGTACACCGTTCCCCGGCTGGCCACGGTCTGTCAGGATGTGGAGGCTCTGGCCATCCACTCCATCCACATGCTCCTCGACGGCATCGCCCATCCGGATAATCCCCATTATACCACCGTCCCCGTGTCCATCGCCCTGCGCTCCAGCACCGCCCCCGTAGGCAATCTCTGAGCGCGGCAAAATCCCTCCTTTTTTATTGATATCTCTCTGCCGAAACACCGTGGAAAACCACGGTGTTTTTTTACAAATTTTTGGATTCAATTTTATGCAATACAGTGAAACTGACAGGTTCAGGCAAGAATTGTTTGCATTTATCCGCCGTCTCAAGTATAATTTTAATAACACAGATGGGCACCGAAACCACCGCAACTCTTTCGGCGCCCATCCTTTTTCAGTGTCAATCCCCGCGCAACATAATAAAAAGGAGGAAGAAAAATGTCCAAACCCCAGAATGCTCTGGACCGCTTCTTCGGCTACACCGAGAGAGGCTCCAGCGTCAAGACAGAACTGCTGGCCGGTCTGACTACCTACATCGCCCTGGCCTACATTCTGATCCTGAACCC
>JAFTVM010000113.1 GCA_017465745.1 Oscillospiraceae bacterium
AAATGTCAATTCGCCAGGTTTTACCGCCGGGACGGGCGACCCGTCCCCTACAATTGAAAACGTTAAGTGTACGACAAACTACAATTTGCAGCGTTCCCGGACGGTCTGTTTTGGACCGTCCGGGAACTTTTAATTTTTCATGAAATCATCTTCAAAGGGTGGAATTTTTCAAACGGCTATGCTACAATGTCTGTAACTATATCATGATGGAGAGATATTGTCATGCTGGAATTACTGGCTCCTGCCGGGTCGATGGAATCCCTGAAGGCCGCCGTTCAGAACGGCGCCAACGCGGTTTATCTTGGCTGCGGCATTTTTAACGCGCGTCAGAGCGCAAAGAATTTTACGATCCAGACGCTCACCGAAGCTGTGAAATACTGCCACGTCCGGGGTGTGTCTGTTCACCTGACCCTGAACACCCTGGTCTCCGACAAGGAAACCCCGGAACTGGAGGAGCTGATCCGCCAGGCGGCACTGGCCGGCGTGGATGCTTTCATCGTCCAGGATCTGGGCGTGGTGCGGCTGTGCCGCCAGATCGCCCCCAGGGTGCCCATCCACGGTTCCACCCAGATCACCGTCCATTCCCTGTCCGGCGTCCAGGTCTGCGCCGCCCTGGGCATGAAGCGGGTGGTGCTGAGCCGGGAACTGAGCCGGGAGGAGATCGCCCATATCTGCGCCAACTCCCCCATTGAGATCGAAGTATTCGCCCACGGCGCCCTGTGCATGTGCTATTCCGGCCAGTGCTACCTGTCCGCCGCCATCGGCGGCCGTTCCGGCAACCGGGGCCGCTGCGCCCAGCCCTGCCGCCAGAGCTACGGCTACGGCGGCCGCTGGGAGAATAAGCACCCCCTGAGCCTGAAGGACAACTGCCTGGTGCACTACCTGAAGGACCTGGAGAAGATGGGTGTTTCGTCCCTGAAGCTGGAGGGCCGCATGAAGAAGCCCGAGTACGTGGCCACTGTCACCGCCGTTTACCGCAAGGCCATCGACGAGGGCAATGTGACCCGGGATATGGAAAAGGCTCTGCACACCGCCTTCAACCGCCAGGGCTTCACCGACGGCTATTACGCCGGGAAAACTGGCCCCAATATGTTTGGCATCCGCGACAGCGAGCGGGAAGACCCCAGGTGGGCCGCCGCCGCCCGCGCCAGCTATGAGGGTGTGGAGAACCAGCTTGTGGATATCGTGTTCGAGGCATCTGTCACCGAAAAGGGCAGCTGGCTGAAGGTCACCGATCCGGAGGGCCGCACCGTGAAGGTGGATGGCCCCCAGCCCGAGACCGCCCGCCGGGTGGCGCTGGATGAAGATTCCCTGACTCAGCGCCTGGGCAAGACCGGCGGCACCCCCTACCGCTGTGCCGATATCCGGGTGAAGATCGGGCTGGAGCTGACCCTGTCCGCCGCCGCCATCAACGCCATGCGCCGGGACGCCCTGAATCAGCTGACCGCTCTGCGGGCCCGCCACGAGCTGCCCCGCCTGGGCAAGGCGGCCACGCTGCGGGAGCGCTACGGCACCCCGGGCAGGCCCGCCCTCACCGTTCAGATCACCGAGCGGGAGCAGATCACCGGACGGCTGCTGAAGATGGACACCGCCATGCTCTATGTGCCCATGCACATCCTGCTGGATGATTATGGCCTGACCAAGCGGCTGGTGCAGCGGGGCAATGTGGCTGTTGTGCTGCCCCGGATCGTCCACGATTCTGAGATGGACGCGCTGCTGGAGAATCTGCGGATCCTCCGTGCCCAGGGCATCACCGACGCCCTGGTGGGCAACATCGGCCATCTGATCCCCGTCCGGGAGGCGGATATGCGTGCCCGGGGCGATTTCGGCCTGAATATCTACAATTCCCGTGCCCTGCTTGCTGCCCGGGATATGGAGCTGGCCTCCGCCACCCTGAGCTTTGAGATGACCCTGCCCCAGATCCGCTACATCAGTAAGAGCCTGCCCTGCGAGATGCTCATCTATGGCCGCATGCCCCTGATGGTGACGGAGAACTGCCTGATCCGGGGCCGCACCGGCCAGTGCACCTGCCACCTGGGCACCGTGCGCCTGACGGACAAGACCGGCGCGGACTTCCCGGTCATCCGCGACGGCGCATCCTGCCGCAGCGTGCTGCTCAATGGCAAGAAGCTGAGCCTGCTGGACCGTCAGCACGACCTGCACAGGCTGGGCCTGTGGGCCACCCGGCTGTATTTCACCACGGAAAACAGCCGCGAGGTGGACCGGGTGCTGGCCGATTACCTCAATCCCCCTCCCTTCGACCCTGCGGGATGTACCCGGGGCCTGTATCTGAGAGGACTGGACTGATTACGCTTTTGTAGGGCGGGGTCATGACCCCGCCGACCACCTGAAGCGATAGAGTGGTTAGCTGGATGTGTAGTCCAGCCATTGCGCAATAACGAAACGAACCAAACGACGATACCGTATCGGCAGGGTCATGACCCCGCCCTACAATAGAAGGTTAGAACTTATGAATCTGATATTAGCATCCGCGTCTCCGAGGCGGAAGGAATTGCTGAGCCTCTTCGGCGTTCCCTTCTCCATCCGGGCGGCGGATATTGATGAGACCATGGACCCCGACACCGCGCCCTTTGATGAAGTGGCCCGGGTCAGCCGGCTGAAGGCCCTGGCCACCCTCCGGGAAGCCGGGGACACGGTTATCGCGGCGGACACCATCGTGGTCTGCGCGGGCAGGGTTCTGGGCAAACCCCGGGATGCCGAAGATGCTGCCGCCATGCTGCGGCTCCTGTCCGGCCGGGACCACCAGGTCATGACCGGCGTTACCGTTCTGCACGACGACCGGGCGGTCACCTTTACCGAGGTGACGGATCTCCACTTCCGGGAACTGACGGAAAAGGAGATCGCCCGCTACGTCGCCTCCGGCGAGCCCATGGACAAGGCAGGCAGTTACGGCATCCAGGGCGGCGCCGCCCTGTTCTGCACCGGTATGACCGGCGACTATTATAATGTGATGGGCCTGCCGGTGTGCCGGCTGGGCCAGGTCCTGAAGGAAATCGCGCCCTCAATAATGGAGGAATTTCTATGAGACATTTATTTACCATGAAGATCCGCATCCTGCTGATCGCGGCGGTCCTTGTGACGGCGGGGCTGGCGGCGCTGAGCAGCATCACCGGTCTGAGTGTCGGCAGCGTGTTGGTGCAGGGCCTGCTGGCGCCCCTGCGCTTTGCCGGAAACGCTCTGACCACCCAGGCCCAGAATATCTACAGCTACATGTTTGAATACGAGGCCCTGGCCGCCGAGAATGAGCAGCTGCGCCAGCAGATCGCCGATATGAACGACCTGGCCCGGGAAGCCGACGCCGTGGCCCGTGAGAACGAGTACCTGCGTGCCGTCCTGGAGATGACCAGCACCCACGAGGATTACAAGCTGGTGGACGCCTACATCATCGGCAGAAGCTCCGTGGACTGGTCCAATACCATCACCATTAACCGGGGCACGGGCGCCGGCATCGAGGTGGGCATGTGCGTCATCACCGCCGACCGGGAGGTGGTGGGCCTGGTCACCGAGGTGGGCCCCAATTATGCCGTGGTGAAGACTGTGCTGGACTCCACCCTGGAGGTCTCCGCCACCATTGCCGCCTCCGGCTACAACGGCATGGTCACCGGCAACTACATCGAGGGCCGCAAGGATATGCTGCGCATGGAGTATCTGCCCTCCACCGCCGTCATCCGCAACAAGGACCAGGTGGTCACCTCCGGCTCCATGGTCTATCCCAGAAACCTGATCATGGGCTATGTGGTGGACGCCGGCTTTGACGACACCGGCGTTGCCAAGTACGCCGTGCTGGAGCCCGCCGCCCAGATCGGCAAGCTGGAGCAGGTATTCGTCCTCACCAGCTTCACCACCACGGGGTAAGCGCCATGGCAAAGAAGAAACTGCCCCGCTTTGAGTTCAAACCCGATCCCACCGGATCGGATCCCATGAAGATCTTCCACCTGACCAGTCTGCAGCGCCACCGCATCGTCAAGTGGATCCTGTACAGCGCCCTGGTGCTGTGCGCCCTGCTCCTGCAGGACACCATGCTCAGCCGCATCCGCCTGTCCGGCGCCACCACGGATCTGGCTGTGTGTGCCATTTTGCTGGTGGGCATCCTGGAGGGCCCTGAGGAGGGCGGCCTGTTTGCCCTGCTGGCATCGCTCTTCTATTACTGCTCCGGCTCCGCTCCCGGCGTGTATGCGATCGCGCTGGTGACGGCGGCGGCCATCTTCGGCGCCCTCTTCCGCCAGGGCTACTGGAGCCAGGGTATGAGCTCTGCCGTCCTGTGCACCGGCGCGGCGCTGTTTGCCTATGAGCTGGGCCTGCTGCTTGTGGGCGTTTTCCTGAATCTGACCATCTGGAGCCGCACGGGCGTATTCGTCCTGACGGCGCTGCTGTCCACCCTTGCATCCATCCCCCTGTATCCCCTGGCCAGGGTTATCGGCCAAATCGGAGGCGAACCATGGAAAGAATAAGCCGGCTTCGTGCCGCGTTTCTGCTGGGTATCTTCGGACTGATCCTGGTGCTCTTCAGCGCCAAGCTCTTCTCCCTGCAGATCATTGAGACCGGCGGTAATACCAGCAATATTACCACCTATACATCCCTGACCACCGTTAAGGCCGCCCGGGGCGACATCCTCGACCGCAACGGCAATGTTCTGGTGGGCAACCGCGCCAGCTATAACCTGGTGTTCAACCATTATGTCATCAAGGGCCATGACGACCGCAACCAGGCCCTGTACGACCTGGTGAAGAAGTGTGACGAGCTGGGCCTCAGCTACGCCGACCACTTCCCCCTGACCGAGACCCGTCCCTTTGAATACACTCTGGCGGACTATTCCTCCGCCTGGCAGGGCTATTTCCAGAGCTACCTGACCGACCGGGAGCTGGACTCCGACATGACGGCGCCCCTGCTGATGGAGCAGCTGCGGGAGGAGTACAACATCCCCGCCGAATGGACCATGGACGAGGCCCGTGCCGTCATCGGCCTGCTGTACGAATTTGACCTGCGCGGCGTGGCGGCGCTGGCCAACTATGTCTTCATCGAGGACATCTCCGACGAGAACCTGTCCGAGATTCTGGAGCTGAACGTTCCCGGCCTGATGGTGGAATCCTCCACCGTCCGGGAATACCACACTACCTACGCTGCCCACATCCTGGGCTTTGTGGGTGCCGTGAGTCCTGAGCAGTGGGAATACTACAAGACCGTGGACGGCTACAACATGGACGCCGTGGTGGGCCAGTCCGGCTTCGAACAGGCCTTTGAGGAATACCTCCACGGCGTGGACGGCACCCGCGTGGACGTTGTCGATACCAACGGCAATATCATCTCCCAGGAATACCGGGAGGGTAAGGAACCCAAGGCCGGCTCCAATGTGGAGACCACCATCGACATCAATGTTCAGATGGTGGCCGAGGACGCCCTGGCCGACCTGATCCGGGAGTTCATCGCTGCCGACGGTGACGCCGCCGGTGTCGAGGGTGCGGCCGTTGTGGTCATGGAGGTCAAGACCGGCGATGTGCTGGCCTGCGCCTCCTATCCCACCTACGACCTGTCCACCTTCCGGGAAAACTATAACGAGATCGCGGAACAGGATTTCAAGCCCTTCTATAACCGTGCCCTCCAGGGCATCTATCCCCCCGGCTCCACCTACAAGATGTGTACCCTGGTGGCGGCCATGGAGAACGGCGCCCTGGCACCCGGAGAAACCATCTATACCAAGGGCCAGTTTACCAAGTACGCCCCCGGCTTTGCGCCCGGCTGTCTGATCTGGAACCAGAGCAGACAGATCCACGGCACCATCGACGCCACCGTGGCGCTGCAGGAGTCCTGCAACTACTTCTTCTTCGAACTGGCTGACCGTATGGATATTGAGGAGCTGGACAGCACTGCCGCCGCCCTGGGTCTGGGCGAGCCCACCGGCATCGAGCTGACGGAAAAGATCGGCTGGCGCGCCAACAAGGAGACCAAGAAGGCCCGCTATACCGGCAGCGAGGCCACCTGGAACCCCGGTGACAAGATCAACGCCGGTATCGGCCAGGCGCAGAATGAATTTACCCCCCTGCAGCTGTGTGTCTACACCTCCACCCTGGCCAACAAGGGCGTCCGCTACCGGGCCACCTTCCTGAACCGGGTGGTGTCCTCGGACTACAGCGAGATGGAAGTGGAGAACGTGCCCGAGATCCTCAGCACCATGGAAATGTCCGACGAGACCTACCAGACCGTGGTCGACGGCATGATCAAGGTGTCCCAGCCCGACGGTACGGGCTACACCTCTCTGAGGGGCAGCAATGTCACCGTGGCGGCCAAGACCGGTACCGCCGAGCACGGCCTGGGCAGCCAGTATTCCTCCCACGCTTCCTTCGTCTGCTTCGCCCCCGCCGAGGAGCCCGAGATCGCCATCGCCATCTACGCCGAGAAGGGTGCCCACGGCTCCAGCCTGGGCGTCGTGGCCAAGGAGATCATCAATTCCTACTTCTCCGACGAAGCCGAAAGCGCTGTCACCTCTTCTGAGAACAAGCTGAGCTGATAAAGATAAAAAGCCGCCGTAAGGCGGCTTTTTGCTGTGTGATTGCGCTTCAAATTGTAGTTTACCGCTCCGATATGGTACACCAATGTAGGGGACGGGTTCCCCGTCCCGTGAACCTTCCGATTACGAATTCGCCG
>JAFTVM010000114.1 GCA_017465745.1 Oscillospiraceae bacterium
TCGATGTGAGCCTGAGCCTTAGCCTTGGAAGTGTAGAAGCCGGTGCACTCCAGGACAACGTCGACACCCAGCTCGCCCCAGGGCAGCTCGGCAGCGTTGGCCTTCGCGTAGATGGTCAGCTTCTTGCCGTCGACGACGATGTAGTCCTCGCCAGCCTCGACGGTGTGAGCGCCGAAGGGAGCAGCGTAAGCGCCCTGGGTGGAGTCGTACTTCAGCAGGTGAGCCAGCATCTTGGGAGAGGTCAGGTCGTTGATGGCGACGACTTCGAAGCCCTCAGCGCCGAACATCTGGCGGAAAGCCAGACGGCCGATACGACCAAAACCGTTAATAGCAACTTTAACAGACATTGTAAATTTCCTCCATTTCAAACGTTTCAATTTGATATGTCTTATGCTTTTCCGGCGGGAATCGGTATTCCCGTGCAAAAAACATTATACAGGATATACGAAAGAAAGTAAACTGTCTTTCTTGGTAAAAATGAAAAAATTTGCAGATTCTTTTTGTTCAAAACTGCTCATTCCCAACCGATGGTGGAAGCAGTGGGACAGATGCCGATGTAGCTGTTGCCCACGCCCAGGTCAGCGGGGGTTCCGTCGGCTAGGGTGAAGGAGAAGGTGGCGTTGGGACCGGCCCGGTGCCAGGTGATGGGGACGATCTTACCGTTGCAGGCCAGGTAGCCGCTGCCGCTGCCCTCCAGATCGGCCACATGGTAGGTGTTGCCGCTGGCGGACTTGTTGGTGACGGAGGTGACGATGGCGATGACATTCTTAAAGGATACCCCCTCGCCGGTGCCGCCGTCGTTCATCTTCAGGCCATACTGGCTGAACAGGTACTTGCCGGACGCTTCATCATAGGAGAAGGTGGAGTTCTTGGTGTAGCCCTTGTGGTTGAAGGTGATGGAGACGGTGTCTGCGTTCTCACCGTTTGCGGTGCCGCTCTCGGCGCTGAAGGTCAGGCCGTAGTCCTTTTCCTGATTCATGGAGGTGCGGAAGCCGCTGGACTGTGCCTTGGCGTAGATGCCGGTGCCGTCGACAAACAGGCAGTGTTCCCAGCTGTAACCGGAATTGCGGCGGCCGGAATCACGGAAGGAGTAGGAGCTTCTGCTGGAGGTGTCAATGTTCATCTGGGCAACGCCGGAGTTTTTGGCGTCGGACAGGACGGAATCGCTGCCGCCGGAGTGGCAGATGATGGCATCATAGCCCACGCCGATGTCGGTGAAATTGTAGCGCATGGAGCGGACGGAGCCGATCTGCTCGACCTGGTCGATATCGGTGAACAGAGCCAGGCCGCGGGTGGCGTAGTCGTTGACGAACATCTCGAAGTACAGGTCAGCCTCCTGGACGCCCACGTGGGGCAGGGCGGGCTTGACGTTGTTGATGGTGACGCCCACGATACGGTTCTCCAGGGGCGCATCCAGGGTCTCGCCGGTCAGGGGGTTGGTGATGGGAGGCTCGGTGGGTGCTTCCGTGGGAGGATCGGTGGGAGGCTCGGTGGTGGGCTCCGTAGTGGGTTCGGCCGTGGCTGCCTCAGTGGTGGCCTCGGTGGAGGGCAGCGTGGTGGGGGCAGCCTCATCGACGCAGCCGGCGAATACCAGCACCGTTGCCAGCAGGGCGGCCAGCAGCGCAAACAGTGTCTTTCTCTTCATGTTCTTTCTCTTTCCTTTCTGTTTTTGGTATTATTCAGGAAGAATAATCAATGGTAACCAGCACGTCTTCCATGGTCCTGCCGAGGGTGTAATGGAACACATTGTCCCGGGCGGGCTCCAGGTCGGACAGCACACCGCGGGTGGCGTAGACAGCGTAGCCGCAGAAGAGCAGGGGCACGATACGGCCGTCCTCAGCCACCTCCTGGTGGAGGTTATAGTAGTTGCCGCGATTTTCCAGGGCGTCCAGACAGAGCTGGTAGAGGCTGTTGCTGGCAATGCCGTTGTAGCTCAGGCTGCCGCCGGACTGGTAGAACGCGCTCAGGTCCATATTGGCCGACAGCCGGGTGCAGCCCAGATACATGTCGTAATTGCCGGCATAGATGTGATCCAGGAAGCTCTGATGGTCCTGGACATTGACGGTGGTGGGCAGGCCCAGCGCCGTCAGCTGGTTGGCGATCTCCCGGGCGGCCTGGAGCCGGAGGGTGTCGTCGCCGTTGACCAGCAGCACCAGATCCCGGCTGGGCAGGGTGATGTTTTCCAGTGCCTCGGTAAATTTTTCGGGATCGTATTCATATTTTGCCGCCAGACCGGAGCTGTACCAGGGGAAATAGGTGGATGCAGGCAGGGTCACGGCCCGGGCGAAGCCCTGGTAGTACTTCTCCGCGATGGTATTGCGGTCGATGCCGTAGGTCAGCAGGGACCGGAGGGTGGAGGTCTGGAAAAAGTCCCGGTAGGCCACGTTGCAGGCCAGGAAGACCATTTCGCCGTTTTCACAGTCCCACAGCTCATAGTCGCAGCGGAAGTCTGCGTACAGGTCGGAGCAGGGATTGGCGCAGACCAGATTCAGGTCGTAGAATTCAAATTCGTCCCGGATCTGGGCGGGGGTCTGGGCGGGCACCAGGGGGATAGAATCGGCGGTGACCACCAGATTGGCGTCGGCCTCACACCACCAGGATCCCACCCGGCGCAGGTACGCGCTGGTGATGGTGGAATGGAGGGTGTAGGGACCGGAGCCAAGGGGGGCTTCGCTGTTTACCTGGTCTGCCTTGACGATGGGGATATCCAGCAGGATGGGCAGGTTCTCCATCAGGGTGCTCACCGTGACGAAGATGGCGGCGCCGTCGGCCCAGAAGCCCTCGATGTGGGTGAAGCGGCCGCCGTAGAAGTCGCTGCCCTTGGCGGCGTAGAGGCTGGCGATGACGTCCTCGGGGGTGACCCGGGAGCCGTCGGAGAAGGTGGCCTTCTCATCCAGGTAGAAGGTGTATGTTTTACCGTCCTGGGATACCTGGTAGCGGCTGCAGAGGATGGGCTCGGCTTCATAGTCCCGGTTGACGGCAAACAGGCCCTGGTAGATCAGGGAGAAGAGCGTGCGGTTGGTATAGTCGCTGCAGGTGAAGGGATTGGTGGAGCGGTCGGAATAGATGGTCAGGGTCAGCTCCTGCTCTGCCTCCGCTTCGGTGGGGCTGGTGGCGTCGCTGTCCGGACTGTCCATGATCAGCTGGCCGCCGGAGGGCACGTATTCCCGGTCCTCGGGTACGCAGCCCAGAAGCCCCAGGCACAGGCTCAGGCACAGCAGCAGCGCGGTCAGTTTTTTCATGCGTCCACCTCCCGGCACAGGATCACGGCGCCCTGGCTGCCCCGCTGGCCGCCGGTGATCCGGTGGGACCAGTAACGGTCGGGCCGGCAGGCGGTGCAGGAGATGCTGATCTCGATGTTCCGGACGCCCGCCCGGCGCAGCCAGATGGCGTTGGCTTCCTTGAGGTCCACATGGTATTTGCCGGTATCCTCGTAGTATTCGATGTAGTCGTCCATTTCGGCGCCCAGGGCGGAGCGGAGGGCCTCGGGGACGTCGGCGTCCGTCTCGAAGCAGCACTGGCCGATGTTGGGGCCGATGGCGGCGCAGATGTCGGCGGGGTCGCAGCCGAATTCGGCAGCCATCCGGTCCACGGTCTTTTTGACGATGCCGGCGGCGGTGCCCCGCCAGCCGGCATGGACGGCGCCCACGGCACCGGTGACGGGGTCGTGCAGCAGGATGGGGGTGCAGTCGGCGGTGAAGACCACCAGGCCCACACCGGGCTCATTGGTGATCAGGGCGTCGCATTCGGGATAAGCGTGGTGGTCAAGGCCCATGTGGTCTCCCCTGCCCACCCTGCGGACGATGTCGGAATGGGTCTGGTGGCTCAGCACCAGATCCTCCGGCGCAAAGCCGATGCAGCCCCCCAGAATGCGGTAGTTTTCAGCGACATTGGCGTCCTCGTCGCCCCGGTGCATGGCGATGTTCAGGCTCCCCCAGACGCCCTCGCTGACGCCGGTGAGCCGGGTCGTAAAGCAATGGGGCACCCTGATGCCGTCGGCCTTCAGGTATTCCACATTGCCGTAGCGTTTGTTTTTGATAGACATAGTTGTTTCTCCTGTAATGATGGAGTTACTGTTCCATTCCCGCTGCTTTATCCTTCTGCATGCAGCATTTCTTGTACTTTTTGCCGCTGCCGCAGGGACAGGGATCGTTGGGGCCCACTTTCTTTTCCTTGCGGACGGGCTCTTTCTTCACGGCGGACTTGGTAGCGGCGGCGGTGCCGGTCTCCCTGGCGACACGCTGGCGGACCACACCCTGCTGGGGGCGGAGCTGCACCAGATACATCCGGCGGATGGTCTCCTCCCGGATGGCGGCCACCATGGCCTGGAACATCTCGTAGCCCTCTTCCTTGTAGGCCACCACCGGGTCGTGCTGGCCGTAGGCCCGCAGACCGATGCCCTGCTTCAGGTCGTCCATGGCGTCGATGTTGTCCATCCAGTATTCGTCCACCACCCGCAGCATCACCACGCGCTCCAGCTCCCGCATAACGGCGGGGGTCAGGCCGGCTTCCTTTTCCGCGTAGCGCTTCGCGGCGATTTCATAGAGCTTTTCCACATCGGGCTCGTCCTCCACGCTGCCTGCGGGGTAGAAGATATTCTCGAACTTGCGCAGGCCCTCGGCGTCGTAGCCTTCCAGGACGCCGCGGAGCATGCTCATCATATTGTCGCGCAGGTCCTCGCCGTCGAGAACCTTCTGGCGCTGGGCGTAGATGACCTCACGCTGGGTGTTCATGACGTTGTCGTATTCCAGCACGTTCTTTCTGGCCCGGAAGTTGCGGCTTTCCACGCTCTTCTGGGCGTTTTCCACGCTGTTGCTGAGGATCTTCGCTTCGATGGGCATGTCCTCGTCCACGCCCAGGGTATCCATCAGGCCCGTGACCTTGTCGGAGGCGAACAGGCGCATCAGGTCGTCCTGGAGGCTCAGGTAGAACCGGCTCTCGCCGGGATCGCCCTGACGGCCGGAACGGCCCCGGAGCTGGTTGTCGATACGGCGGGATTCGTGGCGCTCGGTGCCGATGATGAACAGGCCGCCCGCGGCGCGGACCTTATCGGCGGCCTCCCTGATCTGGGGGCGGAATTGGCTCAGCAGCTGCTCATACTGCGCCCGGACTGCCAGGATCTCGGGATCGGCGGTCTCGGCGTAGGAATCAGCCTCCGCCACCAGCGCCTCGGGGGTGCCCAGGCGGCGCAGCTCGTTCTTGGCCATGTATTCGGCGTTGCCGCCCAGGACGATATCCGTACCGCGGCCGGCCATGTTGGTGGCGATGGTGACGGCGCCGAAGTGACCGGCCTGGGCCACGATCTGGGCCTCCTGCTCGTGGTACTTGGCGTTGAGCACGTTGTGGGGGATGCCCTCCCGCTTGAGGAGCTTGGAGAGGATCTCGCTCTTTTCAATGGAGATGGTGCCCACCAGGACCGGCTGGCCCTTGGTGTGGCACTGCCGCACCTGCTCCACGATGGCCCGGAATTTTCCGGCCTCGGTCTTGTAGACCACGTCGGTGTCGTCCCTGCGGATGACGGGACGGTTGGTGGGGATCTCCACCACGTCCAGATTGTAGATGGCGGCGAATTCCTCTTCTTCCGTCAGGGCGGTGCCGGTCATGCCGGAGAGCTTGTCGTACAGGCGGAAGAAATTCTGGAAGGTGATGGTGGCCAGGGTCTTGCTCTCCCCCGCCACGGTGACATTTTCCTTGGCTTCGATGGCCTGGTGGAGGCCTTCGTTGTAGCGGCGGCCGTACATCAGGCGGCCGGTGAACTCGTCGACGATGATGATCTGGCCATCCTTCACCACATAGTCGATGTCCTTCTTCATCAGGCCCCGGGCCTTCATGGCCTGGTTGATGTGGTGGGCGATGGTGGCGTTTTCCGCGTCGGCCAGATTCTCCAGGCCGAAGAACCGCTCGGCCTTGGCGATGCCGCTGGCGGTCAGGGACACGGTGCGGGACTTCTCATCCACAAAGTAGTCGCAGTCGTAGTCGTCATGGACCTCCTTTTCGTCGGTCTTGGCAAAGACCTTGCGGCGCAGGGAGGACACCAGGGCGTCGGCCATCTCGTAGAGCTTGGAGGAATCCTCGCCCTTGCCGGAAATGATCAGGGGGGTACGGGCCTCGTCGATGAGGATGGAGTCCACCTCGTCGACAATGGCGAAATTGTGGCCCCGCTGCACCAGTTCCTGCTTGTAAATGGCCATGTTGTCGCGCAGGTAATCGAAGCCCAGCTCGTTGTTGGTGCAATACGTAACGTCGGCGGCGTAGGCCTCCCGGCGCTCGGCACTCTTCATGCCGGGGATCACCAGGCCCACGGAAAGACCCATGTAGCGGTGGACCTTGCCCATCCAGTCGGCGTCACGCTTGGCCAGGTAGTCGTTGACGGTGACCACGTGGACGCCCCGGCCCGTCAGGGCGTTGAGGTAAGTGGGCAGGATAGCCACCAGGGTCTTGCCCTCGCCGGTCTTCATTTCGGCGATGCGGCCCTGGTGCAGCACGATGCCGCCGATGAGCTGGACGGGGTAGGGGCGCATGCCCAGCACCCGGTCGGCAGCCTCCCGGACGGCGGC
>JAFTVM010000115.1 GCA_017465745.1 Oscillospiraceae bacterium
GGGATCAGGTCATACTTGGTCAGCTGCTCCTTGATCTTGTCGGGGTTGGCGGTGGGCTTATCCATCTTGTTGATGGCCACGATCAGGGGCACCTCGGCGGCCTTGGCGTGGTTGATGGACTCGATGGTCTGGGGCATGATGCCGTCGTCGGCAGCAACCACCAGGATGGCGATGTCGGTGGACTTGGCGCCGCGGGCACGCATGGAAGTAAAGGCAGCGTGGCCGGGGGTATCCAGGAAGGTAATCATCTGGCCGTCCACATCCACGGTGTAAGCACCGATGTGCTGGGTGATGCCGCCGGCCTCGCCCTTGGTGACGGAGGTCTTGCGGATGGCGTCCAGGGTAGAGGTCTTACCGTGGTCGACGTGGCCCATGACAACGACGACGGGTGCGCGGGTCTCCAGCTCTTCGGCGGTATCCACGTGGTCGTCGATGATGCGCTCTTCGATGGTGACGGTGACTTCCTTCTCCACCTTGCAGCCCAGCTCGGTGGCCACGAACTCGGCGGTGTCGTAGTCGATGGTCTGGTTGATGGCGGCGATGACACCGTTGCGCATCAGGCACTTGATGACCTCGGCAGCGGTCTTCTTCATGCGGGAAGCCAGTTCGCCCACGGTGATCTCATCGGGGATCTTGACGGTGACGGGGGCCTTGCGGGCCACCTCCATCTGCAGACGGCGCATCTTCTCCTGCTCTTCGTTGCGGGACTTGCTGCCCTTGAAGTTGCCCTTCTGCTTCTGCTGCTGCTTGCCCTTGCCGCCGCCGATGCGCTGCTTGCCGCCCTGATAGTTCTGGACCTTCTCAGAGACCAGATTGTCCACGTCAGCGAAACGGTTGGCATTGACCTGGACGGCAGAGGTGTCCACCACGCGGCGCTCGCGCTTGCGCTCAGGCTCGGGCTGCTTGGGGGTCTGGGCAGCGCTCTGCTGCTGGGCAGGGCGGGGGGACTGCTGGTTATTCCGGTTCTGGTTCCGGTTGTCGCGGTTGTCGCGGCGGTTGTCGCGATTCTCGGCGCGGCCCTCGTTCTGACGGGGGGCACGGGGCGCCTCAGCCTTGGGCTCGGGCTTCCTGGTGGGAGCCACGGCGAAGACCTGGGCGATGTCCGCGATCTGGTTGTTGCGGGTCATGTGATCGAACACGGCGTTCAGCTCGTTGTCGTTCAGGACCTGGGTGTTGGACTTGGGACGGTCATAATACTTGGCGATAATATCCGCGATTTCCTTGGGGGTGGTACCAAAATCGGTGGCCACTTCCTTCAAACGATACTTCACAAAACTCATATATCAAACGCACCTCCATAAATGCTTCGGTTCGGTGGGCGAAGCCCCTCGCCTCCCTCTCTGAGGGAGGTGGGCCGCCGCAAGGCGGCTCGGAGGGAGTGTCTTTCCGAAGCTCCTGTAACACAGGACACTCCCTCAGTCACGGCTTACGCCGTGACAGCTCCCTCAGAGAGGGAGCCAAGGCGAAGTTCCTTCGCATCTCAAACCTGAATGTAGGTTTTAACTTACTTCTTCTTGCCAAAGCGGACGTTCCGCTGGTGGGCCTTTGCCTCATCCGCGCGCTGGCGCAGCTTTTTTGCCTTGATGTCCAGGGCTTCCCGGACGTCCCTGACCTTTTCCTGGTCGGGGAGGGCCTTGACGAAGGCCAGGGCCAGGGCGGCATCGGTAAAGGCGGCGATGGCCAAACTGGTGCGGCCCACCACGAAGCCCAGCTCCTCCTTGGTGAAAGGCACCCGGAGAACCTGCTGCTCAGTGCCGGCCACGAAGCTCTTGGCCCGGCGCCAGGTGTGGTCGGAGGCGTCGGAGGCCACCACCACCAGACGGCCCTTGACGGCTCTGGTAACGGCGCCCACGGGCTCCTCGCCCAGCTCGATGAGACGGCCCTTTTTTGCCAGGGCCAGATAATTTAACGCTTTATCCATTGACGCTGCCCTCCATTTCACGGGTCAGGCGCTCATAGACGGCATCGGGAATGGTCACTTCCAGACTGCGGTCCAGGGCCTTGGACTTGCGTACCTTCTTCAGGCATTCGGGGTCGGGGCAGATGTAGGCGCCGCGGCCGTTCATCTTTCCGCCGAAATCCAGGCTGACATTGCCGTCGGTACCCCGGACGACGCGGATCAGCTCCCGCTTTGCCTTCCGTTCCCGGCAGCCCATACACTGCCGCTGGGGGATCTTTTTCTGCATAAGGACTACCTCCTTTATTGAATGCTGAATTCATAATGCACAATGCTGAATTTCAGATCATCGCGAAGCGATACCTCAATTTAGCATTCAGCATTCATCATTCAGCATTATTCCTCCACTTCTGCCTGAGAAGCGGGCTTGATGTCGATCTTGTAGCCGGTGAGGCGGGCAGCCAGACGGGCGTTCTGGCCCTCCTTGCCGATTGCCAGGGACAGCTGGTCATCGGGCACGATGACGCGGCAGGCCTTCTGGCCGGGCACCAGGGTGACGGAGATCACGTCGGCGGGGCTGAGGGCAGCCTTGACGTACTCGCAGGGATCCTCGGACCAGACCACGATGTCGATCTTCTCGCCGCACAGCTCATCCACAACGGCGCCGACACGGCCGCCGCGGGGGCCGACGCAGGCGCCCACAGGATCCACGCCCTCTGCGGTGGCACGGACAGCCATCTTGGAGCGGGAGCCGGCCTCACGGGCGATGTTGCGGACCTCCACCTCACCGGAAGCGATTTCGGGGGTCTCCAGCTCGAACAGGCGGCGGACCAGGTTGGGATGGGTACGGGAAACGTGAACCAGGGGACCGCGGGTGGCGCGGTGGACCTCCAGAACGTAAACACGGATCAGGTCGCCGGGCTCGTACTTCTCGCCGGGGATCTGCTCGGAGGTGCGCAGGACGGCATCCTGCTTGTCGCCGCCCTGGCCGATCTGGACGAAGATGTCGCCGGTGGGATCCAGACGCAGGACGGTGCCGGTCAGCAGCTCCTGGGCCTTGGAAGAGTAGCTCTCGTAAGCCACGCCCCGCTGTGCCTCGCGGATGCCCTGGATGACCACCTGCTTGGCGGTCTGGGCAGCGATGCGGCCGAACTTCTCCACATCCACAGGGATGGAGACGGTGTCGCCCAGCTGGATGTCGGGGTCGATGACCTTGGCAGCGTCGATGTGGATCTCCAGGGCGGTGTCCCACAGGTCGTCCACCACGGTCTTGATCTGACGCATGAAGATGCCCTGCTCGGTGATATCCACCACCACATTCTCGGCGGGGACGTCGCGGTGGTCTTCACGGTCCTTGCGGTATGCATTGGTCAGCGCCTGCTTCAGACGCTCCATCATATAATCCATAGGAATGCCCTGGGTCTTTTCCAGCTCCTTCAGAGCGGCAAAAATCTCGGCGCCATCGATCTTGTGGGCCTCGGGCTGCTTCTTGGCCTTGGTATTTCTAGCCATTTTTATTTCCTCCTAAAAGTATATTCAGTTTTTATAGTGATACTCAATAATAAACTGCAATTGGCAGAATTGGAGTTTATTATATGACGATCATAATGAGACGGGATTCCGGAATTTTCTTTCCCAAAATTCCAGAATCGGCAGTGCCTGTAAGCAATGCCTTTTTGTTGAAAATCTTTGATTTACAACAAAAACAATATTAGAATTCGACTCTCAGTCGCACCAGTGCGACCTGGGATTTTTCAAAGGTAATGGTCTCCTTACCGGCTTCCACGGTGATCCTGCCGTCTTCGTAGCCGGTGAGAACGCAGGGGATCTCCTTCAGACCGTTCCGGGGGCGGTAGAGCTTCACCGTGACGGCGCTGCCCATGAAGCGCTCGAAATCGCCGGGACGCTTCAGTGCCCGCTCCAGACCGGCGGAGCAGACCTCGAAATGGTAGCTGTCGGGAATGGGATCGGCTTCATCGAGAAGGGGGTCCACGGCCCGGGAGATGGCCTCGCAGTCGGTGATATCTACGCCGCCCTCTTTGTCCAGGTACAGCCGCAGGAACCGCTGGTCACCCTCGCGGACGTATTCCACATCCCACAGAGAGCATCCGTGAGCCTCCACAACGGGCTGTGCGATCTTGGTAACGATGTCGGTTACTTTCATGCAAACACACCTTTCTCAACTTAAAAACAGTAACAAGAAAGAGAGGGGCGCGCCCCTCTCTTCTAAGTCCTACTATCGTACATACGCATTATACCACTATGCACTGGGATTTGCAAGTGCTTTTTGAAAGAATTCTTCACAAATTACCCAGGTTCAGGTGGATTTTTCTGGTTATTGCGCTGTGAAATACAGATGTCTTTCCGGCGCAAAAACGCCCCGCACCTTTTTGGGGTGCGGGGCGCGGGGGTATGTAGTGCCTAAAAACCCTTACTTCAGGATCTTCATGGCGCCGGTGGGACATGCCTCGGCGCACTTGCGGCAGTTGATGCAGTCAGCGATGACGGCGGGATCACGGAACTCGGACTTGACCACGGTGGTGAAGCCGCGGCCGATGAGGCCCAGGATGCCCTTGCCGGCGACCTCGTCACAGGTACGCACGCACAGGCCGCACAGGATGCACTTGCCCTCGTTGCGCTCGATGCAGACCAGGCTCTCGTCGGAGGTGGTCATACGCTTCTCACCGACAAAACGCTCGGGATGGACGTCGTACTTGCCCACGTGCTTGATCAGGGTGCAGTTGTAGTAGTCATGGCAGCCGCACTCCAGGCAGCGCTTGGCCTCGGCCTGAGCCTGCTCCTCGGTGAAGCCGTAGTTCATCTCGTTGAAGTCCTTGATGCGCTCGGCGGGAGCCTTGTGAGGCATCTTGGCCCGGGCCTGCTTCTGGTAGGCAGTCAGCATCTCGGGCGTGACTTCACGCTCGGACAGGTAGGGCTTGCGGTAACCGACAATGGCGCCCTTCAGGTAGGAGTCGATAACGGCAGCAGCCTTGTTGGCCTCACCGATGGCGGCGATGGCAATGTCAGCGCCGCGGTTGGTGGCATCGCCCACTGCAAAGACGTCGGGCAGGTTGGTGCGGAAGGTGGTCTCGTCGGCAGCGATGATGCCCTTCTTGTTCAGCTCCAGGGCCTCGAAACCAACGGGCATGACCTTCTGGCCGATGGCGTTGATGACGGTGTCAACGGGCAGGATCTCGAACTGGCCTTCCACAGCTCTGGGGGAGCGGCGGCCGGAAGCATCGGGCTCACCCAGCTCCATGACCTGCAGCTTCATAGCGGTGACCTTGCCGTTCTCGCCGATGATCTCGGCAGGATTGCGCAGGATGCGGAAGTTGAC